>CAINOV010000344.1 GCA_903851655.1 uncultured Caulobacterales bacterium
CATCCCCATGCCGCGGATGACCAATACCGGCATGCTGGGGGGATCCACGCCTCAGGCGGAGATGATCGCCGGGACGAAGCGCGGCCTCTACTGCGCCAATCTGGGCGGCGGCCAGGTGGACATCACCAACGGCAAGTTCGTCTTCCAGTGCACAGAGGCCTATCTGATCGAGGACGGCAAGATCACGGCGCCGGTGAAGGGCGCGACCCTGATCGGCGACGGCCCCACGGCGCTGACGCGGATCACCCATATCGGCGACGACTTCGACTTCGATCCCGGCATCGGCGTCTGCGGCAAGGCGGGCCAGGGCGTGCCGGTGGGCGTCGGCCAGCCGTCCCTCAAGCTCAGCGGCCTGACCGTGGGCGGAACCGCGGTCTGATCGGCCTAGTCGGCGGAGACGTTGTCCGACCCGTGCGACCACTTCTTCAGGAAGGGGCTCAGCACCAGGTACAGCACGCCGACGCCGGCGGCGGCCACGCCGATGATGTTGAACACGTTGATGGTGGTGGCCAGGGCCAGTTTCGGGTCCAGCACCTGGCCGGCCACGGTGTCGGAGCCCGCGAACTGGGCGATGAAGCCGCCCACATACTGGGCCAGGGACGAGGCCAGGAACCACACCGCCATCAGGGTGGAGATCAGCACCGGCGGGGCCAGCTTGGTGATCTGTGACAGGCCGATGGGCGACAGGCAGAGCTCGCCTGTGGTCTGCAGCAGGTAGCTGACCGCCAGGAACACCAGCGGCGTCCGCGCATGGATGTCGGCATACTTTGCCCCATAGACCAGCACCAGGAAGCCGAGGCCCACCTGGATCAGGGCCAGGCCGAACTTGGTCAGGGGATCGGGATCCCTGCCCCGCTTGCCGAGCCAGGACCACAGGGCGGCGAACACCGGCACGAAGATCAGGATGAAGCCGGCGTTGAACGACTGGGCCTGGGCCGCGGTCATGCCCGCATCCACCCACCAGACCGACCCGGGCGCCAGCCCCGACTGGGCCAGCATCGCCCGGGAGCCGATGAACAGCTCCCGGCCCAGGAGGGGCAGGCGGATCGGCGCGCCCACCAGGGTCAGGTTGACATTGCGCTCGGCGAACAGGTTCAGCGAGCTGCCGGCCTGCTCGAACAGGGCCCAGAACACCGTGGCGCCGGCGACCAGGGTCAGGGCCAGGAACACCCGCTCCCACTCCTTGCGGCCGCCGTTCTTGTACAGCCACCAGAACACGTAGAGCAGGGTCGCGCCGGCCACGGGCAGCAGCAGCAGCCCGACCAGCTTGTTGTCGCCGACCACGAAATAGACGACGCCCAGCACGATTACCGAGGCCAGATAGACCAGGTTCTCCACATTGATGGGGCCCAGCACCTTGCGCTTCAGTTCGGCGGGGTTCGGCGGCTCGCCCTTGCCCTGCAGCAGGGGGCGGCCGATGACGAACACCAGGAACCCGGCCATCATCCCGACGCCGGCGGCGCCGAAGCCCACGGACCAGCCATAGCTCTCCCCCAGCCAGCCGCAGAGCACGGCGGCCCAGAAGGAGCCGAGATTGATGCCGTAGTAGTAGAGGGTGAAGCCCGGGTCGCGACGCGGGTCGTTCTGCTCGTAAAGCTGCCCGACGATGGACGAGATGCTGGACTTCAGGAAGCCGACGCCCACCACGATCAGGGACAGGGCGAGGAAGAAGAAGTTCTGGTAGATCGGCCGGCCGTCCTTCACGCTGAGGGTGAACTCCCCCTTCTTCAGCACGGCCGGCAGGGGGGCGCTGGCGGGCAGGCCGCGGATCTCGAGGCCGCCGTCGGCGCTGGGACCGTAGTCATAGCGGCCCCCGCCCACCTGCAGCTGGACGTGGCGGGCCTCGCCCCGGCCCTCGGTGGCGAACGTGTAGGTCTGGCCGTGATAGCTGAGCTGCTGCTGCGCCGGCGGGCCCTCGACGGCCATGGTCAGGTGGCCGAACACCAGCAGCAGGGCGCCGAAGGCCACGGCCTTGCGGTTGCCCAGATAGCGGTCGGCGACGATCCCGCCGATCAGGGGCAGCAGATAGACCAGGGTCGTGTAGGCGCCGTACTGCGCCGCCGCCGCCCGGTCGGAAAACAGGAACTGTTCGGTCAGATAGAAGATCAGCAGGCCGCGCATGCCGTAATACGAGAACCGCTCCCACATCTCCGTGAGAAACAGCACGATCAGGCCGCGCGGGTGATTTCTGAGCTGCCAGATGACCGGGACGCAGGTGACCAGCGTGACGATCAGCCCGGCGAAGAACACGATACTCATGACGCCCGGCGCTCCGGCGACCGGCGGTCGCTATTTCGCGAGCACGGCGGGACCGGACGGCCTAGGGGCCGGGCGGGCGATCGTTTGGTCTCTGTCACTCAATATCCTGGCGTCAACTGGAAATCGTCGGATGGAACCGTCCGAGCGCGTTCGTTCGAAAAACGATTAACCCCATCCGCTTGACAGTCCATGAACGATTTCGGCGGCTTTTGCCACATCTGCGCAAAAAAGTGTCAACCCGCGAGGGCGTCCCGTCGGATCCGTTCGATCATGGAGTGCAATCCGTTGGACCTCTGGGTCGACAGAGCCTCCGTCAGGCCGAGGCGGCGCAGGCCCGCCGGAGCGTCGAAGGCCAGGATTTCCGCGGGCGTCCGATGGCTGAACAAGCGCAGGACCACCGCGATCAATCCGCGCACCAGGTGGGCGTCGCTGTCGCCGCGCCAGGACAGGCGACCGGCGTCGGCCGGATCGCGCACCACCCAGACCTGGCTGGCGCAGCCCCGGACGCGGTTGGCTTCCGACCGCTCGTCATCGGTCAGGGGCGTGAGAGTCCGCCCCAGATCGATCAGGTGGCGGTAACGCTCCTCCCAGTCGCCCAGCAGCTCGAACTCGTCCGCCAGCTCGGCCAGTTCGTCGTCAAGGGTGTCGGCCATTCCGCGCGCGCTCCGGGCTCAGCCCCCGCGGCGGCGGGGACCGGCGTATCTAGGCGGGCGCGGGCCGCGGCTCAAGTCCGGAAGCCCTGGGCGGTCATCCAGGTGTCCACGTGACCCACCGCTTCGGGCAGCAGGTCAGGCCGGGACGTGTAGTAGTGATCGGCGCCGTGGATGTCCTGATAGCTGCGATCCGACCGGACCAGGGCGTCGTAGAGCCTGCGGGCGTGACTGGGGGTGCAGGCCAGGTCGGCGGTGTTGTTGATCACCAGGGTCGGGCACCGGACCCGGGACGCATTGCCCAGCCCGTCCGCGCGGGTGGCCGCGAGGCTCCATTGCGACAGCCAGGACCGCAGCGTGGTGAACCGCGCCAGCCCGACCGGCCCGTCATTGGCGATCCGCGGCTCTCCCAGATAGCAGGTGTGGGGCGGCCGGTCGGAGGGGTCCTGGGTCGGATCCGTCCAGCGCACGTCGCACATGGTGCCGTGCACCACGAAGGCGCGCTCGGCGTTGCCGTCCCCCGCCGCCCGCAGGGCCGCCAGCTCTCCCCGGACCCAGTCGGTGATCCGGTGGTTGCGGGCGACCTGGGCGGCGCGGAACCGGGCCACGAAGTCCGGCGCGTAGGGCGGCTGGGCGGGACAGCCGGGGTGGTAGATGTTCAGGGACAGGTCCCGCTCGAAGGGCCGGGCCTCGTCGGTGATCGACGGGTCCATCCATTCCGTCAGGGTGGCGGCGCGGCTGAGATGGGCGGCCAGCAGCAGGATGCCGTCCGCCGGGATCAGGCTCGCCCCCACGAGGTCGCAGGGGTCCCCCGCCGGGGTCTCGGTGATCGTCGGGTCCTGCGCCTGGTCCTGATAGAACATGGACAGGGACCCGCCTCCGGACCAGCCGCCCAGCACCACCTGGCTGTAGCCGAAGCGCTGCTTCAGGTCCCGGATGCAGGCGCCCAGGTCCAGCACGCACTTCTCCAGGATCAGGGCGGTGTCGTTCCCCCGGTATCGGGGATTGCAGTAAATGACATGCCGTCCCGCGGCGGCGAGGGCCGACACCATCGGCAGGAAGGCGCCGCCGCCGATGGGGTGGGAGAAGACGATCACCGACCTTGCCGTGGTGTCCGCTTCCGGGCGGATGCGCATGCACTCCACGAACACCCGGCCGTCATCGCCGCCATAGACGTCCTTGAACGGGCTCTTGTCCTTGTGGACGAAGCCGTAGGGCTCCCGCACGATCCTGACCATGTGTTTCTTCCCGGCGCTTGGTTTTCCGGACATGACAGCGTTATCCTTCGCCCAACACAAGCCGCAACGGGCGACGATCGAGGGAGAGCGGACATGTCCAGGCCAGACGGGAGCCGGCCGATTGGGGCCAGGATCGACGGGGTGCACCACATCGCCGTGATGGCGGGCGACATCAAGACGCACATCGCCTTCTTCTCCGAGGTGCTGGGCTGCGAGCTGAAGGCGCTGTTCTTCATGCACGGGGTCCCCGGCGCCTATCACGCCTTTCTCGAGATGAACGACGCCTGCTACTTCTCCATCGTCGAGACGCCGGAGGCCAAGACCATTCCGATCGAGCTGGGCAAGACCCATTCGGGCAACGGGGCCCTGTCCAGCGCGCCGGGGACGATGCAGCACATCGCCTTCCGCGCTGCGGACGAGACGGCGCTCCTCGGCCTGCGCGACCGCATCCGCAGCCACGGGGTGAACGTCTTCGGCCCCATCGACCACGGCTTCTGCAAGTCCATCTATTTCGCGGGTCCGGACCAGCTGACCCTGGAGATCTCCACCCAGATGACCGAGCTCGACCCCCGCGCCTGGATCGATCCGGAGGTGGTGGGCCTGGCCGGCATCTCCGCCGAGGAGCTGGCCCGCTACACCCGGCCGGCGCCGTCCCCTGACGCCGGGGGCAAGGTTCCGCAGCCGGCCTATGACCCGGCCAAGCCGCACATGGTCTATCCCGAGGCGATGTATCAGCAGATGCTGTCCGTGCCCGACGAGGTGATCACCGCGGCGTCGCGCTTTACCGACCCGCCGGTGAAGATCACCGCCTGACCCTGTCGCTCCCGACCCGAGACCTCATGACCGACTCCAAAAGCGGCCCCCTGGCCGGCCTTCGCGTGATCGAGATGGGCAGCCTGATCGCCGGGCCCTTCTGCGGCCAGATCCTCGGCGACTTCGGGGCGGACGTGATCAAGCTGGAGGACCCCGGCAAGGGCGATCCCATGCGCCAGTGGGGCCGCAGCCTGCCCGGCGGGCAGTCCCCCTGGTGGCCGGTGATCGGCCGCAACAAGCGCTCCGTCACCCTCGACCTGCGCACGGCGGAGGGGCAGGACATCGCCCGCAAGCTGATTCTGTCCGCCGACATCGTGGTGGAGAATTTCCGTCCCGGGGCGATGGAGAAGTGGGGGCTGGGCTATGAGGCCCTGTCCGCCCTCCATCCGGGGCTGATCATGGCCCGGGTGTCCGGCTTCGGCCAGACGGGCCCCTACAGCCAGCGGGCGGGCTACGCCCTGATCGGCGAGGCCATGGGCGGCCTGCGCTACATCATGGGGGAGCCCGACCGTCCCCCGGCCCGGGCGGGCATCTCCATCGGCGACAGCCTGTCTGGCCTGCATGCGGCGCTGGGGGTGATGATGGCGCTCCAGTCCCGGCACATGACCGGCAAGGGCCAGGTGGTGGACGCCTCCATCTATGAAAGCGTGCTCTCGGTGATGGAGAACCTGATCACCGAGTTCGTCGTCACAGGCTATCAGCGGGAGCGGTCGGGCTCGATCCTGCCGGGGATCGCTCCGTCCAACGCCTATCCCACGGCGTCCGGCGACATGGTGGTGATCGGCGCCAACCAGGACACCCTGTTCGAGCGCCTGACCGAAGCCATGGGCCAGCCGGAGCTGGCGGAGCGCTACAAGGGCCATGCCGCCCGGGGCCAGCACCAGGCCGAACTGGACGCCATCATCTCCGCCTGGACCGCCACGCAGGAGACCCAGGCGCTGTTGCAGCTGATGGACGAGCGGGGCGTGGCCGCCGGCCTGATCTACAAGGCCGCCGACATGCTGGAGGACCCGCAGTTCCAGGCGCGAAGGTCCATTGTCGAAGTGCCGCACCCGGCCTTTGGTTCGGTGAAGATGCAGAACGCCTTTCCGCTGCTCAGCCGCACGCCGGGCGAGGTCCGCTGGCCGGGCCCGCCCCTGGGCGCCCATACGGACGAGGTGCTGCGCGACGCCGTGGGGCTCGACGCGGAGGCGCTGGCCGGTCTGCGCAGCCGGGGTGTGATCTGACCCGGCGGCTCAGCGCGCGAGCAGGTCCTTCAGCTGCGCATCGATGAAGGCGGCGTCCACGGGATTGAGGCCGGACGCAGCCATGTGACCCCAGACGGACGGGATGGCCTTGAGCTCCGCATCCGGCAGCAGCGCGACCTCCGCCGCATTGTCGGCCACGGGGAAATAGAGGTCGGTCTCGCAGGGCATGACCAGGGCCCGGGCCCGGATCGCCCCCAGCGCCGCCGCAAGATCGCCGCCGCCGCTGATGTCCGCCGTCTGCCAGCTGTCGAGCATGGTCAGGAGGTCATTGGCGTCCCGGGCGAGGAAATGGCCCTCGAGAAAGGCCAGGAAGGTCTGCAGGTCCGGCGCGCCCATCTGCAGCTGGTCGATCTTGTCCCGATAGAAGGCCTGGGAGAACATCCACCCGGCATAGACCCGGGCGAAGGCTTTCAGCCCTCTCACCGGCGGCGTCGCATAGTCACCCCCGGCAAAGGCGGCATCGGCGGTCAGGGCGGCCTTCAGCCCCTCCAGGAACACGAAATTGTGCCGCGCCGTGCGGGCCGAGCCGCAGATGGGCGCGATCCGCGCCACCAGGTCCGGATAGAGCGCGCCCCAGTGATAGGCCTGCTGCGCGCCCATGGAAAAGCCGACCACCAGCTGCACCCGCGTCACGCCCAGCGCTTCGGTGAGCAGACGGTGCTGCAGCCGGACATTGTCCGCCAGCGTGACCCGGGGAAACCGGGGGCCGTCAAAGGGAGCGGGCGTGTTGCTGGGGGAAGAGGACTGGCCGTTGCCCAGCATGTTGGGAATGACGATGAAATCGCGCCGCGGATCCAGCGCCTTGTCCTCGCCCACCAGCCAGGCCGTGTCGGTGTGCTGGCCCGCATAGTGGGTCGGCGCCACGATCACATTGTCCCGGCCGGCGTTCAGGGTCCCGTAGGTCTTGTAGACCAGCCGCGCGTCCGGAAGCCGGACCCCGGACTGGAGCACGATCTCCCCAGCTTCAAAGGTCTCCAGCGCCTCGACCATCAGGCGGGCTGTTTCACGGCGGGCCGGGCGGCGGGGCGCAGCACGCCGCCGAAGCCGCCGCCTCGGGCGACCGACTTGGGCCGCTCGTCGAACAGTTCGGCCAGCTTCTCGGTCATGGCCCCGCCCAGTTGCTCCACGTCGACAATCGTCACGGCGCGCTTGTAGTAGCGGGTCACGTCGTGGCCGATGCCCACGGCGATCAGCTCCACGGGGGACGCGCCCTCGATCTCGCCGATCACCTGCCGCAGGTGCCGCTCCAGATAGTGGCCGGAATTCACCGAAAGGGTGGAATCGTCCACCGGCGCTCCGTCGGAGATGACCATCAGGATCCGCCGGCTCTCCGGCCGCGCCATCAGCCGGCTGTGGGCCCAGACGAGCGCTTCCCCGTCGATGTTCTCCTTCAGCAGGCCCTCGCGCATCATCAGGCCGAGGTTCTTCCGCGCCCGGCGCCAGGGCGCCTCCGCCGACTTGTAGATGATGTGGCGCAGGTCGTTCAGGCGGCCGGGATTGGCGGGCTTGCCCGACCGGATCCACTCGTCCCGCGCCTGCCCGCCCTTCCAGGCCCTTGTGGTGAAGCCCAGGATCTCCACCTTGACCGCGCACCGCTCGAGGGTGCGGGCCAGGATGTCGGCGCAGACGGCGGCGACCATGATCGGCCGTCCGCGCATGGAGCCGGAATTGTCGATCAGGATGGTCACCACCGTGTCGCGGAACTCGGTGTCGTCCTCCTGCTTGAACGACAGGGGCGCGGTGGGGTCGGTGATGATCCGGGTCAGGCGCGACACGTCCAGCACGCCTTCCTCCAGATCAAAGCTCCAGGACCGGTTCTGCTGCGCCAGAAGGCGGCGCTGCAGCTTGTTGGCGAGACGCGAGACGACGCTGGAGAACTGCTGGATCTGCTGGTCCAGATAGGCGCGCAGGCGGGCCAGCTCCTCGGCGTCGCACAGCTCCTCCGCCGGGACCACCTCGTCGTCCTTGGTGGAATAGACCTTGTAGGCGGGCTCCACGGCGCCGCGGTCCTTGAAGTCGGGGCGGGAGGGCTGCATCCCGTCGCCCAGGTCCGGGGCGTCGTCGGTGGTGTCGCTCTCGTCGGAATCCTCCAGCTGGACCGACTGGTCCTCGCCGCTGTCGGTGTCGCTGTCCGACGGCTCGGTCTCGGCGGTGGAGGAGCCGTCGCTCTCCTGGCTGTCGCCCTCGCCGTCGTCGCTGTCGGCGGGTTCGGGCTCGGAGTCGGAGTCCGGAGCCTCGTCCTCGGTGTCCTCCGTCGGGTCGCTGGCGTCCTCCCCCAGGTCCAGGTCGGACAGGATGGTGCGGGCGATGCGGGCGAAGGCGTTCTGGTCGTCCATGGCGCCTGTCAGCCGGTCCAGGTCGCCGCCGGCCTTCTTCTCGATCTCGGCGCGGACCAGATCCACCATGGCCCGGGCGCCGGCGGGGGGCGCGTCGCCGGTGAGACGCTCGCGCACCAGCAGGGCCAGCACGTCGGGCAAGGGCACGGCGGTGCGGTCCACCATCCGGGCGAGGCCCTTGCGCTCCACCTGCCCCTCCAGCAGCACGGTGAGGTTGGCGCGGACGCCGCCCAGGGCGTTGGCGCCGATGGCCTCGATCCGCGCCTGCTCGATGGCTTCGAAGGCCGCGGCGCCGGCGGGGTCCACAGGGCGCAGCCGGGCGTGGGTGGCGCCGTCGTGGTGCGCGAGCCGCAGGGCCATCTGGTCGGCCATGCCCCGGAGGCGGGAGGCCTCCCGCTCCGACAGGTCCCGGGGCGGGTGCGGCAATGTGGCGCGGTTGCCCACCAGGGACGGCCCGTCGCCGGAAAACACGACCTCGAGGTCCGGCGTCTCGGCCAGACTGCGGGCGGCGTGGGCCAGAGCGCGCTTGAACGGCTCGGTGGGGGATTCGGGCTTGGTGGCCATGATCCTTCACACATAGCCCGCCCCGCAGCGGGGATGAAGGGGCGCCGTAGCGGAAAGCGGCTTGGCTTGCCTCCCGCCGGCGAACGCGCAAAGCTCCGGGCGGCGGTCATCGGTGGGGAGGTGCGGGCGATGATAGGTGTGCTGTTGCGGATGGTGATGGTGGGGCTGGGCCTCTATCTCGCCTCGAAACTCGTGCCGGGGATCGCCTTCGACGACACGAAGACCTTGATCCTGGCGGCGCTGGTGCTGGCGGTGGTCAACGCCGTGATCCGGCCGATCGTGATCCTGCTGACCCTGCCCTTCACGATCATCACCCTGGGTCTGTTCGTCTTCGTCATCAACGCCGGCCTGTTCTACGGGGTCAGCCTGCTGCTGCCGGGCTTCCACGTGGCCGGGTTCGCCGCGGCCCTGCTGGGCTCCATCGTGGTCAGCGTCACCAGCCTGATCGGCAACGCCTTCATCGGCCGGCAGGGACGGGTGGAGCGGTATCGGCGCCGGTATCGGGACAGCTAGTCCGGGCTTGCCTTCCGCATGGTGAGGCGTCGACACTGGCGTCCAATCACAGGATGCGAGGAAGCCCCCCATGACGTTCAAGCCCTTCGACCTCTCCGGCAAGGTCTCCCTGGTCACCGGGGGGAACCGCGGCATCGGCCTCGGCATGGCCGAGGGCCTGGCCCAGGCCGGGTCCGACATCGTCATCTGGGGCTCCAACGCCGAGCGCAACGCCGAGGCCGAGGCGACCCTCAAGGCCCATGGCGTCCGCGTCCTGATCCAGACCGTCGACGTGGCCGACGAAGCCCAGGTCGTCGCCGGCATGGCCGAGGCCGAGGCGAAGATGGGCCGGCTGGACACGGTGATCGCTAATGCCGGCGTCGGACGCGGCGCGCCGTCCTTCGTCGACATGACCACGGACATCTGGCGGCAGAACATGCGGGTCAATCTGGACGGCGCCTTCTGGACCCTGCGGGAGGCCTGTCGATCCATGGTGGCCCGGGCCAAGGCGGGGGATCCCGGCGGCTCGCTGATGGCCACGGCCTCCCTTGGCGCCCTTCAGGGGGCCGCGCGCAACCAGGCCTATACGGCGACCAAGGGGGCGTTGCTCCCCATGCTCAAGGGCATTGCCGTGGAGTACGCCCGCTACGGCATCCGCGCCAACGCCGTGCTGCCCGGCTGGGTGGCCACCGACATGACCGCCGCCGCCCAGGGCCATGACAAGTTCAACGAGGCGGTGATCGGCCGGGTGCCGGTCCGCCGCTGGGGCCGGCCGGACGAATTCGCCGGCGTGGCCGTCTATCTCGCCAGCGACGCCTCCAGCTTCCATACCGGTGACGTACTGTTGCTGGACGGCGGCTACAGCTGTTTCTGACCGGCGGATCGGTTGACATCCGGCCGCCCTGGAAAGATAGTCGAAAAAATTCGATTATCTGGACAGGGCCCGGATGGCGGACGATCTCTCCTCGATACGGCTGGACGGGGCGCCGAGCCCTGGTCCTGTCCCCCGTCGGGCCGCCGGCCGGGCGCGGGCGGCGCTGTTCCTCGACGCCGCCGACCGGCTGATCCTGGCGTCCGGCGCCGCGTTCCTCGGACTGCCCGCCGTGGCGGCGGAGGCCGGCGCGCCGGCCTCCAGCCTCTATCACTTCTTCCCCACGGCGGACGCCCTGCTGGCGGCGCTGCTGGCGCGCTACAACGCCCTGCAGGACCAGATGCTGGAGCAGGCCCTGGCCAAGGCCGGCCCCATGGCGGGCTGGAGCGATCTGGTGGACGGCCTGCTGGCGGCGACCCGGGCCTTCTATGACGGCTTTCCGGTCTATGGCCAGCTGATGGCCCGGACCGGGGCGTCGCCGTTGATGGCCGCCGCCGATCTCGCCCACATGCAGGCCCAGGGCGAGCGCTTCGCCGAGGCGCTGGACGCCCTGTTCCATCTGCCTCCGGTTCCGGACCTGGCCCGGCGGCTCACCCTGGCGGTGATGATCATCGACCGGCTCTGGAGCGTCCTGCCGCTCGATAACGGAAAAATTTCGAACTTTGCCTTCGAGGAATCCCGCCGCATGGTGCTGAGCTATCTGGCCAATATCCTGCCGCCCGCCCCTCCCGCCCGGGGGACCGCTCGATGAGCCGGTTGCGCGCGATCCTCGCGCTCTTGGCGGCCGGCCTTGTGCTGGCGGCCTGCCAGCCGGCCCAGCCGACCCGCTCTCCGGCGGAGATCGCAGCCCAAGCGGCGGCGATGGCGCCGGCGGATGCGCGGCTGGCGGACCTCTACAGCCACGCTTGCAAGGCTTGCCACGCCAATCCCGGCGCCGGCGCGCCCCTGACGGGCGACCGCGCCGCCTGGGCGCCCCGGGCGGCCAAGGGCATGCCGGCGCTGATGACCAGCGTGCTGGGCGGATACAAGGGCATGCCGGCGGGGGGGCAGTGCTTCTCCTGCACGGCGGACGACGACAAGGCGCTGGTGCGCTTCATGGCCGACCAGCCGGTCAACTGAGCGGGCCTGCGGCGCAAGAGGGGAGGGGCGACATGGCGAAGCGATCGGGATCCACGCGACGGGGCCTGCTGGCCGGATCGGCGGCGGTGCTTGTCGGCGGCGGCGCCGCGGGGGCGGTGGGCTACCGCCTGTGGCGGGATCGGGAGCCAGCGGGACCGCCGGACACTGACGGCGCCGGCCATATCGTCTGGCGCAACTGGTCCGGCATCCAGTCGTCCTACCCCGTCAGCCGCGCCGCGCCGGCCAGTGAGGACGAAC
>CAINOV010000345.1 GCA_903851655.1 uncultured Caulobacterales bacterium
GGGGATGCGGTCTGGGTGGCCAGCACCGGGCCCTTCGCCGCGCACCGGATCGACCCCGCGACCAATCGCGTCATCGCCACCGTTCCCCTGCCGGGGGAGGCGTGCGCCGGGCTGGCGGTCGCCGCCGGCAGCCTGTGGGCGCCCCTCTGCGGCAAGGTTCCCGCCCTCGCGCGGATCGATCTGGCGACCAACCAGCTGGCGGAGGTGCTCGGCCCCGGGCCCGCCGCCGCTGAGGGCGGGATCGCCTCGGATGGCGAAAGCCTGTGGATGGTCACCGATGCGAAGGGCGCGCTGGTCCGGATCGACGCCCGCAGCGGCCGGGTGACCCAGACCGTCCGGATTCCGCCCGGGTCCTACAATCCCCTCTACAGCGACGGGGTGGTCTGGGTTACGGGACACGAGACCGGCGAGGTGACAGCGGTGGACGCACCGACGGGGCGGATCGTCGCCACGGTTCCGGTCGGGGCCGGGCCCCGGTTCCTGACCGCCGGGGGCGGGGCGGTCTGGGTCCTGCTCCAGGGGACCGGAGAGGTGGTCCGGATCGATGCGCGCACCCATCAGGTGATCGCGCGGATCGCCGCCGGTCTGGTCGGGCCGGGCGGGGACATCACCTTCGGCGCCGACGCCGTCTGGCCGACGCTGTTCGGCGCGCCCCTGACCCGGATCGAGGCCCGCACGGGCCGGATCGTGCGCCAGTGGACCGGACCGGGCGGGGACTCCCTCGCCTGGGCTTTCGGCGCCATCTGGCTGACGGACTACAAGGCCGGGACGATCGCCCGCTATCCCGCCGCGGCGCTGGCGGCGCCGGCGCCTTAGCGCCAGTCGGGTTCCGGCGTCGCGGTGGGATCATCCGGCTGCGGCTTCGTGGGCGGCGGCTTGCGCGGCATCGGCGCCTCGGCGTCGGCGGCGTCCAGCAACAGGGTCGCCAGCACGACCGCCGCCTGCCGCAGGTCATCGGGCCTCGCGTGATCGAAGGTGTCGATGTCGGTGTGGTGGACGCGGCTCTCGTAGTCGAGGGGGTCCTGGATGAACTGGAAGGCCGGCAGTCCCAGATCGTTGAAGAAGACGTGGTCCGTGGACCCCGTGGGCGAGGTGACGACGGCGCCGGCGGCGAGGCCGGACAGGGGGGCGAGCCACTCCCTCAGGATCGGCGCCGCCGCCACATTGCCCTCGGCATAGACGCCCCGCACCTTGCCGGACCCGTTGTCGATGTTGAAGTAGGCGGCCAGCTGGGCGGCTTCCGGCTTGAAGGTCACCGGGAACTGGTTCCCGCCGAAATAGGGGCCGAGCTTGGCGATCTCCGGATCGGCGGGTTTCGGCCGGGTGGCCACATGCTGCTCCACATAGGCGGCGGAGCCCAGCAGGCCCTGTTCCTCTCCGGCCCAGAGCACGAACCGGATGCTGCGTCGCGGCTTGACGCCCAGGGCCGCGAGGATCCGCGCAGCCTCCATCACCACCGCCGAGCCCGCCCCGTTGTCAGAGGCGCCGTCCCCCGCCACCCAGCTGTCCAGGTGCGCGCCGGCCATCACATAGCCGGCCTTGGCGTCCTTGCCCGGTATGTCGGCCAGGACATTGTAGGCGTTGAGGTCGGTGTCGTCGAACCGCACCCGGCTGTCGATCTCCAGCTTCACGTCGCCGATCCTGGCCAGGCGGGCCAGCCGGCGGTAGTCCTCCGCGCCCAGCTCCACCCCCGGCAGCTTCGGCGTGGCGCCCGCCTGGTAGCTGTAGCCCTCGCCGTGCACGCGGCGGCCCTCCGTCCGGGACATCCGCGCCCAGGCCACGGCGCCCTCGGAGGCGAGGAAGGCGTCCAGCCGCGCGCCGAAGGTGAAATACTTGACCAGGTCGGCGTCACGCTTGGGGTCGAGATGCGGCAGCTGGATGTGATCGAGCTTGGCGATGTCGGCGTCTGTGAGGCGGGCGAAGGGAGCAGTCGTGTCATCCTTCGGCGGCGCCGGCCAGCTCACCAGCACGATCTTGCCGGCGAGCTTGCCCTTCCACTGCGCGAAGTCCCGCTCCGAGCGCATCGGCGCCACGATCACCGAGGCGGTCAGCGGCCCCGCCGTCGCCGGCGTCCAGGCCACGGGAATCGAGGCCAGCTCCACCGGGCGGGGGCTGGTCATCCGCACATGGGCGGCGTCGATCCACCAGCCGCGGCCGAAGGCGAACCCTTCCTTCCGCACCTGGCTCAGGCCCCAGGCGCGGAACTGGTCAGAGGTCCAGGCCTCGGCCTTGCGCATGGCCGGCGAGTTGGTCATCCGACCGCCGATCTGGTCGGCCAGATAGGCCTCGGTCGCCACCACCTGGGAATGGTTGAGGCCCATGTCCATGATCCGGTTGACGGCGGTCAGGTCCGTCGCCGCGGCCATCGTCGGCGTCGCGGCCAACAGGGCGGTCGCCGCCGCACAGGTCAGAAGATGCAGGTATTTCATGGAAAGGCAGGCCCCCGTCATGCGTTCGGCCAAGCTTCCGACAGTTCCGCCGGCAGGTCAAACGGGGTCAGAACGGAAGCTTCGGCATCCGGGGGCGCCAGACCCCCAGCGCGATATTGGCCGCGCAGACGGCGACCAGCAGCCAGAGGGTGTTGGCCTCGGCGGTCATCAGGCGCGACACCGAGGCCGGGTCCGGCGCCACGGCCAGCGCGCGGGCGCCGCGCTTCGCCTCGGCCTGGATCGGGCCCAGCACCTGCAGGCCGCCCTCGAGGATCAGGATCCCCGTCGCCGCCTTGGCCCAGACCCAGCCCGCCTCCTGAAAGGCCGGCGTCGGCACGATCGCCAGAAGGCCGGTGATGACCGTCAGCACCATGGACGGGGCGATGAGCCAGGCCGCGATCCGGGCCATGGCGACCAGCACCGGGACATACTCCGCCGCGCCGATCAGGGGCGGGGTCGCCAGCAGCACGATCGCCACGGCGGCGACGGCGCCGGTCATGCCCGCCGCCGACAGGGTGTGCAGAAACTTCAAGAGACGTCTCAATCCAGCCTCCCTTGCAAAAATGGGCGCCGCCTAGACGTCCCCGACAAACCGGTAGCCGACTCCGGGCTCGGTCATCAGCCACCGGGGAGAGGCGGGGTCGTCCTCCAGCTTCTGGCGCAGATGGCCCATGAACACCCGAAGATACTGGACGTCGTCGGCATTGGCCGGGCCCCAGACGGCGGTGAGCAGCTGTCGATGGGTGATGACGCGGCCGCGGCCCTCCACCAGGGTCGCCAGCAGGTCGTATTCCCGCGGCGACAGGCGCACCGGCGCGCCGGCCTTGCGCACCACCCGCTTGACCAGATCGATCTCCACATCGCCGGCGCTAACGCTGGGCTCGCCCACGTCGCGGACCATCCGGTTGCGCAGCGCCACCCGCAGTCGCGCGAGAAGTTCGCCGACGCCGAAGGGCTTTTCCACATAGTCGTCCGCCCCGTTGTCGAGGGCCTTGATCTTTTCCAGCTCCCGGTCGCGGGCCGACAGGATGATCAGCGGACCGTCATAGAAGGCCCGCGCGCTGCGCAGCACGTCCTGGCCGTCCATGTCCGGCAGCCCCAGGTCCAGGATGACAGCGTCGGGGGGCTGCTTGGCGATCTCGCTCAGACCGGCCGCGCCCGTGTCCGCCCGCACCGGCTCATAGCCCGCCGCGTCCAGCGCCGGGGTCAGGAACCGATGGATCTGGGGCTCGTCGTCGATGACGAGGATGCGGGGACGAGAGGCGGTCAAGCGGTTCCCTTCAGGACGGATCAGAGCAGCATCGGATGGGTCGCCCGCTGCTTGGGCAGGCTGATGAGGATCCGCGTGCCGCGAAAGCCGGTCAGCGCATCCCCGTGGATCGGGCTGGCGGCGGCGATCCGCCCGCCCATGGCCTCGACGAAGCCCTTGGAGATCGACAGGCCGAGGCCCACGCCCTGGCCCCGGTCGGAGGCGGCGTCCAGCCGGCGGAACTTGTCGAAGATCCGCTCCAGCTCCGCCGTGGGGATGCCGCGCCCCTCGTCCTCTATGCTGATCACGATGTTGGACCGGTCCTCATAGGCGGCCACGTCGATGGGCTCGCCGGCGGGACTGTAGGCCACCGCGTTCTCGAGAATGTTGACGATGGCCTGCTCGAGCAGGGTCGGGTCGGCCATGATGGCGGACAGCTCCGCCGGAAAGTCGCGGGTGAAGCGGCGGTCCGGCGCCCGGCGGGCGACCCGGTCGATGGCGCCGGCGATCACGTCGCGCACGTCGGTCCATTCTCCCCGGGTCTTCAGCCCGCCCCCCTCCAGCCGGGTCATGTCGAGCAGGTTGCCGACGTAGCGGTTCAGCCGCTCGGCCTCCTCGCGGATCGACAGCAACAGGTCGTCATGGACGGCGCGGGCCAGGGAGCCGCCATAATCGATCAGCGTGGTGGCGGCGCCGAGCACCGTGGACAGGGGGGTGCGCAGGTCGTGGCTGATGGAGTTCAGCAGGGCGGCGCGAAGCTGGTCGGAGCGGCGCAGGGTCTCGTGTTCCACGGCGCCGGCGGCCAGCTCCGCCCGTTCCAGCGCCACCGCCCCCTGGCCCAGCAGGGCCAACAGCAGCCGCTCCTCCTCGGAGCCGCGCTGGATGCGCCCCGCCTCCACCCCAGCCACGCCGGCGCGGGCGCGAAGGCCCTGCAGGGGAAAGAACGTCCAGTCGATCTGCGGCAGGGTTCCGGTGCCGGCGCCCGCGGCCTCGCCCCGCTCCCAGGCCCACCGGGCGGCGGTCATCGCCGTGGCGTCCAGCTCCGGCGCCGACGGCGCGCCCGCCGCCACCGCGACTTCGCCATCCGCAGGCAGCAGCACCACCGTGGCGCCCGACGCGGCGGCGGCGGTCTGTTCGGCCAGGGTCCGGGCGGCGTCCTGGCGGTTGGCGACCGCGGACAGGCTGCGGCTGGCCACCAGGAGCGAGGTGACGGCGCTGGCCCGGCGGGCCGCCGCCGCCGCCTGGTCGCGGACCCGTCCCGCCAGCCCGCCCGTCACCACGGCCACGCCGAAGAACACGGCGAACGTGAACAGGTCGGCGGGATTGCCGATGGCCATGGACAGCCGCGGCTCGAGAAAGAAGAAGTTGAAGGTGACGGCGGCCAGGGCCGCGGCCAGCAGGGCGGGCCACAGTCCAAAGCCCAGCCCGGTGACCAGCACGCTGACCAGGAAGATCATCGCCAGATTGGCGCCGCGGGAGAACTGGTCGACCACGGAGGCCACGCCGTTGGCCGCCCCCACGGCCAGCACGGCGGTCCCGACGCCGCCCCAGCCGCGGCGCAGGACAAGGCGCGCCCGCGTCGGGGCGTCGGCGGCGGCGAGGCCATGATCGGTGATCACATGCAGGGCCGCGCCGGAGGATCCCTCCATCAGCGCCTGGGGGAGGGACGGCCGCAACCGCGCCGCGAGGGCGCGGGGTCGGGGCCGGCCCATCACGATCTGGGTCACGTTCTGCCGCCGGGCGAAGTCGAGCACCGTCTCCACCAGATCGTCGCCGGACAGGATGGTGGTGGCGGCGCCCAGCTGCTCCGCCAGCCGCAGGGCCTCGGCCCGGCGGTCGATGGCCAGCGGGGCCAGGACGGGATGGCTCGGGCGCTCCACATGGGCCACGGTCCAGGGCGCGTCGCCGATCATGTCGGAGATCCGCCGACCGTTGCGTACGAGGCTGGAGGCCATGGCGTCGGCGCCGATCAGCACCAGGATGCGCTCCCCCGCCGCCCAGGGACCAGTGAGTCCCTGGCGCCGCATGACGCCCACCAGCTGGTCGTCCACCGTCTCGGCCGCCCGCCGCAGGGCGAGTTCGCGCAGGGCCGTCAGGTTTTCCGCCCGGAAGAACCGGTCGGCCGCCAGGCTCGCGGTCTCGGGCACATAGACCTTGCCCTGGGCGAGGCGGTCCCTCAGCTCCTGGGGGGTGATGTCGATCAGTTCGATCTCGTCCGCGCTCGACAGGGCCGTGTCGGGCACGGTTTCCCGCTGCAGCACGCCGGTGATGCGGTGGACCACGTCCACCAGGCTCTCCAGGTGCTGGACATTGAGGGTCGTCCAGACGTCGATGCCGGCGCTGAGCAGCTCGTCCACATCCTGCCAGCGCTTGGGATGCCGCGAGCCCGGGGCGTTGGAGTGGGCGTATTCGTCCACCAGCAGCAGCTGGGGGCGCCGCGCCAGGGCGGCGTCCAGGTCGAACTCCATCAGCTGGCGGCCCCGATGCTCGATCACCCGGCGGGGCAGCACGTCCAGTCCCTGCAGCAGGGCGGCGGTCTCGGACCGGCCGTGGGTTTCCACCAGGCCCACCACCACCTCCGCCCCCTCGGACGCCCGGCGGGCGGCGGCGGTGAGCATTTCGGAGGTCTTGCCCACGCCGGGGGCCATGCCGAGATAGACCTTCAGTCGGCCGCGCCCGACCTTGTTCGCCTCGGCCAGCAGGGCGTCCGGATCTGGGCGGCTGAGGTCTCGGTCAGTCATGCGGGCGGGTCAGCTGTGCGGTGGGGCCTGTGGCGAACCGTTGGGCCAATGCGGGATCGACCGCAAGCCCGTTGATGCGGCCCCGTCCCCCGACGGTCGGTCGCCGGCCGGGTCGCACGGGGCCGCCGCGCCCGCGTGTGGAGCGACTTCGAGTAATTACGTAGTAAAATTATGTCCTGACGACCCCGCCAATCCGAAGCTCAGGACCCGGTCGGGCCGCGCCCGCGCCGCACGGCGCCCTGGTTCCTCTGGTCTAATGTATTGTAATAGATAATGAAAAATTGTGACGAAGGCGCCTTTCCCGGTCATTGGGGGGACCCGGCCGGGGAGGCTGGCCGGAATGTGATGGAATTATCACTCCGTCGGTCGGGTCGTTTCTTTATTTGAAACCGGCGTATTGATCTGGGGAAAGATGCGGAATATGTCTGTCTCGCAATCGTTTGCAAAGCGGGCGTCCCACCCTCGAGTCGGGGCGGAGGCGTCCCGGCGGCGGTTGGTGTTACAAAAACAAACGGGAGGGAAGACCATGACCAGATTCCGCATGACCACGGGCGCATCAGTGGGGGCGATCACGGCCGCCCTGTCCATCATGACGCCGGCCTTCGCATCCGCCGCCGATGCGCCGACCGTCGCGGCGAGCGACGCCGACACCCTGACGGCGGTGGTGGTCACGGCGGCGGGCGGCGACAAGTCCAAGCTGAAGAGCTCGATCTCGGTGACCAGCGTCGACACCCAGGTCGTGACCGATTTCGGTCCCCGGTCGGAGGCCGAGGTCCTGCGCCTGATCCCCGGGCTGCAGGCCAGCGCCACGGCCGGTCCCGGCGGCAACGCCAATATCGGCGTGCGCGGCATTCCCGTGTCCACCGGCGGGTCTGAATACGTGACCATCCAGGAGGACGGCCTGCCCGTGATCCTGTTCGGCGACGTCCAGTTCGGCAACAACGACTACTGGATCCGGTTCGACAATTCCGTGTCGCGGGTCGAGACGGTGCGGGGCGGTTCGGCCTCGACCTTCGCCTCCCAGGGTCCGGGGGCGGTGATCAACTACATCTCCAAGACCGGTGAGACCAAGGGCGGGGAGGCTTCGGTCGCCACGGGGCTGAACTTCAACGAGACCCGCCTCGATTTCGACTATGGCGACCACATCAGCGACACCCTCCGCTACCATGTGGGCGGCTTCGTCAAGGAGGGGTCCGGCGCGGCGCACATCGGCTACAACGCCGAGAGCGGCTATCAGGTGAAGGCCAACGTCACCAAGGACTTCGCCGACGGCAAGGGCTTCCTGCGCCTGAACGTCAAGCGCCTGGACGACCAGGAGCCCACCAACACCTCCATGCCCACCCTGGCGACCCTCAGCGGCAACGACGTCACCGGCTTCGGCAACCTGCCGGGCATCAACGCCGGGCGTTATTCGTCGGCGGGGATCTACAACCAGACCTTCAGCGTGCTGGCGGCCGACGGAACCCTGAAGCGCGTCAACATGGAGGGCATCCATCCAGTGGTGACCGCCTTCGGCGGCGAGTTCCACTACAACGTGTCGGACACGATCTCGGTGACGGACAACTTCCGCATCAGCGACATGAGCGGCGTGTTCGCCAATCAGTGGACGACGGAAAACCTGACCGGCAACATCCTCGGCTCCACCATTTCGTCGATCAACGGCGGCCCCGCGGCGGCGACGCCGACCGTGGGCTCCATCGTCTACGCCGCCGGTCCGAACAAGGGCCAGCTCTACACCAGCCCCTACATCAATAACGGCGCCCAGGCCTACACGACCATGAAGGACCTGGGGAACACGGTGAACGACCTGACGGTGAACGGGAAGTTCGCCGTGGCCGACGACGTGCAGGTGACGGCCCGGGGCGGCTGGTTCCACATGCTGCAGCACATCAACATGGACTGGCGTATCAACAACGCCACCTATTCCCTGAACTCCAGCGGCAATTCCGTTCCCCTGGACCTGTTCGCCGGGGCCAACGGGACCGGGGCGCAGCTCGCGGCCAACGGCGTCACGGGCTACAACAACCAGTGGGGCGGGTGCTGCGGCGGCCGGACCTATGACCTGACCTATACCGACGATGCGCCGTACCTCGAGGCCGACACCAAGTACGGCAAGTTCGACCTGGACATGAGCGTGCGGGAAGACCGGGTGAAGGCGTCCGGCGTGACCTACGCCCCCGTCGCCGGCGCCAACATCACCGTCAGCGACGCCCTGGGGTCGGCCAGCCTGCCCACCTTCGTCACGCCGTCCTCGCCGACCGAGGTGCTGAACTACACCAAGTCCTACACCTCCTGGTCCATCGGCGGCCTGTACGAGTACGACGCCAACACCTCGTTCTTCGTGCGGACCAGCCGCGGCGGACGGTTCAACGCCGACCGCCTGGCGTTCGGCGGCAACTACGCCGCCGACGGGTCCCTGACCCAGAAGGGCAACGCCATTTCCCTGAACTTCCTGCTGCAGCAGGAGGCGGGGGTGAAGCGTCGGGGCGAGGCTTTCGGCGTGCGGTACACGGCGGAACTGACCTACTTCCAGTCCCAGCTGACGGAGCACAATTACGACTTCACCCGGGCCAGCCACAATCCGCCGCTGGACCCGAACATCTCCAACATCTACCGCTCGAAGGGCGTGGAGTTTGCGGGCACGGCCGTCTATGGCGATTTCCGGCTGGTGGCGAACCTGACCGTGACGGACTCGACCCTGGTCAATCTGAACACGACGCCCAACGGCCTGCCGGGGTACAACTACACCGTCGCGCCGTCCTGGGATAACGGCGTCTACGCCGCGGGCCTGATCGTGACGGGGGAGGGGTCGGTCTATCTGGACGACCAGAACACCCAGAAGGCGCCGGCTTCGGATCTGGTCAACGCCTTCGCCAAGTACCGGATCACCAAGGCCCTCGAACTGGGGGTCAATGTGAACAACCTGTTCGATCGTCTCGGCCCGTTCGGCGGCGGGGCCATCCAGCAGCGGATCAGCGCGACCCAGGGCATCTTCGATGGCAGCATCCCCTTCGGACGCACCATCACCGCGTCGCTGCGCTATACCTTCTGATCCGCCAGACCTTGCGGATCGCGACGGCTTGTGTCGCGGTCCGCAGCGCCTGACATCGGGGAGCGTCGCAGGGCGCTCCCCGTCCTGCGGCGGGGTGTCGTCCCGAAGGAGCGTGGTGAATGTCGTCCAGACCCCTGTCCAGCATCGTCATCGTCGGCGGCGGCTCCGCCGGCTGGATGACGGCGGCGGCCCTGGCCTGCAACATCCGCCAGAACTGCAGCATCACCCTGATCGAGTCCGAGGAGATCGGCACGGTGGGGGTGGGCGAGGCGACCATCCCGCCGATCCGCAGCTTCAACCAGATGCTGGGGATCGACGAGGCGACCTTCCTCAAGGCCACCCGGGGGTCGTTCAAGCTGGGCATCCAGTTCGTCAACTGGGGGCGTCTGGGTCATCGGTATTTTCACCCGTTCGGTTCGTTCGGCCGGCCCTTCGACCTGGTCCAGCCGCACCATCACTGGCTGCGGGCGGAGGCCGAGGGGCGGGCGGCGCCCCTCGATGATCACTGCATGGCCTGGGCGGCGGCCCGCGAGAACCGTTTCGCCCCGCCGGCGGCCGATCCCCGGTCGATCCTGTCCACCTATGACTACGCCTATCATTTCGACGCGGGCCTCTACGCCGCCCATCTGCGCCAGTACGCCGAGGCCCGGGGCGTGCGCCGGATCGAGGGCAAGATCGCCGACGTCGCCCTGCACGGCGACACCGGCTTCGTCGACAGCGTGCGACTGGAGGACGGCCGGTCGGTCGCGGGGCAGCTGTTCATCGACTGCTCCGGCCTGCGTGCGCTCCTGATCGAGGGCGCCCTGGCCACGGGGTTCGAGGACTGGTCCCACTGGCTGCCCTGCGACCGGGCGCTGGCCGTTCCCAGCGAGCGGGGGGCGTTCACGCCCTATACCCGCTCCACCGCGCGCCCGGCGGGCTGGCAATGGCGCATTCCCCTGCAGCACCGCACGGGCAACGGCCATGTCTACGCCTCGGCCTTCATGGACGATCAGACGGCGGCGGACCTGCTGCTGGCGAACCTCGAGGATCCCGCCCTGGCCGACCCCCGGCCGATCCGGTTCCGCACGGGGCGGCGGCGCAAGCTGTGGAACCGCAATGTCATCGCCGTCGGCCTGTCGTCGGGCTTTCTGGAGCCGCTGGAGTCCACCAGCCTGCACCTGATCCAGACCGCCATTTCCAAGATCCTGGCCTTCTTTCCGGACGAGTCCTTCGATCCCCGGGTCACCGACGCCTTCAACCGCATCTCGATCACCGAATACGAGCGGATCCGCGACTTCATCATCCTGCACTACAAGCTGACCGAGCGGGACGACAGCCCCCTGTGGCGCTACTGCGCGGCGATGGACATCCCGGATGCGCTGGCGGACAAGATCGCGCACTTCCGGCACGCTGGCCGCCTGCTGCCGAGCGACCTCGACCTCTTCGCGCCGCCGAGCTGGCTGGCGGTGCATCTGGGCCAGTTCAACCGGCCGGAGCGGCTGGATCCGATGATCGCGTACCGGGATGTGGATTCGGCGGCCTGGCTGGCCCGGATCAAGGGTGCGATGGACCAGGCGGCGCAGGGCCTTCCGACCCACGCCGATTATGTGGCGCGTCTCTGCGCCGCGGCCTGATCATGGCCGGGCCGGTCGAGCGTCCGTCCGCCGAGAGCCGCGACCTCCAGCGCCGCCTGCGCCGCGCGCCGCCATCCGAAGATCTGGTTGCTCAGGTCCTGGCCCATGTCCGCGCGGCCCTGTCGCGGGAAGAGGGGGCGGAGATCGCAGGCCTGCTGGACACCCTGATCCAGCGCCGGGGCGCAACGGCGCAGATGCTGGAGTTGCTGGGCCACGCCCACCGCCAGGCCCAGGATCTGGGGGCCGCCGGGCGGGCCTTCGCCGCCGCCCGACGGCTGGCCCCGGCCGAGCCCATGCTGGCCCTCGCCGCCGCCCAGACGCAATATGAGCGCGGCCTGTCAGCGGCCGGGGACTTTCTGCACGCGGCGGATCTGCTCGCGCCCAACCGACCGGATGTGCGCCGCGCGGCCCTGCGCAACGCCGCCCAGGCGATGGTCGCAGAGGGCGACGCCGCCGCCGCCGAGGCGCTGCTGCAACGGGAGCTGGCGCGGCAGCCGGACTGGCTGGAAGGCCATCGGGTGCTCGCAAGCCTGCTGTGGGTCACCGGCGGCGGGGCGCGTTTCGCCGACAGCTATTCCGCCGCCCTCGCCGCCCGGCCGGATCATCGCCCGCTGTGGCTCGGCTGGTTCCAGGCCCTGGCCCAGGTCCGGGCCTGGCCCCAGGCGACGGAGGTGCTGGACCGGGCGGAGGCGGCCTGCGGGGAGGGCCCGGACCTGAGGGCGGCCCGGCTGTTCGTCGCCACCGAGTCCGGCGCGGCGGCGGACGAGGTGAGCCGGCTGCTGGAGCTGACCGCCGATCTGCAGGGCGACGGCGTCAATCTGTGCCGGGTGCGGGCCCTGCTGCGCCAGGGGCGGGGGGCGGAGGTCGTCCAGCTGGCGCTGCCCCTGACCCGCGGCCCCTCGGCCATGACCTTCTGGCCGTACCTGTCCCTGGCCTGGCGCCTGACGGGGGACAGCCGGGCGGCCTGGCTGGATGGCGAGCCGCCCCTGGCCCGGGCGGTGGAGGTGGATCTGGCGGCTGGAGAGCGCCGCGACCTGGCCGCACGGCTGCGGGAGCTGCACACCCTGAGCCGGCCCTATGCGGAGCAGTCCGTCCGCGGGGGCACCCAGACCGACCGCTCCCTCCTGCTGCGGGACGAGCCGCTGTTCCGGCGTCTGCGCCGCAAGCTGCTGGACGCCATGGCCGCCTATGTCGCCGACCTGCCGCCGCACGAGGCGGGGCATCCGCTGCTGGGGCTGCGGCGTGACCGCCTGCTGGTGGAAGGCAGCTGGTCCGTCCGCCTGACCGGCCAGGGCCACAACGTCGCCCATACCCATCCGGTGGGTTGGCTGAGCTCGGCCTTCTATGTGTCCCTGCCGCCGCCGGAGCAGATGGGCCCCGCGCCCGCCGGCTGGATCGCCTTCGGCGAGCCGCCGCCGGAGCTGGGGCTTCCCCTCACGGCCTATGCGGAGATCGAGCCCCGCCCCGGGCGGCTGGCGGTGTTTCCGTCCTACATGTGGCATTGCACCCGTCCGTTCGCCGACGGGGAACGGCTGGTGGTCGCCTTTGACGCCCGGCGCGGTCCCGCCGTCTGAGTCGGCGGACGCTGGCTGTGCGTCAAAACGCCGCACCTCACGGGACATGTTATTTGCAGTGACATTAAGTCGATATTTTCCATCGCCGCGCAGGATGGCGAGAGGGGCAAGGCTTGTCATCGCTCCAGCGCCGCCGTCCCGGAGACTCCTGTCGTGATGCAAGACCTGACCGCCAAGCCTGGACTTCTGGCCCGGTTTCTGACGGACGAGCGCGGCGCGACGGCCATCGAATACGGACTGATCGCGGCGCTGATCGCCGTTGTCGTGATCACCGCCGTCACCCGGGTCGGCACGAACCTGTCGGGCAAGTTCAACAACATCGCCAACTCGGTTAAGTAGGGCGGCGCGCACGCGGCGCGCGGGTCGACCCGGGAAGCGCACATGGCCGAGCCTCTTCGCGCCGGCATCCTCGCCGCCGCGTATGTGCTGACCTCGCTGCTGCTGACCGGCGCCGCGGGATTGCCCGCCTTCGCCATGTCCTTCGCCAGTTCGTCGATCCTGCTGGCCACCCAGCCGGCGACACCGGCGGCGCAGCCCCGCAGCCTGATCGGCGGACACTGCATTGCCGCCATCTGCGGCTGGGGCTTCGCCGCCTGGCTGGGGCCCCAGCCCTGGTCGGCTGCGCTCGCCATCGGGCTGGCGGCCGCGCTGATGCTGCTGACCCGGACCCTGCATCCTCCCGGAGCGGTCAGCGGCTATCTGATGTTCAACGCCCATCAGCATGTGGGCTGGCTGCTGTTCCCGGTGCTGACCACCAGCGTCGTGCTGGCGGCGATGTCCCAGCTTGTGCGCAGGTACGCCCCGCCGCCGCGGCGGGGCTGAGCGATCAGCCGCCGATCTCCGCATAGACCGCGCGCTCGAATGCGGCGTAGAGCGCCAGGCAGTCCGGATCCGAGAACGGCAGAAGCTGGGTCATGATCACGGCGCACAGACGTTCCGCGGGATCGACCCAGTAATAGGTGTTGGCCAGTCCCGCCCAGGACAGGCTGCCCGGGCGCCGGCCGTGGGGGCCGCCCGCCGGATGCAGCAGGAACCCCAGCCCCCACTCCACCGGACCGCCGCCGCTCATGTCGAGGTCGTGGGTCAGGAAGGGCGCCGCCGTGGGCAGGGGGCGGATGACCGCGCCGCCCAGCTGGTTCCGGCGCATCTGCGCCACGGTGTCCGGTCGCAGGATCCGTCCGCCGGGCGCCGCCCCCTCGTCCAGCAGCATCTGCAGGAACTTCAGATAGTCCTCCGCCGTGCCGCTGAGACCGCCGCCGCCGCCGGCGAAGTCCGGCGCCGGGGGCGGGGACAGCTGGAAGGGCGCCAGGCCGCCGTCCGGCGTCCGGATGGACAGGCCGGCCTGCCGCGCCTGCATCTGCGGCGTCGACGCAAAGGCGGTGGCGGTCATACCCAGCGGTGCGAACACCCGTTCGGCCAGCCGGCTCGGCAGGTCCTGGCCCGACGCCGCCTCCACCGCCAGCCCGACCCAGTCGGTGCTGACCCCATAGGCCCAGTCGGTCCCGGGATCGAACAGCAGGGGCAGGTTCAGCGCCGCCTTCTGGCCGCTGCCCAGGCCGGGCATGCCGGTGGCCTCCACATAGCGCCCGAGCTCGGCGTTCCACATGTCATAGCCGAAGCCGGAGGTGTGGCTGAGGAGCTGGCGCAGGGTCACCGGCGATTTCGGCGGCCGCAGCCGCGGGCGTCCGCCGGCGTCGAAGCCCTCCAGCACCTGCGCCGCCGCCAGCGGGGGCAGCAGATCCCCGAGGGGCGCGTCCAGGGACAGCCGGCCGGCCTCCACCAGCTGCATGGCCGCCACCGAGGTGACGGCCTTGGTCATGGAGGCCAGCCAGAACACCGCGTCCTCCGTCATCGGATCCGTCCCGCCGGTGGCCCTCGGCCCGTAGGCGCCCTGGAACAGGGGGCGGCCGTCCCGCCAGACGGCCGCGACGAAGCCCGGCGTGCGGCCCGCAGCCGCGGCGCTTTCCAGGACGGCGTGAATCTGGGACATGGCGTTTTCAGGCTCCCGACGATCGTTTTCGCCATCCTAGCGGCATATTCGTCGCGCGGGCGACCGGGAACCCTGTCTTGGCTCGCGGAATCGACGCAGCCGGTGACAAGATCGACCGAAAGGCGCCAGACTGGCGAGCGACGCCGGCGGCGAAGACCCGGACGATGCAAGAGGCGCAGGATAAAGACGTGACAGACGACAGCCGGCGATCCACCTCGCTCAATGACGCGATCCTCCGCGCCCTTCAGCCGCTGCGGGCGCCGTTCGCCGGGGCGGCGCGGCGGCTGGGGCCGCGCTGGACCAATGGGCTGTTGCTGCTGTTCTGGGGCGCGCCCCTCTGGACCGGGGTCCTGGGCCGCCTGGTGAAGCGCACCGCCCTGTTCCAGGACTATCAGGAGGTCGCCTGCGCCGCGCAGCGAAGGCTGCAGCACCTGACCCTCTATGGCGACACGAAATGCGCGGGCCTGCATGCGGCGCCCTATGTCTATCCGCCGTGGGTCGCCGACGCCTTCGCCGCGCCTCTGTCGGTGCTGGGGCTGGGCGGGCTGACGGTGGTCTATGTGATCGCCTTCGTGGCGGCTACGGCGGCGCTTCTGTGGTTCGCCCTCTGGCGGCCGTTGAAAGGGCGCGACTTTCCCTTCCGCGTCGCGTTTCTCGGCTTCATCGCCGGCGGACCGGTGGCGTTCGGCAATATTTCGGTGCTCGTTCACGCCAGCGTCTATGCGGCGGCCCTGTTCGCGGGCGCCGACAGCCTGCTGTTCGCCCTGACGGTCACCATCGTCTCGCTGATCAAGCCGCTCTATCTGCTGCTGTTCGCGCTCACGGCCTTTTCTCCGGCCGGCCTGCGGCGCAAGGCCCTGATCATCGGCGCGGGCGCGGTCCTGCCGCTGGCGGCCATGCTGGTCACCTCGCCGGACATCGCGCTTTGGCGGGAGACGGTGGTGAAGATGATGTCCGGCCCGGACCGGGGCGGCGGCTTCACCAACATGATGGACATCCTGGGCGTCGCCAGCCTCTACGCCCAGGCGCCGCTCTACGCCCTCTATGCCGGGACCCTGCTGGTCAGCGGCCTGGTGCTGGCGGAGTTCGGCCAGCTCAGCCGGGACCAGCGGGTGTGGCTGGGCGGGGCCATCGGCGTACTGATGTTCCCGCGGATCATGTGCTATGACGTGCTGGTCCTGGGGCCCGGCGTCATCGCCGCCCTGGCGGCCCGGGCCGAGGGCGCGCCGCAGGATGCGGGACGGTTCGGCTGGCTGGCCCTGGCCAGCTGTTTCATCTGCTATTTCTCCACCATCTTCGGCGGTCTGGTGCATGCCTGGCGGGAGCTGTCCTATCTCGGCCTGGTGGCGGTGCTCGCCGTGGCGGCCTTTGATGTGGCGCGCCAGAGGTTTCCGCGCCTCGCGCAGCCCGCCGGTCGCGGGGCATGATCTTCGAGACGCCGGCCCGCGTGCGCATCGCCTATGACGACGCCGGCCCCGCCGATGTCCCGACCCGGGTGCTGGTTCACGGCTTCGCCTCCAACCGGCGGGAAGGATGGCTGCGGACCGGCTGGTGCGCGGCCTTTGACGCGAGGCGGGAGCGGCGCATCGCCCTGGACCTGCGCGGACACGGGGAAAGCCAACACTCCCACGATCCGGCGGACTATGCGCACGACGCCATGGCGGCGGATATCCTGGCCCTGATGGACCATCTGGAAGTCCGCCGGGCCAGCCTGATCGGCTTCTCCCTCGGCGCGCGGCTGGCCCTGACCGCGGCGCTGGCGCAGCCGGACCGCTTCGAGCATCTGGTGCTGGGCGGGGTGGGGATGCGCCTGTTCGATCCGCCCCGGGACGCGGGCGCCATGGCCGAGGCCATGACCGCAGCCGATCCGGACGCGATCGCCCAGCCCCTGTTGCGCAGCTTCCGGCTGTTCGCCGAGGCGCAAGGGGAGGACCTTCTGGCGCTGGCGGCCTGCAGCCAGGGCGACGCCCGGCGCTTCGATCCGGAGGATCTGGCGGGCCTGAGGGTCCCCACCCTGGTCGTCGCCGGCGCCAGGGACCTGCTGGCCGGCAGTCCGGAGGGACTGGCCGAGGCGATCCCCGGCGCGTCGGCCGTGACCCTGCCGGGGTGCGACCATTTCGGCGCCATCACCCACGCCCTGTTCAAGGGCAAGGTGTACGACTTCCTGGACGGCTGGCTGGACCTGGACGAGGCCCCCGGTTTCCGCTGAGACGGCTTTCGCCCACCGCCCCTTGACGGAGCGCGTCCGAGCGCGGCACGCTGCGCCAATTGCGCGTTCGGCGCATCCTTCGGGAGGATCCTGCCTTGGCTCACGACGACGCATCTCCGCGCCATGCCGGCTTCACGGCCATGATCCACGGCACGGCGGAGGACTGGAAGGTCATTTCCGAGGAGATGAAGCCCTTCCAGCGGGACCTGCCCAACCGGATCCTCGCCCATCTGAAGCTGCTGCAGGGGGACTATGGCGGCTATTCGGTGGACCGCTTCGAGCACAGCCTGCAGACGGCCACCCGCGCCCATCGCGACGGCCGGGACGAGGAATATGTGGTCTGCGCCCTGTTGCACGACATCGGCGACACCCTGGGATCGGCCAATCACGCCGATGTCGCCGCGGCGATCCTGAAGCCCTACGTCTCAGAAGCCAACCACTGGATGATCGAGAACCACGGCATCTTCCAGGGCTATTACTTCTTCCACTATCTGGGCCTGGACCGGGACATGCGGGAGCGGTTCCGCGGCCATCCGCACTTCGAGCACTGCGCGCAGTTCTGCCATCTCTATGACCAGAGCGCCTTCGACCCGGCCTATGAGAGCCTGCCGCTGGAGGTGTTCGAGCCCATGGTCCACCGGGTGTTCGCCCAGGTGAAGACCTCGATCTACCGCAAGCCGCAGACGGCCTAGGCTCCGTCGCCGGCGGCTATTTCGCCTCGGCGTAGAGCTTGACCACGCGATAGAGATAGGTCCGCCCGTCCAGCAGGGCCTGGACGCCGATCCGCTCGTTCAGCCCGTGCACGCCGGAGCGGCTCGGCTCCGAGAACATGCCGGACAGGCCGTAGGTGGGAATCCCTCCGGCGTTCAGATATCGGCCGTCCGTGGCGCCCGTCGACATGGCCGGAATGACCGGCACGCCGGGCCACATGTCGTGGGCGACCCGCTCCGCCGGTCCGAGGACCGCGGGCGACAGGGGCGGCGGCGGCGGGGTGGGGCTGAGCTCCCCGGACGGGGTGACCGTCACCTTGGGATCGGCGATCACCGACGTCAGGGTGGCGCGGACGCTGTCGACGGAGACGCCGGGGAAGATCCGACAGTTCACATTGGCGCCGGCCCGCTGCGGCAGGGCGTTGGTGGCGTGGCCGCCATCCAGCATCGTCGCCACGCAGGTGGTGCGCAGCATGGAATGCCAGCTGGGGTCGCGGGACACGATGGCTTCCGCCGCCTTGTCCGTCGGGTCCCTGGCCAGGGCGATCATCGCCGCGCCGCTCTCGCCGCCGATCAGGGCCCCGGTCCGCGAGAAATAGGCGCGGGTGGTGTCGCTCATCTGCATGGGAAAGTCATAGGCCGACAGCCGGGTGAGGGCGGCGGCCAGGTGATAGATCGCGTTGTCGGGGACCGGGCGGGACGAGTGTCCGCCGGGATTGGTCGTTTCCAGCCGGAAGTCCTGATAGACCTTCTCCCCCGCCTGGACGCCCAGATAGACATGCTTGTCATTGGCGTCCAGCAGGCCGCCGGCGCCCTCGTTCAGGGCGAACTCGGCGTCGATCCAGTCCTTGTGCTGGGTCACCAGCCAGTTGGCGCCATTGAAGGCGCCGCCGGTCTCCTCGCCGCAGGTCAGGGCCAGCTTGATGTCCCGCCGCGGGTGAAAGCCCTCCTTTCGATAGCGCACCATGGCGTCGGTGAAGCTCGCCGCCATGGCCTTGTCGTCGGAGGTTCCGCGCCCGTAGAAGTAGCCGTTCTCCTCGATCAGGGCGAAGGGGTCCCGGGTCCAGTCGGCGCGCTTGGCCTCCACCACGTCGATATGGGCCAGCAGCAGGATCGCCCGGGCCTTCGGGTCGCGGCCATGCAGCACCGCCACCAGTCCGCCCTCCCTGGCGTGGTCGGGGGTGGAGAACAGGTGGATGTCCGCCGCCGGGAATCCCGCCTCGGTCAGGCGCGCGGCCATCCGCTCCGCGGCCAGGGTGCAGCTGCCCGCCGACAGCGTGGTGTTGGTCTCCACCAGCTCCTTGTAGAGGGCGCGGAACGCCGGTTCCGTCGGATCCGGAGCGGCGGTCGCGCCCGCCGCGCCGCCTGACAGGACTGCTCCGCCGAGGGCCAGGGACAGGATCGCGGCGAGGGAGGCGTGGGGCGGCGTCATGAGGGCATCCAGACTGAACGTGCCACAGGCGACCACAGTTCTCTGGCCCATGCAATGCATGCGAGGGGGATTTGACCGCCGCCGGACCTGGGCGCGCGGGAGCAGCCGGAGTCGGAGCCTCAGCCGTGAGAGCCGGTGGCCGTGTAATCCCCCGGCTCGATGTCAAGCCGCCCGCCGGACCTGTCCCGCGATTGCCGCTGGCGGATCGGCAGGATGAAGCTGACCGTGGTGCCGCGCCCCGGCTCGCTGGCGATCTCGAACCGACCCTCGTGCAGCTCGATCAGCGACTTGGACAAGGCCAGACCCAGGCCCGTGCCCTGCTGGGTCTTGGCCAGCTGGCTCTCCACCTGCTGGAAGGGTTGGGCGAGGCGGGCCAGGTCCTCCTTCGAGATGCCGATGCCGGTGTCCATGACGCTGACCATCACCCGATAGTCCACCTGCCGCGCGACGATCTTCACCCGTCCGCCCCGGGGGGTGAACTTGATGGCGTTGGACAACAGGTTCAGCACCACCTGCTTGACCGCCCGGTGATCCACCTGCACCGGCGGCAGGGTCGGAATGTCGCTGCTGAGCGTCAGGCTGCCCTCGGTGGCGCGGGGACCCATCAGGCGCATGGCGTCCTCTATCAGCCCGGCCAAGTTGACGTCCTCGAGGTTGAGGCTCTGCTTGCCCGCCTCGATCTTGGCCATGTCGAGGATGTCGTTGATCAGCGCCAGCAGATGGTGGCCGGACGCGTGGATGTCGTTGGCGTATTCCACGTACCGCTTGTGCCCCAGGGGGCCCAGCATCTCCCGCGCCATCATCTCGGAGAAGCCGTTGATGGCGTTCAGCGGCGTGCGCAGCTCGTGGCTCATATTGGCCAGGAACTCGCTCTTGGCCGCGTTGGCCTGCTGCGCGCGGATCTTCTCCTGTTCGTACTTGGCGGCCAGATCCGCCAGCTGTCCGCCGTTCTGCTCCAGCCGCACCACGGCCTGCTGCAGGGCGATCTCGTTGCGGCGACTGGCCTCTTCCTGTCGCTTGATGGCGGTGATGTCCGCCGCCGTCATCACCGTGCCGCCGTCGGCGGTGGTGCGCTCGGAGATCTGCAGCCAGCGGCCGTCGATCATCTCCGCCTCGCGGATGCCGGCGCGGGCGTCGGGGGCGGGGCGCTCGCCGCGAATGGCGATCTCGGCCACGTGCATGATGGTCTCGCGGCTGGCGCCGGGTTTCAGCAGCCGCGGATCGAGGGAGAAGAACTCACGGTAGTTGCGGTTGCACATGACCAGGCGGTCGTGCTTGTCCCACAGGACAAAGGCCTCGGACACGGCTTCGATGGCGTCGTTCAGCCGGGCCTCGGCGGCCAGTCCCCGGGCCTGGGCGATATGCTCCTCCGTGACATCGAGGGCCACGCCCATGATCGCGGCGTAGCCCAGTTCGTCGCGCTCGCCCGTGCCCTGGCCCCGGGCGTCGATCCAGGCGTCCCCCGACGCGCCGGGAACCCGGAAGGTCACATCGAACGCCCCGTGCTCGGCGGCGTCGACCAGGGCCTGACGCACCCGCTCCCGGTGCTCCGGCGCAATCCGCGACAGGACGTCCGCCCCGGTAGCCGTGCCGCCGCCGCCCCAGCCGAACATCACCCCGGTCACGTCGGACAGGTCCACCATGTCCTCGCGGATCCGCCATTCCCAGATGCCGCAGTGCGCCGCCTCCACGGCGGAGCGAAACCGCCGTTCCGTCTCCCGGCGCTGGATCTGGGCGGTTTCCGCCTTGTTCGTCTGGCGGAACACGACGATGGCGAGGCAAAGGCCGATGGCCAGGGGCGCCAGCAGCGCGATGGTGTCCTCGACCAGCGAGCGCTGCTCGGCGACGGTGTGCTGCTCGACGGGAATGGCCGTGACCAGCAGCAGGCCGCTGGGCTGCAGCCGTGTCACGTTGACGGTCTGCTGACCGGCCTGACCCCGCATCACGGCCAGGGTGCCATGGCCGTGCTTCTGGTTGTTGAGGAGCTGCTCCAGGGACAGGCCGAACACCTTCTCCACGGTGCCGCTGGTCTCGGCGTCTCCGGCGACCATTTCGGGGTTCAGCACCCGCCCGTCCGGCTGAACGACCAGCGACGTCGCCGGAGCGTGCGCGCCCAGGGCCGCATCCGCCGCCCGGCGCACCCGCATGCCGGCGAAGACCGTGTAGGCCGACAGCAGCAGCAGCAGGGACAGCACCAGGATCCGCAGGGTCGCCGGGAAGGGCGCAGGTTCGTTGTCGCCCGCGCCGGCGAGCGGCGGCGACGTCTTTCTCCTGGCGCGGTGCTGGGCGTGTGCCGCCAAACCGCGGGCCTCCCTCAATCAAGGATCAATAGCCGTGCTTAAGCTGATTTGGCCGCGGCGTGTCACCTTCCGATCGCCTTCGTCGCGACCTCCGCCACGTTTTTGGACAGGCCGGGATGGTTGATGATCCGGTTCAGCGCCTCGCGCATCAGGCGCGAGCGACCCGGCTCGAACCGCGCCCAGCTCGACAGGGGCTCCACCATCCGAGCGGCGACGGAGGGGTTGAACGGGTCGACGGAGATGATCTGGTCGGCGAGGAACCGGTAGCCTTCTCCGTCGGGCGCATGGAACCGGTAGGGATTGCCGACCGCGAAGCCCATGACGAGCGCCCGAAGGCGATTGGGGTTGCGGCTGTCGAAGTCCGGATGGGCGGTCAGGCCGAGCACGCGGCCGAAGGCGTCGGCGGCCGGGCTGCGGGCCTGGATGGCGAACCACTTGTCGATCACCAGCGGCTCGGATTTCCAGCGCGTATAGAAGGCCGCCAGCGCCCGGTCCAGCACCTCGCCGCCCACCAGGGTCAGGGCGGACAGGCCGCCCATCTGGTCGGTCATGTTGCTGGCTGCGTCGAAATGCCCCACGGCGCGGTGCACCGCGTCGCTGTCTGGAAGGGCGACCATCAGGTCGAGGACGGCGTTGCGCAGGGCGCGTCGTCCGGCCTGGGCGGCGTCCGGCGAAAACGGCTCGACCATCTGTAGTCCGGTGTGCAGTCCGCGCAGCCGGTCGCCGAGATGGGCCGAGATGCGCATGCGCAGGGCCTCCCGCGCATCGTGCAGCGCCCAGGGGTCGACCGGACCGTCCCCGGCCATGGCGAGGTCGGATTCGGTGGGCAGGCCGAGCATCAGGGCGCGGAAGGCGTCGCCCGCCGCCTCGTCCTCCAGCGCCCGGCCCAGGGCCTCGGCGAACCGGGCTTCCCCGGTCTCGTCCGGCCGTCCGGCGGCGCGGGCCAGGATCAGGCCCCGCGCCAGCCCCTGGCCCGCCTCCCAGCGGTTGAACAGGTCCGGGTCGGCGGCCATCAGCACATAGCCGTCGGTCACCGCGGCGTCGGTGGTGAGGTTGACCGGCGCCGAGAACCCGCGGAGCGCCGACAGCACCGGCGGCGCGGCCACGCCGGTCAGGACAAAGCGCTCCGACGGCCCGTCCAGCACCAGGGTATGCTCCGCCGCCCGGACCCCGTCCCGGATGCTCTCGAGCTCGGCGCCCTGGGAGTCGAGCAGGCCGATCCGCACCGGGATCGGCGCCGGTGACTTGGTCGGCTGGCCCGGCGTGGCGCGCAGGGACTGCGCCAGGGTGAGGGTGAGGGTGGCGGTGTCCGCGTCATAGTCCCGCCGGATGTCCAGGTCCGGGGTGCCCGCCTGTTCGTACCAGACGAAGAAACCCTCCAGGTCGCGGCCGGACGCCTCGGCGAAACAGGCCAGGAACGCCTCCACCGTGGTGGCGTGCCCGTCCCAGCGGTCGAAATAGAGGTCCATCCCCGCCCGGAACGCCTCAGGACCGATCAGGGTCTTCAGCATCCGGATGACCTCCGCGCCCTTCTCGTAGATGGTCGCGGTGTAGAAGTTGTCGATCTTCAGATAGCTCGACGGCCGGACCGGATGGGCCATCGGACCGGCGTCCTCCGGGAACTGCCGGGCCCGCAGCATCTTCACGTCCTTGATCCGCTGCACCGCCTCTCCGCGCATGTCGGCGGAGAAGCTCTGGTCTCGGAACACGGTCAGGCCTTCCTTCAGGCACAGCTGGAACCAGTCACGGCAGGTGATGCGGTTGCCGGTCCAGTTGTGGAAGTATTCGTGGGCCACCACGCTCTCGATCCGCTCGAAATCGGCGTCCGTCGCCGTCGCCTCGTCGGCCAGGAGCAGGGATGAGTTGAAGATGTTCAGCCCCTTGTTCTCCATCGCCCCGAAATTGAAGTCGCGGACGGCGACGATCATGAACAGGTCCAGGTCATATTCCCGGCCGAAGGCCTCCTCGTCCCAGCGCATGGAGCGCTTCAGCGCATCCATGGCGTAGGCGGCCCGGGACGCCTGGCCCGGGTCCACATAGATGGCCAGCTTCACCTCGCGGCCGGACACGGTGGTGAAGCTGTCCTCGAGCACGTCCAGCTCCCCCGCCACCAGGGCGAACAGGTAGCAGGGCTTGGGGAAGGGGTCGCTCCAGACCGCGAAATGCCGGCCGCCGGGCAGCACGCCCTGTTCAAGCCGGTTGCCGTTGGACAGCAGGTGGGCGAAGGCGCGCTCCGCTTCCATGCGCACCTTGAAGACGCTCAGCACGTCTGGCCGGTCTGGGTAGTAGGTGATCTTGCGGAAGCCCTCGGCCTCGCACTGGGTGCAGAAGCGGCCGCCGGACATGTAGAGCCCCTCCAGCGCGGTATTGCCCGAGGGATCGATCTCCACCTCCGTCGTCAGGACGAAATGGTCCGGCACGCCGCGCAGGGACAGGTGCTCGTCGGAGCGGGTCATCCGTTCGACCGCCACCGGCACATCGTCGATGCTGACGGAGACCAGTTTCAGCCGGACGCCGTCCAGCACCAGGGGCGCGTCCGCGGCGCCGGTGCGCGTCAGGGTGAGGCGCGACCGCACACGGGTCGCCCAGGGGTCGAGGACGAAATCCAGCTCGACGCTGTCGATGCGGAACGGAAAGGGCTGGTAGTCGGCCAGCTGGATCGGAGCGGGGATGTCTGTGCGCATGGCGCCAGTGTAACCTCCGAGCCACGCCGACGCCACCCGGATGCAACAGTTGCGCGACGTCAAAGTCAGGGCGCGGGAACGGGCGTTCAACCCCCCTCGAGACCGCCGCCGGATGCGACCGGGGGCGTTTCCCA
>CAINOV010000346.1 GCA_903851655.1 uncultured Caulobacterales bacterium
CAGGAGAGCCGGGAGTTCTATGCGGACACCGGCCTCGACTATGACGTCTGACCGGACCGCCTGATGGAGTGGGAGGACGACGCCTTTGTCCTCTCCGCCCGGGCGTTCGGCGAGACCGGCGCCATCGTGGAGCTGTTGACCGAGGCCCATGGCCGGTACGCGGCGCACGTGGCCGGCGGCGCCTCCCGCCGGATGAAGTCGGTGCTGCAGCCCGGGGCGCAGGTGGTGGTGCGATATCGCGCGCGATCATCCGACCAGCTGGGCGCGGCGGTGCTCGAGCCGGTGGGCGAGGGGCCCTCGGCCCTGTTCGATGATCCCCTGGCCCTGGCGGGCCTCGCCGCCGCCGCCAGCGTGACCGTGGGCGCCCTGCCGGAGCGGGAGCCCCAGCCGGGCGTGCATCTGGCGTTCGGCGCCCTGGTCCAGACCCTCGCCCTGACCGACCTCTGGCCGGCCGTGTTCGTCAAGTTCGAGGCGGGCCTGCTGGAGGCCCTGGGCTTTGGCATGGATCTCAGCCGCTGCGGCGCCACCGGCGTCACCGATGACCTGATCTATGTGAGCCCGCGCACCGGCCGCGCCGTCAGCCGCGCCGCGGGGGAGCCGTACAAGGATCGTCTGCTGCGCCTGCCGCCGTTCCTGCTGGGCGCCCAGGCAGGGCTGCAGCCGGGGGACATGGCCGACGGCTTCGCCCTGACGGGCGCCTTCCTGCAGCGCCACGTGTTCGATCCGCTGAACCGGCCCCTGCCGCCGGCGCGGGTCTGGCTGCTGGAGAAGCTGCAGGACGCCGGCCGGCTCTAATTCCCTGCGGACGCAACAAAGCGCCCGTCGCCCCCGACTCAGCTAGACTGGACCCATGACCAAGCACGAACCGCCCCCGCCGGACGACGGCGGCCGCATCATCGAGGAACCGCTGTCCGAGGCCCTGTCCCGGCGCTACCTCGCCTACGCCCTTTCGACGATCATGAACCGGGCCCTGCCGGACGTACGGGACGGACTGAAGCCCGTCCACCGGCGGCTGCTCTACGCCATGCGCGTCCTTCGGCTCGACCCCCAGTCCTCGGCCAAGAAGTGCGCCCGGGTCGTGGGGGACGTGATCGGCAAGTATCACCCGCACGGGGACACCGCCGTCTATGACGCCCTGGTGCGCCTGGCCCAGGACTTCGCCCAGCGCTACCCGCTGATCGAGGGGCAGGGGAACTTCGGCAATATCGACGGCGATAACGCCGCGGCCATGCGGTATACCGAGTGCAAGCTGACCAACGCCGCCCAGCTGCTGCTCGACGGCATCGACGAGGACGCCGTCGACTTCCGCCCCACCTATGACGGGGAGGAGGAAGAGCCCCTGGTCCTGCCGGCGGCCTTCCCGAACCTGCTGGCCAACGGGGCGTCGGGGATCGCCGTGGGCATGGCCACCTCCATCGCCCCGCACAACGCCGCAGAGCTGATCGACGCCTGCCTTCTGCTGCTGCAGCGACCCGAGGCCACCACCGCCGACCTGATGGAGCGGGTGCAGGGTCCGGATTTCCCCACGGGCGGGGTGATTGTCGAGTCCCGGGCCTCGCTTCTGGAAACCTATGAGACCGGTCGCGGCGGGGTGCGGGTCCGCGCCCGCTGGGAGGTGGAGAAGCTGGAGCGGGGCGGCTGGCGCATCGTCGTCACCGAAATCCCCTACCAGGTGCAGAAGTCCCGGCTGGTGGAGCAGCTGGCCTCCCTCATCGAGCTGAAGAAGGCGCCCCTGCTGGGGGACGTGCGCGACGAGTCCACCGAGGATATCCGGCTGGTGATCGAGCCCAAGTCCCGCACCGTGGAGCCGGAGCACCTGATGGAGAGCCTGTTCCGGCTCTGCGACCTGGAGAACCGCTTCCCGGTCAACATGAACGTGCTGGACAAGACCGGCACGCCGGGGGTGATGGGGCTGAAGGCGGCGTTGCTGGCCTTCCTCGACCACCGCCGCGAGGTGAACATCCGCCGGGCCAACTGGCGCTTGGCCAAGATCGAGAGCCGCCTGCACATCCTGGACGGCCTGCTGATCGTCTTCCTGAACCTGGACGAGGTGATCCGCATCGTTCGATTCGAGGAGGACCCGAAGCAGAAGCTGATCGAGACCTTCAGCCTGACCGAGATCCAGGCCGACGCCATCCTCAACACCCGCCTGCGGCAACTGGCCCGACTGGAGGAGATGGAGCTGCGGCGGGAGCATGCGGAGCTGTCCGAGGAGCGGGACGGTCTGGCCGCCCTGCTCGCCTCCGACAAGAAGCAGTGGGACAAGGTCGCGTCGGACCTGCGCAAGGTCCGTGACCAGCTGTCCGGCGGCGTGATCGGCAAACGCCGCTCCACCTTCGGCGAGGCGCCGGTCATCGACGCCGAGGCCGTCATCGAGGCCCTGGTGGTGCGGGAGCCGATCACCATCATCCTGTCCGAGCGCGGCTGGATCCGCGCCGCCAAGGGTAAGGTGGAGGATCCCTCCGAACTGAAGTTCAAGGAAGGCGACAAGCTGGGCTTCCTGGTTCCGGCGGAGACCACGGACAAGCTGCTGCTGTTCGCCTCCGACGGCCGTTTCTTCACCCTGCCCTGCGACAAGCTGCCCTCGGCCCGGGGGCAGGGGGAGCCGCTGCGCCTGATGCTGGACATCGACGACAAGGTGAAGCTGGTGGCGGTGTTCGCCCACAAGCCGGGACGCAAGCGCATCGTGGCCTCCACCGGCGGCTACGGCTTTGTCCTGCCGGAGGACGAGGCCCTGGCCAACCGCAAGGCCGGCAAGCAGGTGCTGAACGTGGACGGGGGCGAGGCGCTGGTCTGCCTGGAGGCCGACGGGGACCATCTGGCGGTGATCGGCGACAACGCCAAGCTTCTCATCTTCCCGGTGTCGGAGCTGCCGGAGATGCCCCGGGGCAAGGGGGTCAAGCTGCAGTCCTACCGCGAGGGCGGCCTGCGGGACGTGGCGGTCTTCAGCGAAGCCGAGGGCGCCGGCTGGACCGA
>CAINOV010000347.1 GCA_903851655.1 uncultured Caulobacterales bacterium
CGGTGGGCCAGAGACGGTGGGCCAGAGACGGGGGCGGCCGGCGCGCCGGATCGGCATTGACACAGCGCCGGTCCGGGGTCGTTCTGGCGCCGAGCAGGAGGGGACCCCATGATCGTCGTGCATCATCTGAACAATTCCCGGTCGCAGCGCATCGTCTGGCTGCTGGAGGAGCTCGGTCTCGACTACGAGATCGCGCACCACGCCCGGGACGCCGTGACCAAGCTGGCCCCGCCCGAGCTGCTGGAGGTGCACCCCCTGGGCAAGTCTCCGGTGATCGAGGACCATGGTGTGGTCGTGGCCGAGTCCGGCGCGATCATCGAATATCTGATCGAGCGGCACGGGGCGGGCGCCTTGGCGCCGGCCCGGTCGTCCGCCGACTGGATCGCCTATGTGCAGTGGCTGCACTATGCGGAGGGCTCGGCCATGCTGCCGCTGATGCTGGCGCTCTACGCCGGCCGTCTGGGCGAGGCCGCCGCCCCCCTGTGGCCGCGGATCCAGGGCGAGGTGACGGCCAATCTCAGCTACATCAACACCGCCGTGACGGGTCGCAGCTTCATCGTCGGCGACAGCCTGACCGGGGCCGATATCCAGATCGCCTTCGTCCTCGAGGCGGCGGACGCCAACGGCGCCCTGGCCGCCTATCCGGAGGCGGCGCGGTATCTGGCGGCGCTGCAGGCGCGGCCAGGCTACAGGCGCAGCGTGGAAAAGGGCGGGCCCTATGACCTGGGCGGCAATCGCCGCTGACCCCGGCGCTTGCGCGGGGCGGGAATGCGAGCTCTAGTGAGCGCTTGACGAACAGGGGACTGACGCCATGGGCGGACGTGACGCCATCGCCGGATACAGCGTGATCGCCCTGGTGACCCTGGCGGCGCTGGTGCAGTATTTCCTGATGGGCCTGAACGTCGGTCGCGCCCGGGGCCGGCTCGGGGTCGCCGCTCCGGCGACCCATGGGCATCCGGAATTCGAGCGCTATTACCGGGTGCAGATGAACACCCTGGAATGGTTGGTGATCTTCCTGCCCTGCCTGTGGCTGGCGGCCGTCTTCACCGCCGACTGGGGGATGCGGGTGAGCCTGGTGGTGGCGGCGCTGGGCGTGCTCTGGATCGTCGGCCGGTACATCTACAGCCAGGCCTATGTGAAGGATCCGGCGACCCGCAGCCGCGGTTTCGCCGTTCAGGCCCTGGCGACCCTGCTGCTGTTGCTGATCGCCCTGGTGTCCGCCGTGACCAACCTCCTCCCGCAGTGACCGAACCCCGGCGCCCGCCGGGGACCCCTCCGCGAAGACCCAGGACGCAAGCGTGCCGCAGTTGCCTGTCGAACCCGGGCGGTTCGTCGTTTTCCTGACCGTGATGGCGACCCTGGCCTCTGCGCCGGGGCCAGCCAACCTGTTCTCCATCGCCAACGGCATGCACCGGGGACCCCGCGCCGTTCTGCTGGGCGTCGCCGGCATGAATGCGGCGACGCTGGTCTGGTTCGCGGCGGCCGCCCTCGGTCTGGGCGCCCTGATGACGGCCGTGCCGCAGGTGTTCCGGATACTGACCTATGCGGGCGCGCTCTATCTGGTCTGGCTGGGCGCGCGATCCGTACGGGCGGCCTTCGTCGACGGGACCGAGGGCGGCGCCCTGACGGCGCGGGAGGGC
>CAINOV010000348.1 GCA_903851655.1 uncultured Caulobacterales bacterium
TATGTCACACGGGGCGAGGGGCTGTCCTCCCGCACGATGGCGTCCTCGCCGGCGTCAGGAAAAATGCCGGTTCGGCGGTCGCGTCAGACCCAGGTTCTCCCGAAGGGTGGCGCCCTCGTAGTCCGTCCGGAACAGGCCGCGCCGCTGGAGTTCCGGGATCACCTTGTCGACGAAATCATCCAGCCCCTCCGGCAGATAGGGGAACATGACATTGAAGCCGTCCGACCCGCGCTCCTCCAGCCATTGTTCCATCTGGTCGGCGATGAGCGACGGCGGGCCCACGAACGACAGGCCGCCATAGCCGCCCACCGTCACCGCCAGTTGCCGGATGGTCAGGTTGCGTTCCCTGGCGACGGCGACGAGCCGGTCGCGTCCGCTCTGGCTGGCGTTGGAGGGCGGGATCTCCGGCAGCGGTCCGTCGGGATCGAACCCCGACACGTCATATCCGAGCATGCTGTTCAGGCTGCCGATGCTGCTGTCGTAATGGACCAGATTGTCCAGCGCCTGGCGCTTGGCCCTCGCCGCCTCCACCGTGTCGCCGACCACCACGAAGGCGGCGGGCAGGATCTTGAGGCCGTCGGGGTCGCGCCCGACCTCGGCCAGCCGTCGGTGGATGTCCGCATAGAAGGCCTTCCCCGCCGCCAGGTTGGGGCTGGAGGCGAAGATCACCTCCGCCGTCTCGGCCGCCAGTTGCCGCCCCGCCTCCGACGCCCCCGCCTGGACGATGACCGGCCATCCCTGCACGGGGCGGGCGATGTTGAGCGGACCGCGCACGGACAGGTGCTTTCCCTTGTGATCCAGCACCCGCATCCGGGTGGGGTCCACATAGACGCCGCTGTCGACGTCCCGGACAAAGGCGTCGTCGGCGAAGGAATCCCAGAGCCCCGTGACGGCGTCGTAGAACTCCCGGGCCCGGACATAGCGCTCGTCATGCTCCATGTCCTCGGACAGGCCGAAGTTCAGCGCCGCATCGGGATTGGCCGTCGTGACGATGTTCCAGCCGGCCCGCCCGGCGCTGATATGGTCGAGGGAGGCGAACCGCCGGGCGATGTGGTACGGCGCGTCGTAGGTGGTCGAGGCCGTCGCCACCAGACCGATCCGCTCGGTCACGCTGGCCAGGGCGGACAACAGGGTGAAGGGCTCGAACGAGGTCACCGTGTGACTGCGCTTCAGGGCGTTGATCGGCATGTTGAGCACGGCCAGATGGTCGGCCATGAAGAAGGCGTCGAACTTCCCGCGCTCCAGGGTCTGGATGAAGGCCTTCAGCGCCGGGAAGTTGAAGTTGGCGTCGGGGATGGCGCCCGGATAGCGCCAGGCCCCGGTATGGATGCTGACCGGACGCATGAAGGCGCCGAGTTTCAGGTGTCTTTGTCCGCTCATCGCGCGCTCGCCTGTCCTGCCAGCCGTTGCGGGCCCGTCTGGATGTAGGCGACGCGACAGGCCGTTCCGAGCGACACCCGCCGCGATTTTTTCCACAGCGCCCGTGATTCCAGCTGAACGGCCCGGCGATCAGCACCGAGCGCATCGGCCACGGTCCGCGCCACGCGCTCGGCCAGCACCGGCGCCTGCATCCGGATGTCGGGCACGGCGA
>CAINOV010000349.1 GCA_903851655.1 uncultured Caulobacterales bacterium
CCAATGTCATCGGGCTCAACGCCTATGCCTGGATCGACAGCCACATCTATGTGGAGCTGGGCGGCTACAAGTCCGTGGGCTCCGCGATCCTGCGGCGGCTCGGCGGCGATCCGTACGGTCCGGGCGATATTGACGGCGTGGCGCCCTACGCCCGGCTGGCGGTGCAGCAGCAGGCCCTCGCCGGCAATCTGGAGCTGGGCGCCTTCGGCCTGAAGGCCGACATCCATCCCGGGCGCGACCGCAGCACCGGCCAGACCGACGGCTACACCGATCTCGGCGTGGACGCGGCCTATGACCGGACGCTGGGCAATGGCGACGTGGTGACCCTCAACGCCCGCTACACCCACGAGGACCAGTCCCTTGACGCCACCTGCAGCCTGGCCGCGTTGACCAGCGGCTGCGCGGGCAACAGCCTGGACGACGTGCGGGTGGACGCCTCCTACTACTGGCGCAACAAGATCGGCGGGACGGTCCAGCTGTTCGACACCACCGGCGGCTCCAACGCCGTGATCTACAGCGGCAACCGGACCTTCAAGCCCGACAGCGCCGGCGCCACCCTGCAGCTGGACGCCACCCCCTGGGGCGGCGGCGGCTCTCCCCTCGGACCGCGCTTCAATGTCCGGGTGGGGGCCCAGTACACGGTCTACGCCAAGTTCAACGGGGCGACCCACAACTGGGACGGGGCAGGGGGCAACGCCTCCGACAACAACACCCTGCGGGTCTTCCTCTGGGCGGCCTACTGACGTGCAGCTAAACGCGCCGGGCGGTCGCCCGGCGCTGAAAAGGAAGGAACAGTCCATGCGCCTGACACACCCAACCGGCCGGACCATCGCATTCGCCGCCATCGCCCTGTTGTCCGTCGCCGGGGCCGCGTCGGCCCAGGCCCGGCCTGACGGGACGGAGATTCCGGCATCCATTGAGATGGGCCATGCCGGTGCTGTCTCGCAGCTCGAGGCGTTGAGCGGCCATCCCGGCCGGGTCGGGTCCATCGCCCGACAAACCCTGACCGCTGTAAAGCGCCACATCGCCCGGGAGGACGAGTACATCAAGCCGCCGCTGGCGCTGCTGCCCTATCTGGCGGACGGCCGGGTGACGGCGGACATGGCCTGGGCCATCGCCATGGCCAACCGGCTGCGCGCCGACCGGGAGGTGATCCTGCAGGAGCACAACCGCATCAATACCCTGCTGACCGAACTGCGCGACGCCGGCCGTGTCGCGCATGACCAGGAGGCCATCGACTTCGCCGTCTCCGACGCCGTGGAGTCCCTGGACGACATGGAGATCCAGGAGCCGACGGTGCTGCTGATCGGCGAGTATCTCAAGCTGAAGCTCGCGCCGGCGAAGTAGCGGGTCGGTTTCAAGGGGCGCACCCCGCGGGGGCGTCGGATCACAACGCCGCCGCGCACCGTCGCGGCGGGATGAGGAGTTCGAGATGCAAACGTCTGGTCTTAACGCGCAGAGGTCCGTGACACTCGACCGGATCGCGGGCCGGGTTGTGGCGGGGGCCTTCTCCGCCGCGGCGACGGTCGTGCTGTTCGCCGGCGCCGCCACGGCGGGGGATGCGGCCGCCGGCAAGTCGGTGTTCGCCTCCCAGTGCGCCATGTGCCACACGGTCAATGCGGGCGGGCCCAACCTGCTGGGCCCCAACCTGCACGGGATCGTCGGCCGCACGGCGGGCGCGCTGAAGGGCTACAACTACTCCCCGGCCATGAAGGCCACGGGCTTTGTCTGGACCCCGGAAAAGCTCACCGCCTATCTGCCGGCGCCCACGGCCCTGGTTCCCGGCAACAAGATGCCCTATGCGGGCCTGCGCCCGGCCCAGAAGGTGGACGACCTGGTGGCCTATCTCGAGACGCAGAAGTAGCCGGGCCTCAGGCGCTGGCGGCGTCCAGGGCCGAGATCTGGGCGGCGCTCAGGCTGAGGGTCAGGGCCCCCAGAAGCTCGCCGAACTGCTCGAGGCTGGTGGCCGAGGCGATGGGCGCAGCCAGGGACGGACGCGTCATCAGCCAGGCGAGCGCCACCTGGGCCGGCGTGCCGCGGGTCTCCGCCGCCACCGCGTCCAGGGCCCCCAGGATGCGCTTGCCGCGATCGTTCAGATAGCCGCCCATCCGCGCGCCGCGCACGCTCTTGCCGAAGTCCGCCTCGGACCGGTACTTGCCCGTCAGGAAGCCCGACGCCAGGCCGTAATAGGGGATCACGCCGACGCCCTCGGCCACGCACAGGGGCTGCAGTTCGGCCTCGAAGCCCGCCCGGTCGGACAGGTTGTAAAGGGGCTGCAGGGTCTCGTAGCGGGGCAGACCGTGGGCGGCGCTGAGCTTCAGCGCCTCGCCCAGCCGGGCGGCGTCATAGTTGCTGGCGCCGATGGCCCGCACCTTGCCCGCCTGGATCAGCTCGCCAAAGGCCGACAGGGTCTCCTCCAGGGGCGTGTCGCCGTCGTCCTTGTGCGACTGGTAGAGGTCGATGACCTCGATCCCGAGACGCCTCAGGCTGTCGTCGCAGGCCGCCAGGATGTTGGCCCGGCTGAGGCCCGGCCGGGTGGGCAGCATGGCCACCTTGGTGGCGATCAGCACCTTGTCCCGCGCCGCCGGACCGCGGGCCTTCAGCCAGGCGCCGATCACCGTCTCTGACTCCCCGCCCTTGTGACCGGGCGCCCAGGCCGAATAGACGTCGGCGGTGTCGATCAGGCTGACCCCATGGTCGACGCAGGCGTCCAGCAGGCGGAACGAGGTCGCCTCGTCGGCGGTCCAGCCGAACACATTGCCGCCGAAGGCCAGGGGCGCGGCGGACAGGCCGGAGCGGCCGAGGGGACGAAGCGAGGTCATGGGCGTTGGGTCCTTCAGGGGTCAGACGGTGACGTGCAGCTGTTCCAGTCCGCGGAAGAAGGGCAGCTGACGCCACTCCGCCGGAGCCGCCGGGTCCGCCAGCTTCATGTCGGGAAAGCGCTCGAACAGCTTCAGCAGCGCCACCTGCGCCTCCAGCCGGGCCAGGGGCGCGCCGATGCAGATATGCGCGCCGCCGCCGAAGGAGACGTGCGGCGCCTTCCGGCGGGTGATGTCGAAACGGTCCGGGTCCTCGAAGGCCGCCGGGTCCCGGTTGGCGGCGCGGAGCGACACCAGCATGGACTGGCGGGACTTCACCGGGCAGCCGCCCACCTCCATGTCCTTCGAGGCGATGCGACCGGTGATGTCCACCGGCGGCTCGAAGCGCAGGGCCTCCTCCACCGCCGCATTGATCAGGGACGGGTCGGCCTTCAGCTTGGCCAGCTCCCCCGGGTTCAGCATGAACAGCCGCACGGCGTTGCCGATCAGGTCGGTGGTGGTCAGGTTTCCCGCCACCAGCAGGGCCGACAGGTTGATGATCAGGTCCGCGTCGTCGATCTCCGCCCCCGCCGCCTGCAGGGCGGCCATGTCGCTGACCAGGTCGTCCTGCGGGCTCGCCCGGCGCTGGGCCAGCATGTCGGTCATGTAGGCGCCCAGCGCGTCGGAGCAGCGGGTCATCTCCGCCTTCTGCGCCTCGGTGGCGATGGGGTTCAGGACCTGGATGATCCCCTCCGACCAGGTGCGGAACTCGTCCAGCCGGTCGTGCGCCACGCCGAGTATGGCGGCGATCACGTCGATGGGGATGGGAAGGGCGTAGGCGGCCATCAGGTCGAAGGTCCTGGCGTCGCCGATGCGGTCCAGGGTCTCGTCGACGATCCGCTCCACCTCCGGCTTGAACTTCGCCACCCGCCGGTAGAGGGCCTGGGCCAGCGGGTTGCGGATGCGGGCGTGGTCGGGATCGTCCAGGGTCAGGATCGAGGACCGCGGCGGCTCGCCATTGGGGCCGGACCGTTCCTCCAGCCCGCGGCGGGTCAGGACCGCGGCCTCCTCGGCGTTGGAGGGATGGCGCAGCAGGGTCAGGTCGGTGACGATCCCGCGCACATCTTCGTGACGGGAAATGAAGAACACCCCGGCCATCTCGTCGCGCATGACCGGGTAGCGTTCGCGGATGCCGTTCAGGATCGCATAGGGATCCTCCCGGAACGCCGGATTGAGGGGCGTCAGGGTCAGGACGGGCGGCGGCGCATCGTCAGCCATCTGGCGGTCTCCGGTGTTCGTGCGCGGGCACGTTATCGCCCTGCGTCGTCCGCTGGCAATCCGCCGCGGCGCGCCGCCGTCCAACAATCGGCTTGTCCAAAGCCGGAACCGGCGCGACAGTCCGGAAAACGGGAGGACGACAATGGACGGCGAAGCCCGCATCAACCCCTATCTCTCCGGCAATTTCGCGCCTGTGCGCTCGGAGGACGACTACGATCTCGAGGTCGAGGGGCAGATCCCCCGGGAGCTGCGCGGCGCCCTGTTCCGCATCGGCGCCAATCCGCAGTTCGAGCCGCGGGACCCCAACTATCACTGGTTCTCCGGCGACGGCATGGTCCACGGCTTCTATGTGGAGGACGGCAAGGTCCGCTACCGCAACCGCTTCGTGAAGACGCCGAAATACGCGCTGGAGCGGGAGGCCGGGCGCTCCCTGTTCGGGACCTTCGGCAATCCCATGACCACCGATCCCGTGGCCCTGGGCCAGGACGGCGGGGTGGCCAACACCAACATCGTCAGCCACGCCGGGCGCCTGATGGCGCTGGAGGAGGGGCACCCGCCCTTCGGCATGGACCCCGCCTCGCTGGACAGCCTCGGCTATCTGGACGCCTACCGCGGCCGGGTGACCGCCCACCCCAAGATCGACGCCGTCACCGGGGAGATGGTCTGGTTCGGCTATTCCACCGGGGACGTCCCGTTCAACAGCCAGATGTCCTATGGCGTCACCGACGCCACGGGAAAGGTGGTCCGCCGGGACGACTTCGAGACCCCCTATTCGGCGATGGTCCATGACTTCCTGGTGACGGAGAACTATGTGCTGTTCCCGGTCCTGCCCCTGACCATGAGCCTGGAGCGGGCCATGAAGGGCCAGCCGCCCCTGGCCTGGGAGCCGGACAAGGGCGGCTATGTGGGGGTCATGCGCCGGGACGGGGACGTGTCCTCGATCCGCTGGTTCAATGTGGACGCCTGCTATGTCTTCCACCCGATGAACGCCTGGGAGGC
>CAINOV010000350.1 GCA_903851655.1 uncultured Caulobacterales bacterium
GACCCGCTTCAGGGAGCTGGCCGCGCTGGCCATCACCTTCCGCCCGGTGGCGGTGGACCCGGTGAAGCTGATCTTGTCTATGCCGGGATGGCTGGTCATCCACGGACCCAGGTCGTCGCCGCCCGATAGGATGTTGAGCACCCCGTCGGGCAGCACGCCCCGCAGCAGCTCGCCGATCTTGAGGGTGGTCAGGGGCGTGAACGGGGAGGGCTTCAACACCATCGTGTTGCCGGCCAGCAGGGCCGGCGCCACCTTGAACATGGCCAGGATGATCGGGAAGTTCCAGGGCGCGATGGCCCCGACCACGCCGATGGGCACGTGACGGGTCTCGCCCCGCCGCTCGGCCGTGTCCTCGACCACGGTGGTGGGGATGTCGAGGCTGGACATGGCCTGGCACCAATAGGCGCCGCCCATGATGTCACCCAGGGCGTCGGCGTGGGGCTTGCCCTGTTCGGCGGTGAGCAGCCGCTTCAGCGCCTCCACATTCGCCGCCAGCACCCCGGCGATGGCGAGGAGGGCCTGGCGACGCTCCGCGATCGGCGTGGCGCTCCAGGCCGGGAAGGCGGCGCGGGCCGCGGCGACCGCCTCATCCAGCTGCCCCCGCGAGGCATCCGGCGCCGGCGCCACCACCTGCTCATTGGCGGGGTTCAGCACCGGGAAGGTCGATGCGCCAGGGACACCCCGGCCGCCGATGGTGAAGGTGAAGTCCCGATCAAAGGCGATGCTCATGGCGCGTGTCCCGTCCCGTGTTTTCGCCAGTCTCCGTCCAAGCCGCGGGTCTGACAAGCTGTCTCGTGTCCGGGCCCGCCGCGGGTCCGCAGCGAAAGATGGACGAAAATGCCGTATGTTATCAACTGTCTAAATCTTGTGCAGTTTTGAAACATTCTGTCTGCGACGCATTTATCTGTGGCAACATTTGTCACTTTGGGGACACAATCTTGTCCGGAAAGGCTCATTCGCGGCGCAGGGCGCTGGCGCGGGGAGTCAAAGTGTTGGGGGAAGCCATGGGTATGATGAAGCGAGGGCTCTTTGTCTCGACGATGATCGGCGGCGTGTTTGCGCTGGCGTCGGCGGCGTCTTCGGAAACGACGGACGGGGCTGCGATCCAGACGGCGTCCGCGCTCCAGGCGGCGCCCGCGGCGTCCGCGGATGCGGCCAAGCCGCTCGCCGACAAGAGCAAGGACAAGGCGGACAAGGCGGACGACACGATCGCCGCCGTGGTCGTCACAGGCTCCCGCATCCGCAAGACCGAGTTCAACAGCCCCGATCCCATCCAGGTCATCAAGGGTGAGGACGCGGAGCTTCGGGGGGTCGGCGACGCAGCCGCCCTGCTGCAGTCCTCGACCATCGCATCGGGCTCGCCGCAGGTGAACTCCCTGACCTCGACGGCGTTCGTGTCCAACGGCGGCGTCGGCGCCCAGACAATCTCCCTGCGCGGCCTCGGCGCCAACCGCACGGTGTTCCTGCTGAACGGCCGCCGCGCCGGCGCCGCCGGCACCCGGGGCGGCGTCTCGTCCTTCGACCTGAACGTGCTGCCGGAAAGCATCATCGACCACGTGGACATCCTCAAGGACGGCGCCTCGTCCATCTATGGGTCCGACGCCGTGGCCGGCGTGGTCAACGTGGTCACCAAGACCAAGTACAATGGCGGCCAGCTGGATGTGTTCGGCGTCAAGCCGGGGGACGCGGGCGGCGACCAGTACAGGCTTTCGGGGTCGTACGGCATCGCCGGCGACCGCGCCTATTTTTCAGTCAATGTCGACTACTTCACCCAGGCCGAGCAGACCTACGGCCAGCGCAGCTACACCAACTGCCCGCAGAACTACATCTTCAACACGGCCACGGGGAAGCGCGCCGACGCCGTGGATCCGCGCACGGGCAAGTTCGCCTGCACCCAGTACCCCTATGATGACATCTGGCTTTATGACGGCACCTTCACCGGCCTGCCGGGCAAGCTGCAGTATGACTACTCCGGCAAGACCGCCGCGCTCGCGCCGCACAACCCGGTGGCCGGCTATCCCGGCGCGCCGGCGGGGTTCTATGTGGTCGGCGACCGGAGCTTTCCCAACGACGCCGGGCTGGTGGACGGCTATTCGCCCCTCAGCAACAATCAGACGCTGTCGCCCAACCTGACCACCACCACGGCCTTCCTGCAGGGCGGCTACAAGATTTCCAACGATCTCGAGGCCTACAGCGAGGTGCTGCTCGATCGCCGGATCTCGGCGACCCATGGGGTCCGGCAGTTCTGGACCTATCTCTACACCCAGGACGGCGGCGACCCGTTCAGCAAGGGTTTCACGGGCAATTACTTCCTGAGCCCGACCCCGGTGACGCCCAAGGACAGTTCCAAGCAGGTGGTGGACTTCTACCGCGTGCTCGGGGGGCTGCGGGGCAATCTTCCCACCCTGGGCGTCCTCAAGGGCTGGCAGTGGGACAGCTTTGTCCAGTACAGCCGCTCGGTGGGCACCTACGGCCAGGACGTGATCCTTGCGGATGCGGTCTATTCGTCTGACGGTCGGTCGGATTTCGGCACGGTGGGCCTGGCGCACGCCAACCCGATTCCGCGGCCCACCGCCTCCTGCGTCGGCTACGTCACCCCGATCAGCAAGCGCGCCTGCGTGGACGTCAACTGGCTGTCGCCGGACTTCCTGGCGGGCAAGTACACGGCTGCGGAAGCCGGCTTCCTGTTTGACAACGAGGTCGGTCGGACGACCTATGACCAGACCACCTTCGAGGCGTCGGCCAACGGCGACCTGTTCCAGTTGCCCGCGGGCGCCGTCGGCGGCGCGGTGGGCGTCCACGCCCAGCGGGACATGATCGACGACGTTCCCGGCAAGGACACCCTGGCTGGCAACGTCTGGGGCCAGTCCTCCGCCGGGATCACCAAGGGCAGCACCAGCACCCGGGAAATGTTTGGCGAAGTGACGGTTCCGCTGCTGCGCGACCTGCCGTTCGCCCAGCGCGTCGGGCTCGACCTGTCCGCGCGGGGGACCACGGTCGACCGGCACGGCTCGAACGAGACCTACAAGGCCGGGGCCAACTGGCAGATCACGCCCGAGTACCGCCTGCGGGCCACCTACGGCACCTCGTTCCGGGCGCCGGCCCTGTTCGAGAGCTTCCTCGCCAACCAGACGAGCTTCGTCGGCGAACGGGCGATCGACCCCTGCAACAACTGGGGCGCCAATCTCGCGGCCGGTCTGATTTCCCAGCGCATCGCCACCAACTGCGCCGCCCAGGGCGTGCCGTCGAACTTCGCCGGGGCGGCCTCGGCCACCGTGTTCACCGGCGGCGGCTCGCACCTGAAGTCTGAAACCTCGACCTCCTACACGATCGGGGCCATCTGGACGCCCACCTTCGAACGGCTGAGCGTGGCGGTGGACTATTTCAACATCGAGATCCTCAACGAGGTCACGACGCTGGGATCTGCCAACATCGTCAGCGGGTGCCTCAACTCGGTGACCTTCCCGAGCGACCCCCTGTGCTCGCTCTTCCAGCGGAACAGCACGCACCAGATCACCAACGTCTTCGACAACTTCATCAACATCGCCACGCAGAAGAACACCGGAATTGACCTGACGGTGAACTACCGTCACGCCCTGCCCCTCGACACGCGGCTGACGATTGATCTGCAGGCCACCTGGACCACCAAGAACACGACCGAACTGCTTCCGGGCAACACCCTCGACGTGAACGGCAC
>CAINOV010000351.1 GCA_903851655.1 uncultured Caulobacterales bacterium
AGGACTATCTCCAGACCGAATGGCCGGACCTGGATGTCTGGGTCACCTCCACCACCGAGGAATGGGCGGTGATCGCCCTGCAGGGACCCAGGGCGCGGGAGATCCTGTCCGGCCTCGTGGAGGGGATCGACCTGTCGGCCGAGGCCCTGCCGCACATGGCGCTGGCGGAGGGTCGCATCTGCGCCGTGCCGACCCGCCTGTTCCGGGTCAGCTTCTCCGGCGAACTGGGCTTCGAGATCAATGTCCCCGCCGCCCATGGCCGGGCGGTGTGGGAGGCGGTCTGGGCCGCTGGTCAGCCCCATGGCCTGACGCCCTACGGCACGGAGACCATGCACGTGCTCCGCGCCGAGAAGGGCTTCATCATCGTCGGCCAGGAGACCGACGGCACCGCCACGCCGGACGATGTCGGGCTGGGCTGGGCCGTCGGCAAGGCCAAGCCCGACTATGTGGGCAAGCGCTCCCTGGCCCGGCCGTCCATGTCGGCCCCGGACCGCAAGCAGCTGGTCGGCCTGCTGACCGAGGCGCCGGACACGGTGCTGGAGGAGGGGGCGCAGATCGTCGCCAGCCGCGGGCTGCGCGCCCCCATGCCGGTGATCGGCCATGTGACCTCGTCCTATTACAGCGCCGTGCTGGGACGCTCCATCGCGCTGGCCATGATCAGCGGCGGCCGGGCGCGGATGGGGGAGACCCTCTATTCCCCCACCGGCGCCGGCGATATCGGGGTGAAGGTGGTGGGGCCGGTTTTCCATGATCCGGAAGGAGCGCGGCTGAATGTCTGACGCCGGCCTTGTCCCCACGACGCCCCTGGCGGTGTTGAACACCCTTTCAATGCCCGGCCTGTCCGCCGCCGGGGAGCTGACCCGGCATGTTCTGCGCGGTCGTGCGGGGATCCACGCCCCGGCGGCCGAGGTGCTCGGCTTTGCCCTGCCGGTCGAGGCCTGCCGCGCCGCGGGGGCGGGGGGGCGCCACGCCCTGTGGCTCGGGCCGGACGAATGGCTGCTGCTGGCCCCAGCCGGCGACCGGCTGGACAAGGCCCTGGCCTTCGCCGCCGGCGACGCCGCCTATTCCCTGGTGGACGTCAGCCACCGTCAGGTGGGACTGATCCTCGACCGGCCGGACGCGTCCGCGGTGCTGGCGGTGGGCTGCGCCCTCGATCTCGACATCGCCGCCTTTCCGGTGGGCATGTGCACCCGCACCCTGTTCGCCAAGGCCGACGTGGTTCTGTGGCGCACCGGGGAAAACGTGTTCCATATCGAGGTCTGGCGGTCGTTCGCCGACTATCTTTGCCGCTATCTGGCGCAGGCCGGGGTGGAATTTGCCGGAGGCCGCCGGACCCCTCCGGCGCAGGATTGAGTCGGCGGGGTCTTGCCAAAAGGGCCATTGAACGGTCATTTAACGGCATGACCTACGGCCCGACCCATCAGGCCGATCCGCGGCCCCGACCGGCGGCGCATCCCGCGCCCACGCCGCTGCGCGTCGGCGTGATCCTGTCCGATCATTTCACCCTGTCCGCGTTCGCCCTGTTCATCGATCACCTGCGCCTGGCGGCGGACGAGGGAGACCGCAGCCGTCCGGTGAAGGTGCAGTGGTCGGTCATGTCCGCCACGCCCGAGCCCCTGCGCGCCAGCTGCGGCGTGCTGACCACGCCCACCAGCGGGCTGATCGATCCGAAGCAGCTCGACTATGTGGTGGTGGTGGGCGGCGTGCTGCATGCGGGCCGGCAGATCAACGAGGCGACGGAGCGCTATCTGCGCCGGGCCGCAGACGCCGGGACCCGGCTGGTGGGCCTTTGCACCGGCAGCTTCATCCTGTGCCGCATCGGCCTGATGGCGGGGCGCCGCGCCTGCGTGAGCTGGTACCACTACCAGGACTTTCTCGACGAGTTTCCTGACCAGGACGTGGTCGCCGACCAGCTGTTCGTGGCGGACGGGGACCGGATCACCTGCGCCGGCGGGGCGGGCACGGCGGACCTCGCCTGTCATCTGATCGAGCGGCATATCGGCTGGTCCGCCGCGCAGAAGGCCAGCCAGGTCCTGCTGTTCGACCGCGCCCGGGGCGGCGGCGAGGCCCAGCCCCACCCTCCCATGGCCGAAAAGGTCCGCGAGCCCCGGGTGCGCCGCGCCCTGCTGCTGATGGAGCAGAACCTGGCGGTGCCCCTGCCCATCGCCCATGTGGCCGAGAAGCTGAACCTGTCCACCCGCCAGTTCGAGCGCCTGTTCCACGCCACCCTGGGGGTCAGCCCGGCCACGGCCTATCGCCGCATGCGCCTGCGCTACGCCCACTGGCTGATCGGCAACACCGACCGGTCCGTCACCGACATCGCCCACGCCGCCGGTTTCGCCGACTGCGCCCATTTCTCACGCCAGTTCAAGGAGGCCTACGGCGCCTCCCCCTCCGGCCAGCGGCGCATGGCCGAGCCGGAGCCGGACATCTCCAACATCGCGTCCCACCGGGTCTACAGCTGAGCCAGGCCCCGTCCGCCCGCCGCCCCGGAGGCCTTCCCATGGATCGACGCCTGCTGCTGTCCGGACTTCCCGGCGCCTTGCTGCTGGGCGCCGTTCCGGCCCGCGCCGGCGGCCTTGTGGAGGGCTTTTCGCCCGAGCGTCTGGCGCGGATCCGGCCGTTGCTGGAGCGGGGCGTGGCCGACCGGGTGATGGCCGGCGCCGTCTGGCGGGTGATGCGCCATGGCCGCGTGGCCGGGGAGGGGGCCGTGGGCTATGCCGACCTCGAGGCCGGTCGGCCCATGACCCGGGACGCCATCTTCCGCATCTTCTCCATGACCAAGCCGATCACCGTGGCGACGGCCATGACCCTCTACGAGGAGGGCGTGTTCGACCTGCACGACCCGGTGGCCAAGTGGATCCCGGCGTTCGGCGAGGTGAAGGTGCAGCATGTGACCGTCGATGCGACGGGGGCGCGCACGGTGACGCTGGCCCCGCCGGCGCGGCCGATCATGGTGCTGGACCTGATGCGCCACACCAGCGGCGTCAGCTATCTCGGCCCCATGGACGGCGCGGGGCAGAGCTATTACGCGACGCTGGGGGTCACGCGGACGGACAGTCCCCTGTCCGACTGGGTTGCGCGGCTGGTCCAGGCGCCCCTCGTCCGGGATCCGGGAACGGGGTTCAACTATGGCTACGGGCTCGACATCCTGGGTCGGCTGATAGAGATCTGGACCGGCCAGACCCTGGATGTGGCGATGCGGGAGCGGGTGCTGGGCCCCTTGGGGATGCGCGACACCGGCTTCTGGGTTCCGCCGGAGAAGGCCGGGCGGGTGGCGGCCATGTACTCCCCCTCCCGCATGGGGGCGGTCTTGCCGGACGGCAGCCGGGACTTCGGCGGGCCGGTGGTGCGGACGCCGGGTCCGGTGCAGGACGGCTGGACGCACGATCCGGTGCTGAAGTTCGGCGGGGCCGGGCTCCTGTCCACCCTCGACGACTATGCGCGCTTCGTGAACATGCTCGAGGGCGCCGGCGCGCTGGACGGCGCGCGGGTGCTGGCCCCGGCGACGGTGGCGCTGATCAGCGCCGATGTGCTGGGGGCGATCCCGGCGACGCCGGCCGACATCTGGACCGGCTACGGCTTCGGCCTCGGCATGGAGGTGGATCGCGGCCCTGGGGGCGCGGCCACGCCCCTGCCCGCGGGGGCCTATGACTGGGGCGGCGTCGGCTCCACCTGGATGTGGGTCGACCCCAAGACCCATGTCACGGGCCTCCTGATGCTGCAGGTCTATCCGTCCTCGCCCCGCTGGGCGCAGCTGTTCAAGCAGGTGGTCTACGGGGCGCTGCTGGACGCCGCCTGATCCGCCGCCCGCTGGGCCAGGGCGGCGAGGTTGGCCTCGTGCTGCTTGCGGGTGATGCGGTAGAAGAACAGGCAGCCGATGGCGACCAGCTGGATGCCGATGAACAGAGGCAGATAGACGTACATCATGTTCAGCAGGATCGGCTGGGGCACGTGGCCGGGCTGGGCCTTCTCCGGGAAATGCACCACGGACAGCACGGCGCCGGACAGGAAGATGCCGACGCCGGTCACCGACTTGGCGATGACGCTGGAGGCGGAGAACAACAGGCCCTCGGACCGCTCTCCGGTCCTCAGCTCGTTCTGCTCGGCAATGTCGGCGATCATGGCCGTGCCGTTGATCTGGGCGGTGATGGCCAGGGTCACCGTCACCACCGTGTTGAGGAACAAAAGCGGCAGGACCAAGGGGGAGCCGGGCGCCGGAAACACCCCGATCAGCCGCAGCATGATCGGCAGCGGACCGATCGCCGCGGTCAGGAGGTAGATGGTGATGGTGGCCGCCTTCTTGCCCATCAGCCGCGACAGGACCGGCGCGATCAGCAGGGCGAAGAAGGCCGCCAGATAGGCCGAGACCAGCAGCACCGCGTACTGCCCGCTGGAGAGCAGCCAGAAATAGGTGACGAAATACGAGTTGAGGGCGAGCGTCAGGCCGCTCGCCATGGAGGAGAAGATCGCCGATCCCATGATCGACAGGAAGGACGGGTCGCCGAACGTCTGCGCCACATGCCGCAGGGTCGCCCCCAGGCTGCGCCGGATCCGCGGGGGCGGGGCCTTGAGGAAGGGGATGAACCGGTGGGTGCCCGCCGCCGACAGGGTGATGGCGACGAACATCACCACCCCCGACACCGCGCCATAGGTGGCGTAGCCCGCCGGGTTGAGCTGGCCCACCGGGTGGCTGGCGTCCGGCCGCAGGAA
>CAINOV010000352.1 GCA_903851655.1 uncultured Caulobacterales bacterium
CGCCGCGATCCCGGCGCTGCGCGATGCATCTGTCCCCTGGGCCCCGGCCTGGTTGCGTCACCCGAAGTGTCCTTTGTGAACGGTCCGGAGGCGGACTCGGACTGACAAGGTTAACGGTCCTTAACTCTCCTCCTCCTGTCAAATCAATTTGACCCTTTGCAGACCTCATTGTGGCGGTGGCCACCCCCAAAAGCGTCGGGCTTTCCGCCCTAAAGGATTGGCGAGAACAGATTTTGTTAGGGTCGATGGTTTTATTTTCGTCAGGATTGCCCGTCATCTGTCGAAGCGCGTCGCCGGGGCGGCGCCACACCCACAGACCGACGACCATGGCCGATGGAGACCGGAATGACTGTTGACTACCGATCCGCCTTTCAGGCCGCCGTCGACCAGGTCCGGTCCGAGGGACGCTATCGGGTGTTCGCGGATCTGAAGCGTTACGCCGGCCGCTTTCCGGTGGCGGCCTGGACCCGTCCGGACGGCGAGGTCCGCGACGTCACGGTCTGGTGCTCCAACGACTATCTGGGCCAGGGGCAGAACCCGGTGGTGCTGGAGGCCATGCGCAAGGCCCTCGATCAGGTCGGGTCCGGCTCGGGCGGCACACGGAACATCTCCGGGACGACCCATTATCACGTGGAGCTGGAGGCCGAACTGGCCGACCTCCACGGCAAGGCGGCGGCCCTGGTCTTCACCTCCGGCTATGTGGCCAACGAGGCGACCCTTTCGACCCTGTACCGGATCCTCCCGGGGCTGATCATCTTTTCCGACGCCCTGAACCACGCCTCGATGATCGCCGGGATCCGTAACGGGGGCGGCGCGCGCCACATCTTCCGGCACAATGACCTCGCCCATCTGGAGCAACTCCTGGCCGCCGCGCCCAGGGACGCGCCCAAGCTGATCGCCTTCGAGAGCGTCTATTCCATGGACGGCGACATCGCCGATCTGGCGGGAACCGTCGCCCTGGCGCGGAAGTACGGCGCGCTGACCTATCTCGACGAGGTGCACGCCGTGGGCCTGTACGGCCCCCGGGGCGCCGGCGTCGCCGAGCGGGACGGGGTGATGGGCGAGATCGACATCATCGAGGGCACCCTGGGCAAGGCCTTCGGCGTGATGGGGGGCTACATCGCCGGCGACGCGGCCCTGGTCGACGCCATCCGCCTCCATGCTCCGGGGTTCATCTTCACCACCTCGATCCCCCCGGCCCTGGCGGCCGGGGCGTCGGCAAGCATCCGCTGGCTGAAGGCGCATGACGAGGTGCGCCGCCGTCATCAGGAGCGCGCGGCGACCCTGAAGGGGCGGCTGATCGAGGCCGGTCTGCCGGTCATGCCGTCGGTCAGCCATATCGTGCCGGTGCGGGTGGGGGACCCGGTGCACTGCAAGCTGGTCTCCGACCTGCTTCTGTCCGACCACGGAATATATGTGCAGCCGATCAACTATCCGACCGTCCCCCGGGGGACCGAGCGGCTGCGCTTCACGCCCACGCCGTGTCACACCGATGCGATGATCGACGATCTGGTGGGCGCCCTGCGGGGCCTGTGGGCCCGCTGCAACATCCAGCACGCGGCGGGCGAGGCGGCCTGAGCCGCCGCCCCTGACGCGACGTCGGCGGCGGCCTAGAAGTCCTTCCGGATGCCGAAATAGCCGTGATAGCCGAGGGTGTAGTTGGTGAGGCTTGGGGACTTGTCCTTCAGCCAGTCGACGCCGATTTCCGGCTCCAGCTGGATTCGCATGAAGCTCACATAGGTCGCCCGCAGCAGGGACTGCACGGACACCTCGTCCCCTGTGGTGAGCTTGTTGTTGCGATAGCCGAACGAGATGCTGGGATTGATCCGCAGGTCCTTGGTGAAGGGATAGCGGGCGCTCAGGTCGAAGAAGTACCGGTCGGAATTGGTGGTGTTGGCGTAGCGGACGCCGATGATCCCGGAGTCGCCCGGCTTCAGCACGCTCTGGTTCACCAGCTGGGCGGAATAGTAGTATTCGACCCGGGTCGGATCGGCGACCGGCACGTTGCCCGACGCCGGCATGCCCCCCATGCGGGAGATGCTGAGGTCGGAGTTGAGGCTGGTCTTGGGCGTGATCGGGTAGGACACGCCGAGATTGACCGTGGAGCTGTAGGCCGTGCGATCCATGGCCAGCTGCTTGATCTCCGCCTCGGTGTAGAAGTTCCGCAGCTGGTTCAGATTGGTTACGGCCTGGCCGATCACCGCGTCGTTGCTGAACAGCAGCGGGGAATGGCGATAGTCGATGCCGAAGTTGAACAGCCCGCCCTTGAAGAAGCCGATGCTGGTGTTGAAGATCGCGTAGTTCAGCTGGTTGAAGTAGACGTCGTAGTCGACGACCGCATAGGCGGACCGGCCGGGCTGCATGTAGCGGACCTCGCCGCCCACGGCGCGGCGGTCGAGCATGCCATAGGCGTACTGCTCCACCGCATAGATGTCGAAGTCCCACGCCTTGGCGATCCGGCCGATGGGAAGGGCGACGCTGTAGAACAGCTTGTCCGTGTTGAAGCTGACGATGTGGGAGCTGTCCACCGGCGCGCCGGCGGTGACCTGCAGCTTCAGGATATCGGTCAGCTTCACGGCGAAGGTGGCGCCGTCGAAGCGTCCGAGCACGCCGCCGGTGGTCAGGGTCTGGCGGCCGATCCGTCCGTACAGCCCGTTTCCGGGGGTTGACGCCTCCACATAGAGATTGCTCAGAGTCGTGGGGCGATTGTAGATCGAGTTCAGCTGGAAGAAGCTCGGCGTCGTCGTGCGAAGATCATCCGTATACGAACCGGTCGCGCGGAACTTCACCTTCACATTGGCGTCCTGGTAGGTCGCCGTCATGTCGGCATTGGTCACCACCTGGTTCAGGTTGGTGTCGGTCTGGTAGGTGCGCAGGCCCGTGGCCGGGTCCTTGAAGGTCTGCTCGCTCTTGTCGAGCATGTAATAGGTCGACACGCTGCCATTGGCGCTCCAGACGCCGGCCTTCGGGTCGCGGGCCTTCTGTCCGGGCTTGGTCGCCTTGGCGAAGATGTCGGTGTTGTGCGGCGTGGTCCTGTAGATCAGCGCGGCCAGGCGCTGGCGCACGCGCTCGGCGTTGGGGCCCTGGGGCACCAGGGTCAGATAGGTCTGGTATTCGGCCTGGGCCTGGGCCAGCTGGCTGTTGCGCTCCCGGGCGATGCCCATCAGCTCGTGCGCGCCGGCGCTGGTCGGGCCGGTCAGGTGCTCCAGCAGCCGGGTCAGGACATCCACCGCGTGACCGGCGTCGCCTGCGGTGAGGGAGGCGCGGGCCTCGGTGAGCAGGGACCGGTCGTCCGGCTTCAGCTCGCTGTCGATCACCGCCTGTTCCGCCGTGGCCGGGGGCAGGCCGATCTCCGGCGGCGGGCCGGCGGCGGCGGCCTTGGGCAGGACCGTCTCCGGCTTGCAGACCGGGGTCGGCTTGCGGGCGGAGACGGTCAGGGACAGGCTGCGGAAATCCCCGCCCGGGGCCAGCACGTAGAACATCGGCCGGTCGAAGGTGACCGTCAGGGTGGGGCCGGACGGATTGTCGCCGTCGAACTCGATCTTCTGGACGGTGACATTGGGGCTGGTCGGAGCCCGGATCGATTCCCAGATGCCCGCCGTGGCGATCTGTTCCGCCCCCGCCACCGGCGCGATGCGGATCTGCAGTTCCGTGGCCTTGCTGGGGGGCAGGGCGCTGAGCAGGCGGACCGGAGCGTTGAGCAGGATGCCCACCACGGCGCAGTCGTCGCCGTCGCGGACGATCGCCTCGGACAGCACCCGCTCCTGCGACTGGGCCTGGGCGAGCCCGGGCGCGAGCAGGGTGGAGACGGCGCCGGCCGTCAATGCGACCCAGGCGGTGCAGGCGAGGGCGGAGGATCGAAGCCGCACGGCTACCAGTTCCCGTTGTTGACCGTGTGGTGCCCTGAGCCGTTGTGGCAGGCGCCGCTGCAGTTCTGCAGCTGGACCACAGTGTAATTAACCCCCGCTGTTCCTGTTGGATGGCTGCTCGCCTTGTAACGGTTGCCGTGGCAGGCGGCGCAGTTGGGCGCATAGGACGCATTGAAGCTGTAGGTGGGCGTCTGCGTATTGCCCGGGTGGCAGGAGCTGCAGGCCAGGCTGTCATGGCCGCTGCCCGGCCAGTAGCCCAGCCCGGTGGGGTGCGTGTACTTCACCGAGGTGGTCCAGCTGGTGGTGGAGTGGTGGCAGTCGTCGCACTGGTGGGTGGTGACGAAATGGTTGGCCGGCTTGCCGGTCACCCCGTCCGTCCCCGTGTGGCAGGTGGCGCACAGGCCCGCGGACCCCGAGTGGTTGTAGTTGGCGCCGGTCCAGGCCAGCGTGCTGTGGCACGAGCCGCAGTCGATCCCCCCGGGCACGGTGATGTGGGTCGGAGACTGGCCGTCGATGCCGTTCGTCCCATTGTGGCAGCTGGCGCAGGTCCCGATCACGTCGTTGTGGTTCACCTGGTTGGCGGCCACGGTCCAGTTGATGGTGGTGTGGCAGTCGCTGCAGTTGGTGTTGGAATTGATGTGGAAGGCGCCGGCCGCGCCCTTGCCGTCGGCGGTCGTGCCGTTGTGGCAGGAGGCGCAGGTTCCGCTCACCGAGGTGTGGTCGAACTGGATGGTGGTCCAGTTGGCGGTGCTCTTGTGGCAGGTGTCGCAGGCGCCGGTGGTGGCGATATGGGTCGCGCTCTTGCCGGTGGCGATGACGCCGTTGTGGCAGGTGGCGCAGGCGCCCGTGATCACCGTGTGGTCGAAGTGGATCGTCGTCCAGTTGGCGGTGACGTGGCAGGTGTCGCAGGCCGCCGTGGTGGTGATGTGTCCCGCGCCCTGACCCTCGGCGGTGGTTCCGTTGTGGCAGCTGGCGCAGGTCCCGGTCACCGCGGTGTGGTCGAACGTGATCACGGTCCAGTCGGTGGTGCTCTTGTGGCAGGTGTCACAGGCCCCCGTTGTGGCGATGTGCGTCGGGCCCTTGCCCGTCGCCGTCGTCCCGTTGTGGCAGGTCGCGCAGGCGCCGGTCACGACCGAATGGTCGAAGTGGATCGTCGTCCAGTTGGCGGTGATGTGGCAGGTGTCGCAGGCCGCGGTGGTGGCGATGTGGGTCGGCGGCTTGCCGGTGGCCGTCGTGCCGTTGTGGCAGGTGGCGCAGGCCCCGGTCACTGCCGTGTGATCGAAGGTGATCACGGTCCAGTCCGTGGTGCTCTTGTGGCAGGTGTCGCAGGCGCCCGAGGTGGTGATGTGCGTCGGGCCCTTGCCGGTGGCCGTGGTCCCGTTGTGGCAGGAGGCGCAGCTTCCGATCACCAGGGTATGGTCGACCTTGAAGGTCGTCCAGTTGGCGGTGGTCGTGTGGCAGCCGTCGCAGGCCCCGTTGGTGGCGATGTGCGTGGCTGACTTGCCGGTGGCGGTGGTCCCGTTGTGGCAGGTGGCGCAGGCGCCGGTCACCTGAGTGTGATCGAAGTGCAGGGTCGTCCAGTTGGCCGTGATGTGGCAGGCGTCGCAGGCCCCGTTGGTGGCGATGTGGGTAGGCGGCTTGCCGGTGGCGGTGGTCCCGTTGTGACAGGTGGCGCACGCTCCGCTCACCAGGGTGTGATCGAAGCTGATCGTTGTCCAGTTGGACGTGGAGGTGTGGCAGCCGTCGCAGGCGCCGGACGTGGTGATGTGGGTCGGCCCCTTGCCGGTGGCCGTGGTCCCGTTGTGGCAGTTGGCGCAGGCGCCGGTCACCTGGGTGTGGTCGAAGTGCAGGGTCGTCCAGTTGGCCGTGACATGGCAGGTGTCGCAGGCGCCGCTGGTGGCGATGTGGGTCGGTCCCTTCCCTTCGGCCGTCATGCCGTTGTGGCAGCTGGCGCAGGTCCCCGTCACGGCGGAGTGGTCGAAGTGGATCGTCGTCCAGTTGGCGGTGATGTGGCAGGTGTCGCAGGCGGCGCTGGTGGCGATGTGGGTCGGCGGCTTGCCCTGGGCGGCCACGTTGTTGTGGCAGCTGGCGCAGGGCTGGGTGACCTGGGAGTGGTCGAACACCGACGTGACCCAGGTCGAGGTCCTGTGGCAGCTGTCGCAATTGGCGTTGGTGGGGAAGTGGGTCGGCGGC
>CAINOV010000353.1 GCA_903851655.1 uncultured Caulobacterales bacterium
AAACCCCAAAGGCCCGAACTCCAGAGACCCGAACTCCAGAGACCCGGGACCCGCGCTTCGCCGGCGGACCCCTTCGGCCCCTGCGCCTGCTGCAGCCGCCGCAGCCCATCGAGGTGCTGGCCGAGTTGCCCGACGGCCCGCCGGAGCGGTTCCGCTGGCGCCGCGTGGCCCGCCGGGTGGTCTGCGCCGAGGGGCCGGAACGGATCGAGCCGGAATGGTGGCGCCGGCCGCCGGACGCGGATCCGGGGCCCCGGGACTACTATCGGCTGGAGGATGAAAAAGGCTTTCGTTACTGGGTGTTCCGCCAGGGTCTTTACAGCGGGGATACGCCGCCGCGCTGGTATGTCCAGGGGCTTTTCGCGTGACCGCTCCGGCCTATGCGGAGCTGGCGGCGGCCACGGCCTATTCCTTCCTGCGGGGCGCGTCCCACGCCCTGGAGCTGGTGGAGCGGGCCCAGGACCTGGGTCTGGCCGCCCTGGCGGTCACCGACCGCAACACCCTGGCGGGGGTGGTGCGCGCCCATGTGGCGGCCAGGGCCTGCGGCCTGAAGCTGGTGATCGGCGCGCGGCTGGTCTTCGAGGACGGGTCGCCGGAGATCCTGGCCTATGCGCCGGATCGCGCCGCCTATGGCCGCCTGTCCCGGCTGATCACCCGGGGGGCGATGCGCGACGATGCGCTGAAGGGACAGTGCCGCCTGGTGTTCGCGGATCTGGAGGACGAACTGGCCGGGGGCGTTGACGGGGATGGGGGCGAGCCTCTGTTCGCCCTGATGGCGCCGGACCGGCCGGACGACGCCCTTCGCCGTAACCTCGACCGGCTGGTCGATCTGGCGCCCGGCCGCTGCTGGCTGGCCCTGGCGCAGGACCATGGCCCGGCGGACGCCCGGCGGCTGGACCGGCTGGCCCGGATCGCCGAAGGGGCGGGGACGCCCCTGCTGGCGGTGAACGACGTGGTCTATCACGACGCCGCCCGCCGCCCGCTGCACGACGTGATGAGCTGCATCCGCGAACACGTGACCCTGGCCGAGGCCGGTCCGCGGCTGCTGAGCAATGGGGAAAGGCGGCTGAAATCCCCGGCGGAGATGACGCGCCTGTTCCGCGATCACCCCGCCGCCGTGACCGAGACCCTGCGCCTGGCGGGCCTCTGCCGCTTCAGCCTGGACGAGCTGACCTACGAATATCCGGCCGAGACGGCGCCCGCCGGCCTGACCCCGCAGGCGCATCTGGAACAGCTGGCCTGGGATGGCGCCAAATGGCGATATCCCCATGGAATTCCAGAGAAAGTCAGGGCGCTCCTGAAAGCCGAGTTCGAGCTGATCGCGCAGAAGGACTACGCCCGCTACTTCCTGACGGTGCACGACGTGGTCCGCTTCGCCCGGTCGCAGGGGATCCTGTGCCAGGGGCGGGGCTCTGCGGCCAACAGCGCCGTCTGCTTCTGCCTGGGCGTCACCGCGGTGGACCCCACCGAGCATGACCTGCTGTTCGCCCGCTTCATCTCCGCGGAGCGGGACGAGCCGCCGGACATCGATGTGGATTTCGAGCATGAGCGGCGGGAGGAGGTGATCCAGTACATCTATGGCCGCTATGGCCGTCACCGGGCGGCCATTTGCGCCACGGTGATCCATTATCGCCCCCGCAGCGCCATCCGCGAGGCCGGCAAGGTCTTCGGCCTGTCCGAGGACGTGACCGGCGCCCTGGCCGGCATGGTCTGGGGCGCCTGGGGCGAGGCGCCGCCGGACGAGCATGTCCGCCAGGCGGGGCTGGATCCGGACAATCCGCTGATCGCCCGCGCCATTTCCATGGCCCGGGAGCTTCTGGGCTTTCCCCGGCACCTGTCGCAGCATGTGGGGGGCTTCGTGCTGACGGAGGGGCGGCTGGACGAGACGGTTCCAGTGGTCAACGCCGCCATGCCCGACCGCACCTTCATCGAGTGGGACAAGGACGACATCGATGCGCTGGGCCTGATGAAGGTCGACGTGCTGGCGCTGGGCATGCTGACCTGCATCCGCAAGGCCTTCGTGCTTCTGGGCCTGACCGAGCTGGCGGACGTGCCGCAGGACGATCCCGCCGTCTATGACATGCTCTGCGCCGCGGATTCGGTGGGCGTCTTCCAGGTGGAGAGCCGGGCGCAGATGAACATGCTGCCGAGGCTCCGGCCCCGGACCTTCTATGACCTGGTGATCGAGGTGGCCATCGTCCGGCCGGGGCCGATCCAGGGGGACATGGTGCATCCCTATCTGCGCCGCCGCCAGGGACTGGAGACGCCGGAGCTGCCCGGCCCCGCCGGCGGGGACCCGGACGAGCTGCGCAAGGTGCTGGGCAAGACCCTGGGCGTGCCCCTGTTCCAGGAGCAGGCCATGCAGATCGCCATCACCGCCGCGGGCTTCACCCCTTCCCAAGCCGACGGTCTGCGCCGGGCCATGGCCACCTTCCGCAATGTGGGAACCATCGAGCGCTATCGCGCCCTGCTGGTGGAGGGCATGACCGCACGGGGCTATGAGCGCGACTTCGCCGAGCGCTGCTTCAAGCAGATCGAAGGCTTCGGCTCCTACGGCTTCCCGGAGAGCCACGCCGCCAGCTTCGCCAAGCTGGTCTATGTTTCGTCCTGGCTGAAGCGGCATCATCCGGCGGCCTTCTGCTGCGCCCTGCTCAATTCCCAGCCCATGGGCTTCTACGCGCCGGCCCAGCTGGTCCGGGACGCCCGCGAACACGGGGTGGAGGTCCGCCCCATCGACGTGGAGGCGAGCCTGTGGGACTGCACGCTGGAGGCGGGAGCGGGCCAGCAGGCGGAGCCGGGGGAGGACATGGTCCAGCCGGCGGTTCGGCTGGGATTCCGCATGGTCGACGGCGCCTCGCAGGCCTGGGTCGACACCCTGGTGGCGGGACGGGCGGCGGCGGGGGGGCGGTTCGTCGACTTCGACCGGTTCGTGCGGTTCAGCGGTCTGACCCCGGCGCAGATGGTGCGGCTGGCGGACGCCGACGCCTTTCGCGGCCTGGGCCTCGACCGCCGCGGCGCGCTCTGGAAGATCAAGGGGCTGGAGGCCGGGCCTCCGGTCCCGCTGCTGGCCGGGCTGGCGGATGGGGAGGCGGCGCCGGACCTGCCGCAGATGGGGGTGTCAGAGCATGTGGTGGCGGATTACCAGAGCCACCGCCTGTCCCTTCGGGCGCATCCCATGTCCTTCCTGCGCGCCGGGTTTGACGGAGGCGCGGTGACGCCCTGCCAGGGACTGACCATCCTGCCGGACCGGCGGCCGGCGACCACGGCGGGGGTGGTTCTGGTCCGCCAGCGTCCCGGGGGCGGCAAGGTCTGCTTCATCACCCTCGAGGACGAGACCGGGGTCGCCAATCTGGTGGTGATGCCGGAGGTGTTCGCCAAATACCGCAAGGTGATCATGAGCGCCCGGCTGATGCGGGCGGAGGGGCGGATCCAGCGGTCGCCGGAGGGGATCGTCCACCTGCTCTGCCACCGGCTGGCGGACGAGAGCCCCCGTCTCGCCGCCCTGGCCGAGCCCACCCTGTTCGACCTGGGCGACACCCTGGCCCGGGCCGACGAGGTCAAGCGGGGGGAGCGCCCGGCGCCGCCCCCCCGACACGGCCATCCGCGCAATGTCCGGGTGCTGCCGAAGTCCCGGGACTTCCACTAGTCGGGTTCCACGGCTTGGCGCTAGCCGATGCCCAGGGGGTCGAGCTCGGCCGGCAGGCAGGACCGTTGGTCCTTCAGGCCGTAGAGGTTGGCGACGAACTCGAAGACGCCCCGCTCGACGAGGGCGCGCACCGCCAGATGCGCCGGCTCCGCCCCGCTGGTCCCGCCGGACAGGTCGATCATGTTGCCGTGGAAGAAGTCGAACACCCCCAGGCTGACCTGCCGCCCGACGATCTGCTTCTGGTAGGAGACCATGTTCACCACCTCCTGCGAGCGGGAGTCCACCAGCCTGAGGTCGATGGCCACGTTCATCACATAGGTGGTGTGGTCCAGCGTGCCCTTGGGCCTTGTGGTGCTGGTGGCGCCGCCGAAGCCGTCGATCCCGCCGGAGCGGATGTTGGCGTTCAGCTCGGTGATTCCGCCGACGATGTAGTACTGGGAGCCGGCGATCTGGCCCACATAGGTGCGGCGGAAATTGTCCGGGTCCTTGCCCGCCCGCTCCGGCGCGTCGGACAGCAACTTGGTTCCGGCATAGTGCAGCTCGATCTCCGGCACCGCCGTGTCATAGCGCTCCACCAGCCGCTCGCCGGCCTTGCCCAGGGCCGTCATGGCGAACATGGACGCCCCCTGGGTCAGCTGCGTGCCGGTGATCTGATCGCTCTTGCCGGTCATGTCGGCGATGCGGCCCACGGCGATCCGGGGCGGCCGCACGCCGGTCTGCCGGGCATAGCTGGCCAGGCAGACCAGGGCCGAGGAATAGGGCGTGTCATTGCGCGTCACCGGAGCGTTGCCCATGGGCCGGGCGTAGAGGCCGGTGGTCGGGTTGGCGGTGGTGGAGGCGCAGCCCTGCAGGGTAAGCAGGCTCGCAGCGGAGAGCAGGGGCGCCGCAACGCCGCGAAGACGGAAGGATCTGGACATGGTCGGTTCCTACTTGCTGGCGACCGTGGCCGTGACCGGCCCGGAATTGGTCTGGTTGACGGAGGCGACAACCGTGTTCCACGATCCCTGGACCTGGATCTGGCTCAGATTGCCGATGGCGGTGGCGGACACCGAACTTCCGGCGCCGGCGACATAGGTCCCGCAGCCGGCGGCGGCGGCTCCGAAGCGGTCGGCGACGCTGGACACGCCCGCCGTGACGATCTCGCCGTTGAGGACGAGGCGGTTGCCATGGGCGTCGCGGGTCGAAGGGTCGTAGGACTGGGTCACGGCGGCGGCGGCGCCGTTATAGCCGCCGCTCACCCACTGAGGGGTCACGGCCAGGGACTGGGCCGCGGCGGAGCCCACAGCGCCGGCGAGGCACAGGGCGGCCAGGCCCGGGATCAGGGTTTTGCGGGACATGAAGGTCTCCAATCTCTCGGGAAGGGGCGGGGATCCGGACGCGGGCCATCACGACCCGCGTCCGTCAGTCTCACTTCCCGGCGGTGGTGGTGACGTAGTTGCCGATCGCCACCGGTGCGATCGTGGCGTAGCCGGCGACGCCTTTCAGCGTTCCGGCATAGGTCGTGCTGACGCTGCCGGCGTTGGTCTGGGTCAGGGGCTGGTTGACGACGGCGCCTGCGCCAAAGGCCGCTGCTCCGAGGGCGGCGTAGTTGCCATAGGCCGCTGGCTGAACGACCAGATTGGACTTGTCGGCGATGACGTTCAGATTATCGACCGTGCTGACGTGGGACGCGCTGTCGATGGACTGGACGTCCGTGACGTTCCCGGAGCTGGAGCTGCTGCCGAAGCTGTTGCCGAAGGCGACGGTCTGGTCCTTGATCACCGCGCCGTTCGTGACCGTCACATTGTCGATCGCCCGGACCGTGGAGCCTACAAGGCTCTGATTGAAGATCACGTTGCCCTCGCTGCCGGTGGCGGTGGTCTGGGTCCCGATGGCCTGGGCGCCGAGCGTGACGGCGCCTGTCGGGTTGTCGATCATCAGACTGTTCGAGGTCGACCCGGCCGGGGCGACGATCTGGCTGGTGACGGCGCCCTTTTCGATCTGATTGTAGGTCGTGTTGGACGCGGTCACCGCCGAAAGATCGCCGATGGCCGAGGGGGCCACGGTCAGGGCGCCCGCCACGCCGCTGACGCCATTGGGAGAGGCGGTGGCGATGACGGGTCCGGACTGGGTCTGGGAGACCGTGAAGGGCGGGGCGGCGGCGGCGGGCGCGGCGTCGATGCTTTGCGCCTGCCCGGTCGTCGCCACGCTGAGGGCCAGTCCGCAGAGGCTGGCGAACAGGGGGAGTTTGAAGGACATCTGAAGCTCCTAGGCTGGGTCATTCCAGCCGGCGGGGCCCTGCAATGTCCGGCGCACCGGCGCCACAGAGTCCCTGATCCCGAGAATCTGCGGCGATCCGACGCACTATCTAAACGCGCACTATAGGATTTGTTATTAGCCCCATGGTCGCCACCCCTGATGAGGCGCAGTGAGGCCGTGGACCGGGGTGCGGCGGCGCCGGACACGCCGGCGCCCCAGTCCGCCGCCCGGCCTGTTCCCGTTCCGGCACGTTCCGAAACGGGACAGTCGAGCGGTCTGCGGCGCGTCAGGCCTTGGCGAAGGGCTTCGGCACGCGGGCCAGGCCCTGGAACTCCGTCATCCAGCCCGGATATTCCGGGGGCAGGGCGCTGACCTTGTCCAGGGCGGCGAGGTCTTCGGCGGTCAGCTTCAGTTCGGCGGCGGCCAGGTTGTCGACGAGCTGCTCCTGGGTCTTGGCCCCCATGATCACCGTGGTCACCCAGGGCTTGGCTAGCAGCCAGGCCAGCGCCACCCGGGCGACGGAGGTGTCGTGCCGCGCGGCCACCTCGCGCATCACGTCCACGCAGGCCCAGGCCCGGTCGCGGTTCACCGGCGGGAAGTCGAAGCTGGCCCGGCGGGCGTCCTCCGGTCCGTTGGAGCCCGGGCCGAACTTGCCGGAGAGCAGGCCGCCGGCCAGGGGCGACCAGACCATCAGCCCGACCTTCTGGTCGTTCAGCAGGGGAACCACGTCCCGTTCCAGGTCCCGGCCGGCGATGGTGTAATAGGCCTGCAGGCTCTCGAAGCGGGCGAGGTTGCGGCTCTCGGAATAGCCCAGCGCCTTCATGATCTTCCAGGCCTGCCAGTTGGAGACGCCCACATAGCGCACCAGCCCCTGGCGGACGAGGTCATCCAGCGCCCGGACCGTCTCCTCCACCGGGGTCACGCTGTCATTGGCGTGGATCTGGTAAAGGTCGATATGGTCCAGCTGCAGGCGCTCCAGGCTGCGCTGGATCCCGTCCATGATATGGCCGCGGCTGGCGCCGATGTCGTTCGGGCCGGTTCCCATGGCGCCATAGACCTTGGTGGCGATCACCACGTCAGACCGCTTCACGCCCAGGTTCTTCAGCGCCTTGCCCAGGATCTGCTCGGACAGGCCGTCGGAATAGACGTCCGCCGTGTCGATGAAGTTGACCCCGTGGTCCAGGCTGGTGCGGATCAGAGCCTCCGCCGCCTCCTGGTCCTGGCGGCCGATGGCGGCCCAGCGGCTGGTCCCGCCGAAGGTCATGGTGCCGAGGCAAAGCTCTGAAACGAATAGGCCGGTGCGGCCAAGCTGGTTATAGCGCATCGTGAAGCTCCTGGTTCGGCGTCGGGTGTCCCTGTGACGGGAAGATCGCGT
>CAINOV010000354.1 GCA_903851655.1 uncultured Caulobacterales bacterium
CATCACCGGGAATTCCACCGGATAGCCGCCCGCCTGCAGCACGCCGCGCTTCACCTTGTCGGCCAGCTCGCGGAAATGGGCGTTGCAGGGGGTGAGTTCGGAGAAGGTGTTGCAGATGCCGATCACCGGGCGGCCGTCGAAGCTGTCCGCCGGCTCCCCGTGGTTCTTCATCCAGCTGCGGTGAATGAAGCTGTCCCGGTCGTGGCCGCCGAACCAGGCCTGTGAACGCAGCGTGCGGGTCATTCGTGTCGCCTTCCGAAGAGCGTCCGACCCATGCCTCAAATTCCCCGGCGGCGAAAGGGGCGGCGCCCTCCGCGCGGAGTTACTGGCGATCAGTTGCGCAAAGGTCGTGACACGACCGCAATTGCCCTGCCAAGATGCTGGCATGAGCTTTACCAACCCGATCATCGAGGCCGGCCTCTCCGGCCTGACCGACCTGTTCGCCGACCGCGCCGTCACCCCGGTGGAGGTCTTCAAGTCCTATCAGTCGCGGATCGACGGGCTGGACGGGGCGCTGGGCTGCTACGTGGCCCAGGACACGGCGGCGGCGGAACAGGCGGCGCACGAAAGCGCGGAGCGCTGGGCCCGGGGCGCGGCTTTGTCCATGATCGACGGGGCGCCCATCGCCGTGAAGGCCAACATCGCCGTCGCGGGCCTGCCCTGGCACGCCGGCATCGGCGCCTTCCGCGACCGGATCGCCGAGGACGATGCGCCGGTGGTGGCCCAGCTGCGGGCGGCGGGCGCGGTGATCCTGGGCCTGGTCAACATGCACGAGGGGGCGTTCGGCGCGCTCACCGACAATCCCTGGTTCGGCCGCACCCAGAACCCGTGGAAGCACGGCTACAGCGCCGGCGGCTCGTCCGGCGGCTCGGCGGCGGCGGTGTCGGCGGGGCTGTGCGCCGCGGCGCTGGGCAGCGACACCCTGGGCTCGGTGCGGATTCCCTCCGGCTTCACCGGCGTGTTCGGGCACAAGCCGACCCAGGGCCTGATCTCCACCGGCGACGTGATCCCCATGAGCTGGACCCTGGACCATGTGGGGACCCACGGCCGCTCCGCCGACGACTGCGCCCGGCTGCTGGCCGCCGCCTGCGGGGCGGAGGCGGAGCTGGCCAGCGAGATCGCCCGGCCGTCTCCGCTGGAGAGCCTGATCGACGCGCCGATGGCGGTGCTGCGGCTGGACGGCTTCCCCTGCGACGACGCGCAGAAGGCGGCCCTGGCCGCCGCCGTGGCCAAGGCCCGGCGCCTGGGCTTCGAGGTGGAGGAGGTCGCGCTCGACGGCTACGACTTCCAGGAGGCGGTGCGGCTGGGGGTGATCATCTCCGGCGCCGAGTCCATGGCCGACCATGCGGCGATGCTGGCGCAGAACCCGGACGGCTTTTCCGCGGAGTTCCGCCGGAACATGGCCTTTGGCGGCGAACAGACCGCGGCGGTGCTGGCGGGCGCCTATCGCGACCTGGCGGGGCTGGCGGAAAGCGCCCGGGCGGCGCTGGGGGCCTATCAGGGGCTGCTGCTGCCGACCACCCCGTGCGCGGCCTACAGCTTCGAGGCGGGGCAGTCGCCGGATGTGGCCTTCTACACCACGCTGGGCAATGTAGTGGGCCTGCCGGCCACCGCGTTTCCCATGGGCCTGTCGGGGGACGAGCTGCCCCTGTCCGTCCAGGCCCTGGCCTGGGACGACGAGACCAGCCTCGGCCTCGCCCGCGCCCTGGCCGAACCCGTGGGCGCCCCGCCGAACTATCGGGGGTAGGCCCTCAAACAGCGTCATTCCCGGCCTTGAGCCGGGAACCGACCTCTGGATGGGGCGCTGAATCCTTGCACGAGGTTCCCGG
>CAINOV010000355.1 GCA_903851655.1 uncultured Caulobacterales bacterium
AGCTGGGCTCGGCCTTTCCCCATGCGGGTGGGGAATACACGATCCTCAGCAAGACCCTGGGCCCCACTTTCGGCTTCGGCATCGCCATCAGCTCGCTGTTGACCAACCCGGTGGCGCTCGCCCTGTCCGCCATCGGCGTGACGGACTCCCTGCGCCAGGTGTGGCCGGGCCTGCCGCCCCTGCCCACGGCCCTGGGCTGCATCGTCATCGTCAGCATCCTGGCGGCCCTCAGCATCCGCCTGAACGCCCTGATCACGGGTCTGTTCCTGCTGGTGGAGATCGCGGCCCTGGCGGCCACCGCCGTGATCGGCTTCGCCCATCCCCATCGCGACCTGATCGCCACGGCGCTTCATCCGCAGATGACCAATGGCCACGGGGGGCTGATGGGGGTTCCCCTCGGGGTCATGGGCCTTGCGGGCGCCGGCGCGGTCTACGCCTTCAACGGATACGGTTCGGCCATCTTCTTCGGCGAGGAAGTCATGGGCGCCCGGCGCAAGATGTGGTGGATGGTCCTCGGCGCCCTGGGCGTCGGCGCCGCCACCATCCTGCCGCCCGTGGCCGCGGTGATCGTCGGCGCCCGGGACCTCGGAGCGCTGTCCGCGTCCGAGACGCCGGTGCTCACCTTCCTGCACGAGGCGACCAGTCCCGCCATGGCCAACGCCATCAGCCTGGGCGTCGCTGTGGCCATCTTCAACGCCATGATCGCCATCGCCCTGACCGGTGGTCGGGGCGTCTACGCCGCGGCCCGGGACGGGGCCTTTCCCGAGGCCGTCAACCGGCCCCTGCGCCGGGTCCACGCCGACTTCGGCTCGCCCTGGGTCGCAACCCTGGTGCTGGGAGTCGGCGGCCTGTTCCTGTGCCTGCTTCCCCTCAACACCCTGATCATCATCAACGGCAACTCCGCCGGGATCGTCTACGCCCTGCTGGCCGTGGCGGTGATCCGCGGGCGACAGACCGGGGCCACCGCCGCGTCCCGGTCGCGGATGATCCTGCATCCCGTCGGACCGGTCCTCGTCATCCTGACCATGCTCGCCATCGTCACGGCCGGTCTCACCCAGCCGGGATCGGGGCGGACGGGCCTGCTGGTGGCCGCAGGGATTCTGGTGGTGGGGGGCGCCTATTATCAACTGGCGGTTCGCCGCCGGGGCGTCTGGGCGCATCATGAGCCGGAAGAGGACCCCCACGCCCCATGAAACTGTCCCTGCAGACCCTGAAGACCGTGCCGTCCGGCGTCTGGGCCCTGGGGTTTGTCTCTCTGCTGATGGACCTGTCGTCCGAGATGATCCACGGCCTCCTGCCCGTGTTCCTGACCACGGCGCTGGGGGCCAGCCTGGCCACGGTCGGTCTGATCGAGGGGATCGCCGAGGCCACGGCGGCCATCACCAAGGTGTTTTCCGGATGGCTCAGCGACCGGATCGGCCAACGCAAGCTGCTCACCGGGATCGGCTATGGCCTGGCCGCAGCCTCCAAGCCCCTGTTCGTCATCGCCCACTCGGTGGGGCTGGTGATGGTCGCGCGGTTCGCCGACCGCGTGGGCAAGGGCATCCGCGGCGCGCCCCGGGACGCCCTGATCGCCGATATCACCGAGCCCGGCCTGCGCGGCGCGGCCTTTGGACTGCGCCAGTCCCTGGACACGGTGGGCGCCTTCCTCGGCCCCGCCGTAGCCATTGCCCTGATGGTCGTCCTGCACAATGACACGCGGATCATCTTCGCCCTGGCGGCGGTTCCCGCGATCGCGGCAGTCTTGCTGATCTTTTTCGGCGTGCGGGAGCCCGCGAGACCTGCGCCGCGGCCCGCGGCCCGCAGCCCCATCGCCTGGGGCGAACTGGGATCCCTCGGCGGCGCCTTCTGGCGCGCCATGGCCCTGGCGACGGTCTTTTCCCTGGCGCGGTTTTCCGACGCCTTCCTGGTGCTGCGCGGCCAGACCGACGGGCTGTCCCCCGCCCTGGCGCCCCTGGTGATGATCGTCATGAACATCGTCTATGCGGGCCTCGCCGCCCCGGCGGGGGCCCTGTCGGACCAGCTGGACAGGCGCGTCCTGCTGGCCCTGGGCCTCGTCGCCCTGATCGCCGCGGACCTGGTGCTGGGTCTGGGCGCGGGGCCCGGCGCGCTGCTGGCGGGCGTGGCGCTGTGGGGCCTGCACATGGCCCTGACCCAGGGACTGTTCTCGGCCATGATCGCCGACGTTGCGCCAAAGGCCCTGCGCGGGACCGCCTTCGGGATCTACAACCTCGCCGGCGGGGTGGCGCTGCTGCTGGCCAGCCTGGGCGCCGGCCTGCTCTGGACCGCGCGGGGCCCGGCGGCGGCCTTCCTGGGCGGGGCTGTGGTCTGCGTCCTGGTCCTCGCGGGCCTGGGGCTCGCGCCGCGGAGCGCGCCCGGGCGCGCTTCAGGCGGTTGACGCAGGGGCGCCGCTTTACGAAGGCCGTCCGCGGGGCGTAGCCTGCAGGTGTCAAGAAGTGGAGAGCCCGCCATGAGCGACATCGCAAGCCCCTCAGCCCTCGCTGTCGAAGAGCGTATCCGCGTCACCCTGACCGACGGCGTCGCCGATGTCCGGCTGACCCGCGCGGACAAGATGAACGCCCTGGACGACGCCATGTTCCAGGCCCTGGTGGACACCGGGGAGCGGCTCAAGACCCTGAAGGGCCTGCGCGCCGTAGTCCTGTCCGGCGAGGGCCGCAGCTTCTGCGCCGGCCTGGACATGGGCAACTTCTCGAAGATGGCGTCGGGGGAGCGCAAGGGCGGCGCCGGCCTGGTGGAGGTTCCGCGCACGCCCGGCGGCGCCAACCGGGCGCAGCAGGCCGCCTATGTCTGGCGCGAGATCCCGGTCCCGGTGATCGCGGCGGTCCATGGCGTGGCGCTGGGCGGCGGCTTCCAGGTCTGTCTCGGCGCGGACATCCGCTTCGTGACGCCGGACGTGAAGATGTCGATCCTCGAGATCAAGTGGGGGCTGGTGCCGGATATGGCCGGCATGGTCCTGCTGCGGGGCCTGGTGCGGGACGACCAGGCGCGGGAGCTGTGCTTCAGCGGCCGCATCTTCAACGGGGAGGAGGCCGTGGCCCTGGGCGTCGCCACCCGGGTCTGCGCCGACCCCTATGCCGAGGCCATGGCGCTCGCCCGGGAGATCGCTGGCCGCAATCCCCACGCGATCCGGGCGGCCAAGCGCCTGTTCGCGGTGGCGGCGGATGCGGAGCCCGCGACAATCCTCATGGAAGAATCAGTGGAGCAGGCCGCCCTGATCGGCTCTCCCAACCAGATCGAGGCGGTGATGTCCGCGATGCAGAAGCGCCCCGGCGTGTTCACCGACGTCTGACGGCGCCGCCGCTAGATCCCCTCGCCGTCCACGCCCGGAAGGCCCCGCTGCTCGATCAGCCGCACGATCCGGTCTGCGGCGGCGTCCGGGCTGGTGGTGGTGGTGTCGATATAGACCTCCGGCTGGATCGGCGGCTCATAGGGGCTGTCGATGCCGGTGAAGTTCTTCAGCTCCCCGGCCCGGGCCTTGCGGTAGAGGCCCTTGGGGTCGCGGGCCTCGGCCACGGCCAGGGGCGCATCCACGTGCACCTCGATGAATTCCCCCGGCGCCATCAGGCCGCGGGCCAGGTCACGGTCGGCGCGGAAGGGCGAGATGAAGGCCACCAGCACGATCAGGCCGGCGTCCGCCATCAGTCGGGCCACCTCCGCCACCCGCCGGATGTTCTCCACCCGGTCGGCCTCCGAGAAGCCCAGGTCCTTGTTCAGGCCGTGGCGGACATTGTCGCCGTCGAGAATATAGGTGTGCCGCCCCTCCGCCAGCAGCCGCTGCTCGATGCGGTTGGCGAGCGTCGACTTGCCGGCGCCGGACAGGCCCGTCAGCCAAAGCACGGCGGAGCGCTGGCCCTTCAGCCGCGCCCGGGCGGACTTGTCCACGGTCTGGGCGTGCCAGTGGATGTTGTCGGCCCGCCGCTCCGCCGCCCGCAGCATCCCGGCGGCGATGGTGGCGTTGGTGACCCGGTCGATGAGGATGAACCCGCCCGTTTCCACGTTCAGGTCATAGGGATCGAAGGGCGTGGTCTGGTCCAGGCGCAGCACCACGCTGCCGATCTCGTTGAGCTCCAGCCGCGCCGCCGGAAGGTGCTCCAGCGTGTTCACGTCGACCCGGTGATCGAGGCCGGCGACCACGGCGGCCACGGTGCGCGCGCCGATCTTCAGCCAGTAGCTGCGGCCAATGACCATCGGCTGCTCGTCCATCCAGACGAGGGTGGCGGCGAAGCGTTCGGCGGACTCCGGCGGGTTCGCCGCGGCCGCCAGCACGTCGCCGCGGCTGACATCCACCTCGTCCGCCAGGGTGACGGTGACGGACTGCCCCGCCGTCGCCTGGGGCAGGTCGCCGGACCAGCCGACGATCCGCGCGACCCGCGTGGTCCGCCCCGACGGACAGACCCGCACCTCGTCCCCGACCCGCAGCTGGCCGGCGGAGATCTGGCCGGTAAAGCCGCGGAAGCTCAGGTCCGGCCGGATCACCCCCTGGACCGCCATGCGGAAGGGCCGGGTCGCCAGCTCGTCCGCCGCGATCGGCGTGGTCTCCAGATAGCCCAGCAGGGTCGGGCCCGCGTACCAGGGCGTGCGCGCGCTGACGAGGGCGATGTTGTCCCCGTCCCGTCCGCTGATGGGGATGGCCGTGATCTGCGCGAAGCCCAGCCCCTGGGCGAAGGCGCGGTAGTCGGCGACGATCCCGTCGAACACGTCCTGCGCGAAGCCCACCAGGTCCATCTTGTTGACCGCCAGCACCACCCGCCGGATGCCCACCAGCGACACGAGGAAGCTGTGCCGCCGGGTCTGGGTCAGGACGCCCTTGCGCGCGTCCACCAGGATCACCGCCGTCTCGGCGGTGGAGGCGCCGGTGATCATGTTGCGGGTGTACTGCTCGTGGCCGGGGGTGTCGGCGACGATGAACTTCCGCGCCTCGGTGGCGAAGTAGCGATAGGCCACGTCGATGGTGATGCCCTGCTCCCGCTCCGCCGCCAGGCCGTCCACCAGGAGCGAGAAGTCCAGCTCGCCACCCGCGCTGCCCCGGGCCGAGTCCCGCTGCAGCCGGGCGATCTCATCGTCGGGCACGGCGCCGGTGTCATAGAGCAGGCGGCCGATCAGGGTGGACTTGCCGTCATCCACCGAGCCGCAGGTGATGAAGCGCAACAGGTCCTTGGCCTGATGACGGGCCAGCCAGGCGTCGATGTCGGTGTGCAGCAGCGATCCGTCGGCCATCAGAAATAGCCCTCCCGCTTCTTCTTCTCCATGGAGGCCGCCTGGTCCCGGTCGATGACCCGCCCCTGTCGTTCAGAAGTGCGGGAGGTGAGCATCTCCTGCAGGATGGCGGGGATGGTGGCCGCCGTGCTCTCCACCGCGCCAGTGAGCGGATAGCAGCCCAGGGTGCGGAAGCGGACGGACTTCATCTGCGGCGTCTCCCCCGGCGCCAGGGGCATGCGGTCATCGTCCACCATGATCAGGGTCCCGTCCCGCTCCACCACCGGACGCTCGGCGGCGAAATAGAGGTCCGGCAGCGGGATGTTCTCGGCGGCGATGTACTGCCACACGTCCAGCTCGGTCCAGTTGGAGAGCGGGAACACGCGCAGGGATTCGCCCCGGTGCTTGCGGGCGTTGTAGAGGCGCCAGAGCTCCGGCCGCTGGGCCTTGGGCTCCCAGGCATGGGCGGCGTTGCGGAAGGAGAAGATCCGCTCCTTGGCGCGACTGGCCTCCTCGTCCCGCCGGGCGCCGCCGAAGGCCGCGTCGAAGCCGTAGCGGTCCAGGGCCTGTTTCAGGGCCTGGGTCTTCATGATGTCGGTGTGCACCGCCGACCCGTGGGTGAACGGGCCCACCCCGGCCGCCAGTCCATCCGGATTGGTGTGAACCAGCAGTTCGAGCCCGAGGTTTCGCGCGTGCGCATCCCGGAACCGGATCATCTCCTTGAACTTCCAGGTCGTGTCCACGTGCAGCAGGGGAAACGGCGGCTTGGCCGGATGGAAGGCCTTCATGGCCACGTGCAGCATCGCCGCCGAGTCCTTGCCGATGGAATAGAGCATCACCGGACGCTCGCACTCCGCCACCGTCTCGCGGATGATGTGGATCGCCTCGGCCTCCAGCCGCTGCAGATGGGTGAGGCGCGCCGGCTGGGGCGTCGCGTCGGACGGGGAAAGCGGGTCAGGATGTGACAAGGCTGAGACGGGGTCCCTCGGCGGCGCTGCGAAACTCACGACACACTCCATAGCGCCGCCGCGCCCCGCACGCGAGACGCCACAACCGGCCCAGGCGTTCTATGCGCCGAACGGGCGTCTTGTGCGCGCCATATGATCTCCAATGCGCTTTAGGAAATCTGGAGGCCCGCCGGTCAGCCCCCCATGAACGGTCGAAGCGGCGGCGGATTGAAGGTGGCCGTGGCCACGAATCCCTCGTTGAAGAAGCGGGGCTTGCCATAGGCGAAGGGCGCGCCGTCCAGGTCGAACACCCGCCCCCCCGCCGCGCGCAGAACCGCGTCGCCCGCCGCGGTGTCCCATTCCATCGTCGGGGCCGGACGGGGATAGATGTCCGCCTCCCCCGCCGCCAGCAGGGCGAACTTGAGCGACGAGCCGATGCTGACCCGTTCCGCACAGCCGATCTCGGCCAGATAGGCTTCGGTGCCCGGCGTATCGTGGGATTTCGACGCCACGGCGCACAACCCGGCCCCGTGCTGCCGCACCCGGATCGGCCGGCGCTTGCGGGTGTCCGACGACCCCGGCGGCACATCGGCGGTCCAGGCCAGGCCGCTGGCGACATCGCCGGCGAACAGCCGCGAAAGCGCCGGGGCGTAGACGACCCCAAGGGTCGGCGCGCCGGCCTCGATCAGACCGATATTGACCGTGAAGTCATGGCCCTTGCGGATGAACTCCTTGGTGCCATCCAGCGGGTCCACGAGAAAGAAGGCGCCGGACACGTCGGGGATCCGCCCCGCCGCGGCCTCTTCCTCCGCCACCACCGGCACGCCGGGGGCGGCCAGCGCCAGGGCCTTGAGGATGATCGCCTCGGCGGCCTGGTCGGCGGCGGTGACCGGGGACAGGTCATCCTTGGTCATCACCTCCACATGACCCTGGAAGTGGCGCCACACCTCCTCGCCCGCCTCCAGCGCGGTCGCAACAAGGGCTTCGAGCAGTCGCGGGCGGTCTTGCAACGACATCAAGGGCTCCGGAGGTTGAGGTGCGCGCCCCCTTCAAGCCCCCGGCGGACGCCCTTGGCAAGGGGCGATGACGCCGCCGTGAACACCTTGTGGGCTTCATGGCTTGTCTACCGCCCCCGATTGCGCCTAGTTTCCCGCCCTTCCGCCAACGGCAACCCGGGACGGCATGACCGCCGCTACACGACATTATCTGGACTTCGAGCGCCCGATCGCCGACCTCGAGGCCAAGATCGAAGAACTCTCGCGGCTCTCGGACACCGCAGGGCCCGGCGCGTTCGATCAGGAACTGGCGGCGCTGAAGCACCGCGTCGACGATCTCCGACGCGAGGCCTATGCGCGCCTCGATCCCTGGCAGAAGACCCAGGTCGCCCGCCATCCGGACCGTCCGCACTTCGTCGACTATGTCAGCGGGCTGATCGAGGAGTTCGTGGAGCTGCGCGGCGACCGCAAGTTCGCGGACGATCAGGCGGTGGTCGGCGGGCTCGGCCGGTTCCGCGGGATGCCCGTGGTGGTGATGGGGCACGAGAAGGGTCACGACACCACCACCCGGCTGAAGCACAATTTCGGCATGGCGCGGCCCGAGGGCTACCGCAAGGCCGTGCGGCTGATGGACATGGCCGAACAGTTCAGCCTGCCGGTGATCACCTTCGTCGACACCGCCGGCGCCTATCCCGGCGTGGGCGCCGAGGAGCGCGGCCAGGGCGAGGCCATCGCCCGGTCGACGGAGCGCTGCCTCAGCCTGACCACCCCCATGGTCGCCACCATCGTCGGCGAGGGCGGCTCTGGCGGGGCGCTGGCCATAGCGGCCGCCAACCGGGTGCTGATCCTGGAGCATTCCATCTATTCGGTGATCTCTCCGGAAGCGGGCTCCTCGATCCTGTTCCGCGACCGGGCGGAGGCGCCGCGCATGGCCAACGCCATGAAGATCACCGCCCAGGATCTGATCGGCTTCGGCATTGTCGACCGAATCATTCCCGAGCCGGCGGGCGGCGCCCATTCCGACCCGGCGGCGACCATCAAGGCCGTCGGCGACGCGGTGGAGGACGAGCTGAAGGCCCTGTTCAAGCTGTCGCCGGACGGCGTCCTGCGGCAGCGCGCGGACCGGTTCTACGCCATCGGCCGCAAGGGCGTCGCCTGACCCGCGCCAGACCTTTGCTTCGCAGCTGCGAAATGTTCTCGTCGGCGCCACTGGCTTTCCGCCGCGGCGTCGCGTAGAAGCACGGCCAAACCTCCCTCCCCCCGCGACCGCTCGCGATAGCCTCAGATCGCTTTCCCATGTCCATGCGCAATATCGCCATCATCGCTCACGTCGACCATGGCAAGACCACCCTCGTCGACCAGCTGCTCGCCCAGTCCGGCGTCTTCCGCGCCAATGAGGCGACGGTCGAGCGCGCCATGGACTCCAACGACCAGGAGCGCGAGCGCGGGATCACCATCCTGGCCAAGGCCACCTCGGTCCTCTGGCACGGCGCCGCCGGCGAGACGCGGATCAACATCATCGACACCCCCGGCCACGCCGACTTCGGCGGCGAGGTGGAGCGGATCCTGGGCATGGTGGACGGGTGCCTGCTGCTGGTGGACGCCGAGGAAGGCGTCATGCCGCAGACCAAGTTTGTGCTGGGCAAGGCGCTGAAGCTCGGGCTGCGTCCGATCCTGGTGCTCAACAAGGTGGACCGTCCGCACGCGGATCCGGACCGGGTGCTGAACGACACCTTCGACCTGTTCGCCGCCATCGGCGCCACCGACGACCAACTGGACTTCCCGCACATCTACGCGTCGGGCAAGGAAGGCTGGGCGGTGGTGAACATGGACGACCCCCGCGAGGGTCTGGCGCCCCTCTACGACCTGATCGTCAAGCACGTCCCGCCGCCCAAGGCGGCGGAGCGGGTGGCCGAACCCGGCCAGATGCTGGCCGTGCTGGTGGAAAGCGATCCCTTCCTCGGCCGCCTGCTCACCGGACGGGTGGAAGCGGGCAAGATCGTGCCGGGCATGGCCATCAAGGCTCTCTCGCGGGAGGGCAAGGAGGTCGAGCGCGGCCGCGTCACCAAGATCCTCGCCTTCCGCGGCCTGAAGCGCCAGCCCATCGAGGTGGCGGAGGCCGGCGACATCGTCGCCATTGCGGGCCTGTCGAAGGCGACCGTCGCCGACACCCTGTGCGACCTGACCCTGACCGAGGCCCTGCCCGCCCAGCCCATCGACCCCCCCACCATCTCCATGCTGGTGACCGTCAATGACAGTCCGCTGGCCGGCAAGGACGGCGACAAGGTGCAGAGCCGCGTGATCCGCGACCGCCTGCTGCGGGAAGCCGAGTCCAACGTGGCCATCAAGGTCCGCGAGACCGACGAGAAGGACGCCTTCGAGGTGGCCGGCCGCGGCGAACTGCAGCTCGGCGTGCTGATCGAGAACATGCGCCGGGAAGGGTTCGAGGTCTCTATCTCCCGCCCCCGGGTGGTCTATCGCATCGACGAGGAGACCAACCAGCGGATGGAGCCCATCGAGGAGGTCGTCATCGACGTGGATGACGAATATTCCGGCGTGGTGATCGAGAAGCTGTCGGCCCGCAAGGCGGAGCTGAAGGACATGCGTCCGTCCGGCTCCGGCAAGACCCGCATCACCCTGGAAGCCCCGTCCCGCTCCCTCATCGGCTATCAGGGCGAGTTCCTGACCGACACCCGGGGCTCGGGCGTGCTGAACCGGGTGTTCAGCCACTACGAACCCCACCGCGGCGCCATCGAGGGCCGCCTGCGCGGCGTGCTGGTGTCGAACTCGGACGGGGAGACCGCCGCCTACGCCCTGTGGAACCTGGAAGAGCGCGGCACGATGTTCGTGGGCGCCGGGGAAAAGACCTACCAGGGCATGATCATCGGCGAGAACTCGCGGTTCGACGACCTCGACGTGAACCCGATGAAGGCCAAGCAGCTGACCAATGTCCGCGCCTCGGGCAAGGACGAGGCGATCCGCCTGACCCCGCCCCGGCGCATGACCCTCGAACAGGCCATCGCCTATATCGAGGAAGACGAGCTGGTGGAGGTCACGCCCAAGGCGATCCGTCTGCGCAAGCAGGTGCTGAACCCCTCCTTCCGCAAGCGCCGCGTCCGCGAGGACTGAGCGACCCCAGCCGGCGAGGGCCCATCGGCGCGTCCTGTGGGCGCCCCGCGACCAGGGCGGAATGAATCCCGTGCGTCTCGCACATTCTGGTCACTTATGGTTAACCCAGCAGCCCCGGGCCACTTGACCGTCACACTTCGGCGCCAAACTAATCCTCGCTGATCAAAGGTGGGGTCTGAAGTCAGGTTGCGTATGTCGCCAAGTGAGTTCGTCCATTTCAGCCGCGCGGGGAACTGCGGCATGACGTTTGCCCCTCGCAAGCGTAGTCGTCCCGTCTTGGGACGTGTGGAACTCTAGAGGGGCGGCCGCATGGCGAACGATATCGACCTCCATCTCGGCAAGCGGCTCCGTCGCCGGCGCCGGCTGATGGGACTTACCCAGCAACAACTGGCGACCGCCGTCGGCATCCGCTTCCAGCAGATCCAGAAGTACGAGTGCGGCGCCAATCGCATCTCCGCCGCCCGGGTCTGGGAACTGGCCGCGGCGCTGGAAGTGCCGGTCGGCTATTTCTATGACGGCCTGGAAGAAGGCGAACCGGCCCAGCTGGTCGCCGCGACCACGCCCGCGCCGGAAGAGCCCCGCGCCGGGGAAGTCCTCGCGCGCAAGGAAACCATGGACCTGATCCGCGCCTATTATCAACTGGGCGAGCGGCCCCGCCGCCGCCTGCTCGACCTCGCCAAGTCGCTGAACAACGACAGCCCGGCGTAATTCCACCGCCCGTCTCCGGACGGGCGCGCCGGACCTGCCAGATCTGAACGAACTCGGTCACACCTTCAGCCCCCGCGGTTCGCGCCGCGGGGGTTTTTCTTGCGCCAGGGCTTGGCGGGCGGGGGCGTGCGCCGCTAAGTCTGCCCCATGAGCCTGTCCCTGAGCCCCGCACAGATCGCCGATCTGGAAGACTTCGCCGTCACCCTCGCCCGGAGCGCCGGCGAGGTGATCCTGCCGCTGTTCCGGGCCGACCACGGGCTTGCGGACAAGGGCGCCCTCACCGGCCGCGCCTTCGATCCGGTCACCGAGGCCGACAAGGGTGCGGAGGCGGCGATCCGCAAGGCCATCGCCGCGCGCTTTCCCGACCACGGCGTGATCGGCGAGGAATATGGCGAGGACCGGCCCGACGCGGAGTTCGTCTGGGTGCTCGACCCGATCGACGGCACCCGCGCCTTCATCTCCGGCCTGCCCCTGTGGACCACCCTGATCGGTCTGCGCCATCGCGGGACGCCCGTGGTCGGCGTCATCGCCCAGCCCTTCACCGGCGAGTATTTCGTCGGCTCGGCCCAGGGCGCGCGGCTGTTGACCGACGCCGGCGCGCGGGTCCTCCGGACCCGACCCTGCGCCGATCTGGCACAGGCCCTGACCGCCACCACTGATCCGCACCTGTTCACTGGGCGGGAGCAGGAGGCCTACCAGCGCTTCCACGCCGCGGCCCGGCTGGTGCGCTATGGCGCCGACGCCTATGCCTACGCCCTGGTGGCCATGGGCAAGCTCGACGTGGTCGTCGAACGGGGCCTGAAGTCCTGGGACGTGGAGGCGGCGGTGCCGCTGCTGGCCGGCGCCGGCGGCCTCGTGGCGGACTGGCGCGGCGCCCCGATCGGCCGGTCCGGCGGCCAGATGCTGATCGTGGGGGACGCGGCCCTGCTGCCCGCCGTCACCGCCCTGTTGGAGCCCGCCGCGACGCCGACGTCCTGAGGGCTCAGCGCGCGGGCGAGGCGACCGGCAGGGCGTCGAACGCGCGCCAGAACTCGGCCCGGCGGCTCTCGGTCTCCATCAGGATCTCATGATAGGCTCCCGCCACCTCCACGCACCGGCCGTTGGGCGCGCGCTGCGCCAGCGACCGGGCGGCGGCGTTGCGGACGAGCTTCTCCTCCTCGGCGACGAGGATGACCAGCGGGATCCGCAGGCCTTCGATGACGCCGGGACGACGCAGACGGGCGGCCAGCGTGAGGGCGAAGTCCACCCAGCCCCAGGTCACGCTCCCCAGCACCAGATCGGGATGGGCCTGGTAGAGGGCGAGGGTGCGCTGGAACCGCGCCGCGTCATGGGTCAGGACATTGCCCTCAAAGGGCTCCGACAAGGCGTCTGACGGCGGGAAGGCATAGCGCCGCCCCTGCCCCGTCCGGCTGAGCAGCGCCGCAACGATCCGCGCCACGCGGGGATCGACGCCGCCCGTCCCGATGTCGCACATGGGCGCGGACAGGATCGCGGCGTCAAACGGCCCCGCGCCCTCGGTCAGGGCCAGAAGGGTCAGTCCGCCGCCCATGGAGTGACCCATGGCGATCCACGGCCGCGGCAGCCGGGCCTCGAAGGTCGACAGGATCAGCCGATAATCGTCGATGAACGGCCGCCACCCCCGGGCGTGGCCCTTTCGCGGATCATCCGGCGACAGGCGCTGCGACAGCCCCTGGCCGCGCCAGTCGTGCGCCAGGACGGTGAAGCCGCGCTCCACCAGCTCCGCGATCACGTCGTGATATTTCTCCACCGGCTCCGTCCGGCCGGGGCTCAGCACCACCGTCCCCCGGGACCGTTCCTGTGGATAGAGGACAGCGCGCAGCCGCACGCCGTCCCGGGCCCTGAGCCAGACCGGCTCGGCCCCGGCAGGCGCCGGCGCCTCGGTGGTGGAATACAGAGGCGCCGACTCCGCCACGGTCGTCAGACCGCCCCGGCTCAGCGGGCCTTGGCCATCAGCGGCTGCAGCTTCATGGCCACGGACATGTCGCCATTGACCTTGATCTTGCCCTGCATGAAGGCCATCGTCGGGTCGAGCTTGCCTTCGCCCATCGCTTCGAAGTCATCCTTCGACACGACGATGGTGCAGTCGGCCGGCAGGTCTTCGTTATTCACGGTCCCGCCGTTGATATAGATGAAGCCGTCGCCCTTGAGGTCGAACTTCAGGCTCTTTCCCAGTCCCGAATCGTCGCCCACGGCGGTCTTGAAGCGGTCGGTGATCTCTTGCAGCGTGGCCATTCGAGGAACTCTCCCATGTGATTGCGGGGAGCTCCGCCCCCCGGCGCGGCGCAGTAAACACTGTTAAGACCCGGTGCGACAAGGGGGCGACGTAAAGGTCAACCTGCACAATCTGGCGCATCCGCTGCAACTGGCGCTGCGTCGGCGCGCCAGGGGTCAGCGCCGGACGAACCGCAGCGTCATCCGGTCGCTCTCGCCGATGGCGTCATAGGGTCTGTGATCGAACAGCAGGTTGTCGGGCTTGCCGTCCGGCGCGCTCTGCCGGGTGGGCGGAAGGGTCCAG
>CAINOV010000356.1 GCA_903851655.1 uncultured Caulobacterales bacterium
CTGGGGCGTGCATGTCCCCATCGGCGGCACCGGCGCCCTGGTCAAGGGGCTGGTGTCCCTGATCGACGGGCAGGGGGGGCGCATCCGCTATGACGCGGACGTGTCGGAGATCCTGCTGGACGACGGCCCTGGGGGGCGAAGCCGGGCGCGGGGCGTGCGGCTGGCCAATGGCGAGGAGATCGCGGCGGACCTCGTGGTCTCCAACGCCGACGCGGCCTTCACCTATCGCAAGCTCATTCCGGCCCGGGCCCGCAAGCGCTGGACCGACAGGCGCCTCGACCAGGCCAAGTATTCCATGAGCCTGTTCGTCTGGTACTTCGGCACCAAGCGCCAGTATCCGGACGTGGAGCATCACACCATCTTGCTGGGGCCCCGCTACCAGGGCCTGATCCAGGACATCTTCTCGGCCAAGGGCCTGCCGGAGGACATGAGCCTCTATCTGCACCGCCCCACGGCCACCGACCCGGCCCTGGCGCCGGAGGGATGTGATTCGTTCTACGTCCTGTCGCCGGTGCCGCATCTGGACGCCGGCGTCGACTGGGCCAGCATGGCCGAGCCCTATCGTCAGGCCATTTCCGAGCGCCTGTCGCAGACCCTGCTGCCCGGCCTGGAAGCGGAACTGGTCACCTCGTTCGTGACGACGCCGCAGGACTTCCACGACCGGCTGTCGTCCATCAAGGGCGCCGCCTTCAGCCTCGCGCCGACGCTTCTGCAGAGCGCGTGGTTCCGTCCCACCAATCGGAGCGAGGACATCGATGGTCTCTACCTTGTCGGCGCGGGAACCCAGCCGGGGGCGGGACTTCCAGGGGTCCTCTCCTCCGCCCGCATCCTCGGCGCCCTTGCGCCCGACGCAGACGCTGTCCAGCGGTCGTCCGGTCATGATCCGTCGCTTCGCGCGTCCCGCTGATCTCGCCGCCTGCCGGGAGATGATCCGGACCGGGTCCCGGTCCTTCTTCATCGCGTCGAAATTCCTGCCCGGACGGGTGCGGGAGGCGGCCTACGCCCTCTACGCCTTCTGTCGCCTGTCCGACGACGCCGTGGATTGCGGCGGCGGCCCGGCGGAGGCCGTGGCCCGGCTGCGCGCCCGGCTGGCCCGCATCTACGCCGGGGATCCGGAGGCGGAGCCGGTGGACCGCGCCCTGGCGGACACGGTGAGCGACTTCGAGATCCCCAAGCGCCTGTTCGACGCCCTGCTGGAGGGGCTGGAATGGGACGCGGCCGGACGCACCTATGAGGAGATTGGCGACCTGCAGGACTACGCCGCCCGGGTGGCCGGCTCCGTCGGCGCCATGATGGCCGTCCTGATGGGCGCGCGCTCGCCGGACCTGGCGGCGCGGGCCTGCGACCTGGGCTCGGCCATGCAGCTCACCAACATCGCCCGGGACGTGGGCGAGGACGCCCGCCTGGGGCGGCTCTACCTGCCGCGGCAATGGCTGCGGGAGGCGGGGCTAGACCCGGACGAGTGGCTGGCCGACCCCGTCTTCTGCCCGCAGATCGCCGATGTCACCGCGCGACTGCTGGCCATGGCCGAGGCGCTGTACACACGGGCGGACGCGGGCATCCATGGCCTGGATCCCGCCTTTCGTCCCGCCATCTTCGCCGCGCGGCATCTCTATGCGGGGATCGGCGGCCGCCTGCGGGCGACGGGTCTGAACAACGTGGACCAGCGCACGGTCCTGCCGACCCATGTCAAGCTGGCCCTGGTCGGCCGGGCCCTGCGCGAGACCGTCAGCCGGTCCGCGGGAACCGCCGCGGGCGCGCCCCTGCCGCAGACCGCCTTCCTCGTGCGCGCCATCGCCGAGCATCCGGGGCCGGAGTGGCAGGCGCGGGGCGGACGGGGGCGCAATCTGGACAGCGACCTGGCCTGGCTGGTGAACCTGTTCTCCGGTCTTGACGACCGGACCGCGCCCGGACGCAGCGTGCGCTAGGGGCTTAACCATGGTCTTGTCCCAGACCCCGAAGATGCTGGTGGAGCTCGTCCTGTTCGAGGGCGCGGCGGTGGCGTGGGGCGTCTGGCAGTTCTGGCAGGTGCGTCCGGGCCGGGACAAGCCGGTCGATCCGCCGGCGCCGGACCGGACGGATCCCTCCGATCCGTCCCCCCCTGGCTAGATCGCCGCCCGGGGCATGCGGAACGGCAGCATCGCCTTCACCACCGGTGAGCGCAGCCGGTCCACGGACAGGCTTTCATGCATCAGCGTCGCCGGCTGGCCGCCGATCCGGCCGTCCAGGGCGGTCCGGCTGTAGAAGGGCGTATCCTCCAGGGTCCGCCGGATCTGCAGGGGCGCGTCGGCGTCATTGCGCGCCCACCGCGGCGTGCGCCACAGGGTGGGCGGCAGGGCCCGGGCCGGGGGCGGCGCCATCCGGCGCGCCTCGCCGTCTTCGCCGATCTGCAGGGCCAGGTGACCGCAGCGCCCGTCCCGCTCGCGCACGTCGTAGAACAGGCTCACCCCGTCCGGGGTGTGGGCCCGGCACCAGTCCCAGTCCTGGAAGGCGGACTCGACGGGCTCGACCCCGAAATTGGTGTCGAAATAGCCGTCTCCGCGCCAGGGCTGGCCATAGCCGTCCAGCTCCACCTCCACCGCCGCCCGGGGCCAGATCGGCCGCCAGAGGTGACGTCCGGCGGCGTCGAGGGCGTAGGCGTCGGCGTGGCGGATCAGGGGCCTCAGACGCACGACGCCCCGCAGGCGCCCGGGGATCGGGGCGGTGATCTCGTCGATCTCGACCGTCAGTCCGGCGTCGGAGCGGACCAGCCGGCTGGGGCCGATCTGCAGGCGGTCGGCGCTGCGGGCGAGGGCCTTCTCCCCCCGCTCGGTCATGGCCCAGCGGTCGCCGGTGGGGGCGTAGACCGCCACGTTGACGGCGCAGTGGTTCTGCGGGCGCCCCCGTCCGGACCAGTGGTAATAGGGCGAGAACACGCTGCCGACGAAGGCGATGATGGTGAGGCCGAAGCGCCCGTCGTCGCTCAGGGCGTCGAGGTACCACCAGCGATAGCCGCCGGGCGGAACCGGCGCATCGAACCGCGATCCGAAATCAGCTTCCGCGCCGCCAACTGTCCGGAGAGGGTCGCCATCGGGACGCCCGCCCCCGGATGCGCGCCGCCCCCGGCCTGATACAGGCCCGGAATCGGCGTCTGCGCCTGGGGCCGCTGGAACGCCGCCGACCAGCCGTGGGTCGCCCGGCCGTAGAGCGCCCCCCCCGTGCCCGGGAACAGGCCGTTGAAGTGCCTCGGCGTGGTCACCACCGCCGGCTCCGGATCCGGGGACAGCTCCAGTCCGCAACTCGCCAGAAGCTGTGTCGCGCGGGCCTGGCATGTGCGGATCTCCTGGGGGGTGAGGGTCTTCGTGTCCCCGTTGGCGGGGGCGTTGATGAGCATGAGCAGCCGCTCCGAGCCGTCGGGGGCGGCGCCCGAATCGTCCCGGTCCTGGGCGCAGACATAGACGGTGGGTCGGGCCGGGATTTCGCCGCGGGCGAACAGGGCGTTGAACTCGGCGGCGTAGTCTTCGGAAAAGAAGACATTATGCCGCACCAGCGGCAGGCCGGACGTCTTCGCCGTCATGGCCCAGGTGACCGCGGACAGGGACCGGGCCGCGCCGGCGGCCTCTGGCTTCAGGTCCTTGTGGGCGAAGACATGGGCCGGGTCGGCGTTGACCACCACCGCGCCCGCCTCGAGGCTTTGGCCGTCGTCCAGGGTGATCCCGCTGGCCCGGCCGTGGCGCAGCTGCAGCCGCGCGGCGCTGCGGCCGTACAGGAAGGTCACGCCCAGGGACCGGGCCACGGTCTCCAGGGCGTCGGCCAGCCGCTGCATTCCGCCCTCGACCATGAAGACGCCCGCCTGCTCCACATGGGCGATCAGCATCAGCGTCGCCGGCGCCAGATAGGGCGACGAGCCGCAATAGGTGGCGTAGCGGCCGAACAGCTGGCGCAGGCGGGGATCGGGGAAATAGGGACCCAGCGTGTCCCACATCGTGTCGAACGGGCGAAGGGCCATCAGGCGGTCCATGCGTCCCAGCCCGATCCGCTGGCTGAGGCCGATGGGGCCGTTGGCCGGCTGGGTCAGGAAGGTGTCCTGCAGGGTCTCGTAGATTCGCTGGGCGTGGTCGCAGAAGGCCAGATATCCCCGGCGGGAGGCCGGACCGGCAAGGGCGCCGACGGCCTCGGCGGAGCGCTGGCGGTCGGCGTGGAGGTCCAGCGTCGATCCGTCGGTCCAGGCGTGCCGGGCCAGGATCCCGGCCTTTTGCAGGCGGACATGGTCCGACAGGCGGGTTCCGGCCCGCTCGAACAGCTGCTCGAACACCCAGGGCAGGGTCAGGACCGTGGGCCCGGCGTCGATCCGGGACTCGCCGACCCGCACTTCCCGCATCTTGCCCCCGGGCCGGGGCGCGCGCTCCACCACGGTGACCTCGGCGCCGGCGGCGGCCAGCTCGATGGCGCAGGCGAGGCCCCCCATGCCCGCCCCGACGATGATGACCCGGTCTGCGACCATTTCCACCCCTGAGTGTCTATTGTGCTGGACTGTATCATGTGTCTAAATCAATTGACATACGGCGGTGTCACCGGCCCCGCCTCGGGAGGCTGACGGAATGAGCGTATCCCTGCGAGTCGAATCGACCCTCGAAGCCCTCCTGGCCCGGGCTCAGGGGGACCTGACGCCGCCGCGGCTGGCGGAGTCGGTGCGCTATGCGGTGTTTCCGGGGGGCGCCCGGGTGCGGCCGTCCCTGTGTCTCGCCGTGGCCGAGGCGTGCGGCGACGACCAGCCGGCGGTGGCCAACGCCGCCGCCGCGGCGGTGGAGCTTTTGCACTGCGCCTCCCTCGTGCATGACGACCTGCCCTGTTTCGACGACGCCGACAGCCGCCGGGGCAAGCCCTCCGTGCATCGGGTGTTCAGCGAGCCCCTGGCCGTGCTGGCGGGTGACGCCATGATCGTGCTGGCCTTCGAGGTTCTGGCCCAGGGTTGCGCCGCCGCGCCGGACCGGCTGGCGCCCCTGATCCGCACCCTCGCAGCCGGGGTGGGCATGCCCACCGGCATCGTCGCCGGACAGGCCTGGGAGAGCGAGCCCACGGTGAACGTGGAAAGCTATCACCAGTCCAAGACCGGCGCCCTGTTCGTGGCGGCGACCCGCATGGGGGCCCTGGCCGCCGGCGCCTCGCCCGTGCCCTGGAGCCGGCTGGGCGAAAAGCTCGGCGCGGCCTATCAGGCGGCGGACGACCTGATGGACGCCGTCTCCGAACCGGAGGAGGGCGGCAAGCCTACGGGACGCGACGTCGCCCTGAACCGGCCCAATCTGGTGGCCGAGCTTGGGGTGCAGGGCGCCTATCGTCGGTTGCAGGAGCTGGTGGGCGAAGCCGTCGAGGCGATCCCCGACTGCGACGGCGCCCAGGGCCTGCGGGACATTGTCCGCGGCCAGGCCCTGCGCCTGACGCCCAAGCAGCTCAGCCGGAGCGCAGCCTGACGGCCGTCGCCCCGTTCCGCTCGCCGCTGGACGCCGCCTGGCTGTCCTGGCGCAACCGCCTGCTCGGAAGTCCGGCCTTCCAGAGCTTTGCGGCGCGGTTCGCCCCCTTCCGGCCCATCGCCCGGTCCCGGGCCCGGGGCCTGTTCGACCTCACCGCCGGCTTTGTCTATTCCCAGGTCCTGTCCGCGGTGGTGGATCTGGGCCTGCTCGAGGCCATGGCCCAGGGGCCCCGGTCCCTGGCGGACCTCGCCCGCCACGCCGCCGCGCCGGAACCGGCGCTGGAGCGGCTGCTGGTCGCCGGCGTCGGGCTGGGGTTGATCAGCCGCGCGGGCGAAACGGACTTCGCGCTCGGGCCGCAGGGGGCGGCGCTGCTGGGCAATGCGGGCCTGCGGGACATGATCGTCCATCATCGCCAGCTCTACCAGGATCTGATCGATCCGGTGGGACTGGTGCGGCGCGGCGGCGGGCAGGGGGATCTCGCCCGCTACTGGGCCTATGCCCGGTCCGCGGCGCCGGACGCCGCCCCGGCCGACGCCGTGGCCGACTATTCCGCCCTGATGGCCGCCTCCGTGCCCTCCTTCGCCCGGGACGTGCTGGACGCCTATCCCTTCCGCCGACATCGCCGGCTGCTGGATGTGGGGGGCGGGGAGGGGGCCTTCCTGATCGCCGCCGCCGCGGCCGCGCCGAAGCTGGAGCTGGCCCTGTTCGACCTGCCCGCGGTGGTGGAGCGGGCCCGGAGCCGGCTGGCGGCGGCGGGGCTTTCCCACCGGGCGCAGGTTCAGGGCGGCGACTTCGGCAAGGACGAATTGCCGCAGGGCGCCGACCTGATCACCCTGGTGCGCATCGTCCACGACCATGACGATCCGGCGGTGCTGACCCTGCTGCGCGCCATCCGCCGGGCCCTGGCCCCGGGCGGGCGGCTGGTGATCGCCGAGCCCATGTCCCTGTCCGGCGGCCGGGACCGGGTGGCGGACGTCTATTTCGCCATGTACCTGCTGGCCATGGGCCACGGCCGGGCGCGCTCGCCCGCCGAGATCACGGCCCTGCTGACGGCGGCGGGATTCCGCGACATCTCGTTCCGCCGGACCGCCTCGTTGCTGTCCCTCGGGCTGATCGTCGCCCGCTGAGTGACAATTCAATTTGACAATTAGAAGTGTCAATCTACTCTGACACTCATGAGCGTCCGATCGCAGGTCCGTCCTTCGACGGGCCCTTGAAACGGACGCCGCGCCTGCGGGTCGGGAGAGGCTGATGGAAACCCTTGCCGTCGTACTGGAAGAGCCGCAACGCCTGTCGTTCCGCACCCTGGGACTGCAGGACGCCGGCGACGACGATCTGGTGGTGGAGGTGGACTACAGCGGCGTCAGCACGGGGACCGAGCGTCTGCTCTGGTCCGGCCGCATGCCGCCGTTCCCCGGCCTCGGCTACCCCCTGGTGCCCGGCTATGAGTCCGTCGGCCGGGTGATCGGGGCCGGCGCCCATGTCCGCGCGCGCCTGGGCGAGACCGTGTTCGTGCCCGGCTCCACGGCCTTCATCGGCGCAAGGGGCCTGTTCGGCGGCGCGGCGCGCACGCTGGTGGCGCCCAGCGCCCGGATCCCATCCATCGCCGAGGGGCTGGCCGACAAGGGCATCCTGCTGGCGCTGGCCGCCACGGCGCGGCACGCCATCGCCGCGGGGGGCGGGCCGCCTCCGGAACTCATTCTCGGCCACGGCGTCCTGGGCCGGCTGCTGGCGCGCATCGTCGTCGCCGAGGGCCACGCCCCGCCCACGGTGTGGGAGACCAATCCCGCCCGCCGGGACGGGGCGCTGGGTTATGCGGTCATCGATCCGGCGGAGGACGCCCGGCGGGACTATCGCTGCATCTGCGACGCCAGCGGCGCGGCGAACCTGCTGGACCAGCTGATCCCGCGGCTGGCCCGGGGCGGGGAGATCGTCCTGGCCGGCTTCTATGACACCCCCCTCAGCTTCACCTTCCCCCCCGCCTTCATGCGCGAGGCGAAGATCCGCGTGGCCGCCGAATGGGCGCCGGAGGATCTGGCCGCCGTCACCCGCATGATGGGGGACCAGAGCCTGCCGCTGGACGGCCTGATCACCCATCACGCCCCGCCGCAGGACGCCAACGACGCCTATCACCAGGCGTTCACCGACCAGACCTGCCTGAAAATGGTCCTCGACTGGCGCGGCGTCTAGCCGATGAGCCAGTCCAACAAGGGGCGCCTTCCATGAACGCTTCCAGCACAAGCCTCGGCCGGCTGCTCGACCGGATCGACTGTCCCGCCGACGTCCGGCGATTGCCGGAGCACAAGCTCCAGCCCCTGGCCGACGAGGTGCGGACGGAGCTGATCGACGTGGTCAGCCGCACCGGCGGCCACCTGGGCGCCGGTCTCGGGGTGGTGGAGCTGACCGTGGCGCTGCACCACACCTTCAACACGCCCGAGGACATCCTGATCTGGGACGTGGGCCACCAGGCCTATCCGCACAAGATCCTGACGGAGCGTCGGGACCGGATGCGGACCCTGCGCCAGGGGGGCGGCCTGTCCGGGTTCACCAAGCGCTCGGAAAGCGTCTACGACCCGTTCGGCGCGGCCCATGCGGCCACCTCGATCTCTGCGGCGCTGGGCTTCTGTGTCGGCCGGGACCGTCGCGGCGAGCAGCACAAGGTCGTCGCCGTGATCGGCGACGGGTCCATGAGCGCCGGCATGGCCTACGAGGCCATGAACATGGCGGCGGAGACCACCGGCCAGCTGACCGTCATCCTGAATGACAACGACATGTCCATCGCGCCCCCGGTGGGGGCCATGAGCGCCTATCTGGCGAGGCGGATGTCCGGCCAGACCTACCAGTCCGTGCGCAAGGCCGGGAAGGCGCTGGTCTCGAAGCTGCCGTCGGCCCTTCAGGCCCCGGCCGGGCGCGCCGAGGGCATGGCGCGGTCCCTGCTCACCGGCGGCGCCCTGTTCGAGGAGATGGGCTTCTACTATGTGGGGCCCATTGACGGGCACAATCTCGACCACCTGCTGCCGGTGCTGCAGAACGTGCGGGAGATCGCCGACCGCCCCGTGCTGGTGCACGTGGTCACCCGCAAGGGCAAGGGCTACGCCCCGGCGGAAAACGCCGCCGACAAGTACCACGGGGTGTCGAAGTTCAACGTCGTCACCGGCGTGCAGGTCAAGCCCGCCCCCGGCGCGCCCCAGTACCAGACCGTGTTCGGCGAGACC
>CAINOV010000357.1 GCA_903851655.1 uncultured Caulobacterales bacterium
AGATCCAGGACGCCTTCTTCCTGGTGGTGGGATCCCGGACCTGCGCCCACCTGATCCAGTCCGCCGCCGGCGTCATGGTCTTCGCCGAACCGAGATTCGCCACCGCCATCATGGAGGAGCGCGATCTGGCCGGCATGGCCGACGCCAACGAGGAGCTGGACCGGGTCGTGTCCGAGCTGCTCGCCCGCCGTCCGGACATCCGCATCCTGTTCCTGGTGGGGTCCTGCCCGTCGGAAGTGATCAAGCTGGACCTGTCCCGCGCGGCCCAGCGCCTGTCGGGCCGCTACGGTCCGGACCTGCGGGTGGTGAACTATTCCGGCAGCGGCATCGAAACCACCTTCACCCAGGGCGAGGATGCGTGCCTGGCCGCCCTGCTGGACCAGGCGCCCGTCGACCGGTCGGGCGAGGCGAGCCTGTTGGTGGTCGGCGCCCTGCCGGACATTGTCGAGGACCAGTTCCGCCGCCTGTTCGAGGCGATGGGCCTGCCCCGGGTCGACTTCTTTCCGCCCCGCCGCTCCACGGAGATTCCCGCCATCGGGCCCGAGACCCGGTTCCTGCTGGCGCAGCCCTTCCTGGGAGAAACCTCCCAGAAGCTCGAGGACCGGGGCGCCCAGCCGCTTCGCGCGCCGTTCCCGTTCGGCGCCAATGGCTCCAGCGCCTGGTTCCAGGCCGCCGCCGAGGCGTTCGGGGTGGATCCGGCCCGGTTCGAGGCGGTGATCTCTCCGGCCCGGGACCGCGCCCGCCGCTCGCTGGAGCGTCACCGCGCCGCCCTGTCCGGCAAGTCGATCTTCTTCTTCCCGGACAGCCAGCTGGAGCCGTCCCTGGCCCGCTTCGTCACCGAAGAGCTCGACATGCGCGCGCTGGAAGTCGGCACACCCTATCTGAACCGCGCCCTGGTGGGCTGCGAGACCGACCGTCTGGGACCGGAGGTGGTGATCTCCGAAGGCCAGGACGTGGACCGCCAGCTGGACCGCTGCCGCGCCGCGCGGCCGGACCTGACCGTCTGCGGTCTGGGTCTCGCCAATCCGCTGGAGGCCGAGGGCCTGGCCACCAAGTGGTCCATCGAGCTGGTCTTCTCGCCGATCCACGGCTTCGACCAGGCTGGCGACCTCGCCGGACTGTTCGCCCGCCCGATCGCCCGCCACAAGATGTTGAGGATCTGACGGATGAAGCTATCGGTCTGGACCTATGAGGGACCGCCCCATGTGGGGGCCATGCGGGTCGCCACCGCCATGCGCGACGTGCACTACCTGCTGCACGCGCCCCAGGGCGACACCTATGCGGACCTGCTGTTCACCATGATCGAGCGGCGCAACGCCCGCCCGCCGGTGACCTACACCACCTTCCAGGCCCGCGACCTGGGCGGCGACACCGCCGACCTGTTCAAGGACGCCGCCACCGCCGCCTATGAGCGGTTCCAGCCCCAGGCCATGCTGGTGGGCGCCTCCTGCACGGCGGAACTGATCCAGGACGATCCCGGCGGTCTCGCCCGGACGCTGGGCCTGCCGATCCCGGTGGTGCCGCTGGAGCTGCCCTCCTACCAGAAGAAGGAGCACTGGGGCGCGGCCGAGACCTTCTTCCAGCTCGTCCGCACCTTCGCCACGCGGGTCGAGCGGGCGCCGGCCGCCCGGCCGCGGTGCAACATCCTGGGACCCGTGGCGCTGGGCTTCCGGCACCGGGACGACCTGATCGAGATCACCCGCCTGCTGACGACGCTGGGCGTGGACATCAATGTCACCGCGCCGCTGGGCGCCTCGCCGGCGGACCTGGCCCGCCTGGGCGACGCCGACTTCAACGTGGTGCTCTATCCCGAGATCGCCGGGACCGCAGCGGCCCTGCTGGAGCGGACCCTGGGCCAGCCCATGGTCAAGTCCGTGCCCATCGGCACCGGCGCCACCCGCGACTTCATCGCCGAGGTCTGCGCCCTGACGGGCCTGGATCCCGCCCCGGCGCTTGAGGGAAGCGGGCAGCACCAGCCCTGGTGGTCCCGGTCCGTGGACTCCAACTACCTCACCAGCAAGCGCGTGTTCATCTTCGGCGACGCGACCCACGCCGTCTGCGCCGCCCGGGTCGCCGCCGAGGAGATGGGCTTCGAGGTCGTCGGCCTCGGCTGCTACAACCGCGAATTCGCCCGCGAGGTCCGCGCCGCCGCTGAAAAATACGGCTGCGAGGCGCTGATCACCGACGACTATCTCGAGGTGGAGCAGCGGATCATCGACCTGCAGCCCGAGCTGATCCTCGGCACGCAGATGGAGCGCCACATCGCCAAGCGCCAGAGCATCGCCTGCGCGGTGATCTCGGCCCCGGCCCACGTTCAGGACTTCCCCGCGCGCTATTCGCCGCAGATGGGTTTCGAAGGCGCCAATGTGCTGTTCGACACCTGGGTGCACCCCCTGGTCATGGGCCTGGAGGAGCACCTTCTGGCCATGTTCCGGGATGATTTCGAGTTCAACGACACGGCCGGCCCATCTCATCTGGGCCAGGTCGGCGGCGGCAGGCCAGTTCACTCCCCGGAACCAGAGCTTGCCGCCGATTCTCAAGGGTTCGCGCCAGCCGAGCCCGCCGCGGAGATCCGCGTCGCCGCCGGGCTCAGCTGGACGCCGGAAGCGGAGCGGGAGCTGGTCAAGATTCCGTTCTTCGTTCGCGGCAAGGCCCGTCGCAACACCGAGGTCTACGCCCGCCAGAGCGGCGTATCACGCATAGAGATCGAGACGATTTATGACGCACGTAGCCACTTCTCCCGCTAGGGCGGCAGGTGAAGGCGCGACCCCGGTGCGGGTCGTGTTCATCACCCTGGACCGCCACCTGACCGGACTGTTCGCCCGGGTCGAGGAGGAGGTCCGCAAGGACATTCCCGGTCTGGAGCTGCGGCTGCATGCGGCGACGGACTGGACGGACGATCCGGGCGCCCTGCAGCGGTGCCTCGACGACATCGCCACAGGCGACATCATCGTCCTGGCGATGCTGTTCATCGACGAGCAGATCCGCGCCGTCCTGCCGGCCCTGGAGGCGCGCCGCGACCACTGCGACGCCATGGTCGGCCTGATCTCCGCCGGCGAGATCATCAAGCTCACCCGCCTTGGCGGCCTGAAGATGGACGGCTCCGACAAGGGGCCGATCGCGCTGCTGAAGCGCCTGCGGGGCAACCGCTCCAAGGCCGGCGGCGGGGCCAGCTCCGGCGCAGGCCAGATGGCCATGCTGCGGCGGCTGCCCAAGATCCTCCGCTTCATCCCGGGCGCCGCCCAGGACCTGCGGGCCTATTTCCTGACCATGCAGTACTGGCTGTCGGGGTCGCAGGACAACTGCGCGGCCATGGTCCGCTTCCTCGTGGGCCGCTACGCCGACGGGCAGCGCAAGGCCCTGCGCGGCCGGGTCGAGGCCCAGGCCCCCCGGGAGTACCCGGAAGTCGCCCTGTATCATCCCAAGAGCCCGGACCGGATCGTCGAGACCGTGGAGGCGCTGCCGCCGCCCCGCGTGACGCCCCGGGGCGTGGTGGGCGTGCTGGTCCTGCGCTCCTACGTCCTGGCGGACGACACGAGTCATTATGACGGCGTCATCGAGGCGCTGGAGGCCAAGGGCCTGCGGGTCATTCCAGCCTTCGCCAGCGGCCTGGACGGCCGTCCGGCGATCGAGCAGTTCTTCATGCAGGACGGCCAGCCGGTGGTGGATGTGGTCCTGTCCCTCGCCGGCTTCTCCCTGGTGGGCGGTCCCGCCTACAACGACGCCGGCGCGGCGGAGGAGATCCTGTCGCGCCTCGGTGTGCCCTATGTCACGGCCCAGCCGCTGGAGTTCCAGACTCTCGAGGCCTGGGGGCGCAATGCGTCGGGGCTGAACCCGGTGGAATCCACCATCATGATCTCGATCCCCGAGCTCGACGGCGCGGTGGCGCCCAGCGTGTTCGGCGGCCGCTCCAACGGCGATGGTCAGCCCTGCGAAGGCTGTTCGCGCCACTGCGTGTTCGACGCCTCGCCCCGGGCCCCGCGGATGCAGGTCTGCCCGGAACGGGCCGAGGCCATCGCCGCGCGGATCAGCCGCATGGTCGCGCTCCGCCGGTCCGAGCGGGCCGAGCGGCGCCTGGCCGTGGTCCTGTTCAACTTCCCGCCCCAGTCCGGGGCCGCGGGCACGGCGGCGTTCCTGTCGGTCTTCGCCTCCCTGCACAACACCCTGAAGGGGCTCGCCGCCGCCGGCTATTCGGTGGAGGTCCCGGAGACGGTGGACGCCCTGCGCGAGCAGCTGCTGGGCGGCAACTCCGCCCGCTACGGCACGGACGCCAATGTGGCGGTGCGTATTCCGGTGGAGGATCACATCCGCCGCGAGCCGTTCCTGGAGGCCATCGAGGCCCAGTGGGGCCCGGCGCCGGGGCGCAAGCTGACCGACGGCCGCACCCTGTTCGTGCTGGGCGCGCGGTTCGGCAATGTGTTCGTCGGCCTGCAGCCGGGCTTCGGCTATGAGGGCGATCCCATGCGCCTGCTGTTCGAGCGGGGCTTTGCGCCGACTCACGCCTTCTCGGCCTTCTATCGCTACCTCAGCGAGGATTTCGACGCCCACGCCGTGCTGCACTTCGGCACCCACGGGGCGCTGGAATTCATGCCCGGCAAGCAGGTGGGCCTGACCGCCAGCTGCTGGCCCGAGCGGCTGATCGGCGACCTGCCCAACTTCTATCTCTACGCCGCCAACAATCCCTCCGAAGGGGCCCTGGCCAAGCGCCGCTCGGCGGCGACCCTGATCAGCTACCTGACCCCGCCGGTGGCCCAGTCCGGCCTCTACAAGGACCTGGTGGAGCTGAAGGGCTCGATCCAGCGCTGGCGCTCCATGCCGCCGAGCGCGGTGGAGGAGATGGCCAGCCTGGCGGACTTCATCCTGCAGCAGGCCGCCGGTCTCGACCTCGCGGCCGAGGGCGCCGACGACGCCGCCCGGATCGCGGACCTGGGCGACAAGGTCGCCGAGATCGAGCAGCAGCTGATCCCCGCAGGCCTGCACACGGTGGGCGAGCCGGTCACCCTGGAGGAGCGGATCGACCTTCTGTCCGCCATGACCAGCCAGTGGGATGGGCCGGCCCTGTCCGCGGCCTCGGTGGCGGCGGTGGCCGAGGGGCAGCCCACGGCCCGGGTGCTGAAGATCAGCGGCCTGAAGACCACCCCCGCCGATATCGCCCGGGTCGAGGACCTGGCCCGCACCAACGCCCTGCTGATGGAGGATCACGAGGTCAAGGCCATCGTCCGCGCCCTGGACGGCGACTATGTCCGCCCGGCGCCCGGGGGCGACCTGGTGCGCACGCCGCAGGTCCTGCCCACGGGCCGCAACCTGCACGGGTTCGACCCGTTCCTGCTGCCCAGCGCCTTTGCGGTGCGGGAAGGCGGGCGGCACGCCCAGATCATCCTCGACCGGCACCTGGCCGACACCGGACAGTTCCCGGAGACCATCGCCATGGTCCTGTGGGGCTCCGACAACCTCAAGAGCGAGGGCGTGCCCATCGCCCAGGCCCTGCGCCTGATGGGCGCCGCGCCCCGGTTCGACGGCTTCGGCCGCCTGTGCGGCGCCCGGCTGCTGCCCCTGTCCGAGCTGGGACGCCCGCGGGTGGACCTGCTGATGACCCTGTCGGGCATCTTCCGCGACCTCCTGGCCCTGCAGACCAAGATGCTGGCGGAGGCCGCCTGGCTCTGCGCCATGGCCGACGAGCCGGTCGAGATGAATTTCATCCGCAAGCACGCCCTGCAGATGATGGCCGAGACCGGCTGCGACGAGATGACGGCCGCGCTGCGGGTGTTCTCCAACGCCGAGGGCGCCTACGGCGCCAATGTGAACCAGCTGATCGACAGCTCCGCCTGGACCGACGAGGACGAACTGGCCGACGCCTACCAGGCGCGGAAGTGCTTCGCCTACGGCCTCAACGGCCAGCCGGTGAAGCAGCCGGCGGTGCTGAAGACCATCCTGAGCAAGGTCGACTTCGCCTATCAGAACGTGGAATCGGTGGAGCTGGGCGTCACCAGCATCGACCAGTATGTGGACACGCTGGGCGGCATCACCCGGGCGGTGCGCCGCAGCCGGGGCGTGGCGACGCCGGTCTATATCGGCGACCAGGCCAATGGCGAGGCCAAGGTCCGCACCCTGTCCGAGCAGGTGTCCCTCGAGACCCGCACCCGGACCCTGAACCCCAAGTGGTTCGAGGGCCTGCTGAAGCACGGCTATGAAGGCGTCCGCCAGATCGAGGCCTCGGTCACCACGACCCTGGGCTGGTCGGCGACCACCGGCCAGGTGGATCCCTGGATCTACCAGAAGATCAGCGAGACCTTCGTGCTGGACGCCGAGCTGCGCGCCCGGATGGCGGAACTGAACACGGTGGCGACCTCCCGGCTGGCCAAGCGCCTGCTGGAGGCCTCCGAACGAAACTACTGGACCCCGGACGAGGCGACCCTGCGCGCCCTGCACGCGGCCAGCGACGAGCTGGAGGACCGCCTCGAAGGCGTTCCGACGGCGGCGTAAGGCGAGGAGCCCCCATGACCCTGCTAGACATCCCCCGTTCCCTGCACACCAGCCCCCGCCGCGCCCGCGGAACCGGGGACGGGGAGGGGAGCGTGCAGGTCCAGCTGGACCTGGACATGCGCTCCACCAAGACCAAGGTCTTCGCCGTCTACGGCAAGGGCGGGATCGGCAAGAGCACGACCTCGTCCAACCTGTCGGCGGCCTTTTCCAAGATCGGCAAGAAGGTGCTGCAGATCGGGTGCGATCCCAAGCACGACTCCACCTTCACCCTGACCAAGCGCCTGACCCCCACGGTGATCGACATCCTGGAAGGGGTCGATTTCCACACCGAGGAGCTGCGCCCCGAGGACTATGTGTTCGAGGGCTACAACGGCGTCATGTGCGTCGAGGCGGGCGGCCCGCCGGCGGGCACCGGCTGCGGCGGCTATGTGGTCGGCCAGACCGTGAAGCTGCTGAAGGAGCATCACCTGCTGGAAGACACCGACGTGGTGATCTTCGACGTGCTGGGCGACGTGGTCTGCGGGGGCTTCGCCTCGCCGCTGCAGCATGCGGAGCGGGCCCTGATCGTGGCCTCCAACGACTTCGACTCGATCTTCGCCATGAACCGGATCATCGCCGCCATCCGCGCCAAGTCGAAGAACTACGACGTCCGGCTGGGGGGCGTGATCGCCAACCGCAGCAAGAACACCGACGAGATCGACCGGTTCAACGCCGCCATCGGCCTGGAGCGGGTGGCCCACTTCCCCGACCTGGACGTGATCCGCCGCAGCCGCCTGAAGAAATCCACCCTGTTCGAGATGGAGCCGTCGCCGGAGCTGGAGGCGGTCCAGAACGAATATCTGCGCCTGGCCGCATCCCTGTGGCTCGGCACGACCACCTATGACTGCGCGCCGATGAAGGACCGCGACGTCTTCGAATTCCTGGGGTTTGAGTGATGACCGACGCCGTCTACGACCAGCGCCGCGGGCGTCTGCAGACCTATTTCAACGCCACGGCGATGGACGCCTGGGCGCAGCTGACCTCCGACGCGCCGGTCAGCCGCATCCGCCAGACCGTGCGCGAAGGTCGGGACCGCATGCGCGACACCCTGCTGTCCTGGCTGCCCCAGGACCTGTCAGGCGCCCGCCTTCTGGACGCCGGCTGCGGCACGGGCGCCCTGTCGGTCGTGGCGGCCCACCGGGGCTGTGCGGTCACCGCCGTCGACATCGCCGCAAACCTGGTGGAGATCGCCCGGGAGCGGGCGCCGGCCCATCTGGCGCCCGGGTCGATCACCTTCCAGGTGGGCGACATGCTCGACCCGAGCTTCGGCCGCTTTGACCACGTGGTGGCCATGGACAGCCTGATCCACTACCCGACCCAGCAGATCGTCAACGTCATCGAAGGCGTCGCGGACCGGACGGACCGGTCGATCCTGCTGACCTTCGCGCCGCAGACCCCGGCCCTGACGGTCATGCACGGCATGGGTCGGCTGTTCCCGCGCACCAACCGGGCGCCGGAAATCATCCCGGTGCGCCCGTCCGCCCTGGTCTACGCCATCGAGCAGTCCCGCCCCCTGCGCGGCTGGAAGGTGGCGCGGACGCAGCGGGTCAGCGGCGGTTTCTACACCTCCCAGGCCCTGGAGCTGGTGCGCAGATGAGCGACGAGCGGCCCGTCAATCCCTGGTCCTGGCGCAATGTCGGTCTCGGCATGCTGCCGTTCGCCGACGCGGCGACCGCGGAGCTGCCGCTCGGCCGGATGTTCCGGCTGGCGCTGTTCCAGCTGACCGTGGGCATGGCGGCCGTGCTGCTGATCGGAACCCTGAACCGGGTCATGATCGTCGAGCTGAACCTGCCGGCCTGGCTGGTGGCGGTGATGATCTCCCTGCCGCTG
>CAINOV010000358.1 GCA_903851655.1 uncultured Caulobacterales bacterium
AGGCCGGTCTTCACATCGGCGGCGACGCCCCTCGACTTGAAGATCTCGAGGGCGGCGGGGGAGAGCTTGTCGGCAATGAGAACGCGGGGGGCCATGGGGGCGCCTTTCGGATGAGGTGTGGGGTGTTGAGCGCCGGACGCGCCACGGGCGGCGTCTGGTCTCGGGGTCCGGGACAAAGCGGGGAAATCAGGCGGGGGAGAGCTCGGCCAGGGCCTGGGCGAAGGCCCAGTCCAGCCACGGGGTCAGGGCGTCGAGATCCGACGCCTCCACCGTGGCGCCGCACCAGATCCGCAGGCCCGGAGGGGCGTCGCGGTAATGGCCGATGTCCAGGGCCACGCCCTCGGACTCCAGCAGGGCCGCCAGCCGCTTGGCCAGCTTTTCCTGGTCCGCGGCGGGCAGGGCGGCGACCCGGGGATCGACCACCTTGAGGCACACCGAGGTGTTGGAGCGCTGGCTGGGTGACGCCGCGAGGAACGCCACCCAGGGCGAGCTGGCCACCCAGCGTTCCAGGGTCGCCAGATTGGTGTCGCAGCGGCGATGCAGCTCGTGCAGGCCGCCCACGCTCTGGGCCCAGTTCAGGGCGTCCAGATAGTCCTCGACGCAGAGCATGGAGGGGGTGTTGATCGTGGCGCCCTCGAAGATCTCTTCGTTGACCTTGCCGCCCTTGGTCATGCGGAACAGCTTCGGCATGGGCCAGGGGGGGCTGTAGCTCTCCAGCCGGGCGACGGCGCGGGGGGACAGGATCAGCACGCCATGCGCCGCCTCGCCCCCCAGCACCTTCTGCCAGGAGAAGGTCACCACATCGAGCTTCGCCCAGTCCAGGGCCTGGGCGAAGGCGGCGGAGGTGGCGTCGCAGATCGTGATCCCCTCCCGGTCCGCGGCGATGAAGTCGGCATTGGGCACCCGGGCGCCGGAGGTGGTGCCGTTCCAGGTGAAGACGAGATCGGCGTCGGCCCTGACGCGGGTCAGGTCCGGCAGCTCGCCATAGGCGGCCTCGAGCACCTCCACGTCCTTCAGCCTCAGCTGCTTGACCACGTCGGTGGCCCAGTCCTTGCCGAAGCTCTCGAAGGCCAGCAGCTGCACCGGGCGGGGGCCCAGCAGGGACCACATGGCCATCTCCACCGCCCCTGTGTCGGAGCCGGGGACGATGCCGATGAGGTAGTCCGCCGGGACCTCCAGCACCTCGCGGGTGCGGTCGATGGCCAGCTTCAGGCGCGACTTGCCGATCTTGGACCGGTGCGACCGGCCGAGGACGGCGGAGCTGAGTTTGTCGGGGGACCAGCCAGGGCGCTTTGCGCAGGGGCCGGACGAGAATTCGGGCCGTGCAGGGCGCAGGGCCGGCTTCGCCACGGGGGCGGCGGTGGTGGTCATATCGATGTCTCCCATCCTTACAGATGGACTGCGCGCCGTTGGGGGAGCGTGGCCCGCCGCCGAGGAACCATGGTTTGGGGGGGATTGCAAGGGGGGCTGCGGGCGGGGCGTCCTGTCCTGAACCAGGTTCCCGGGTCTTCGCCCGGGAATGACGACTTGTTTTAAATCATAAATTCAACGTCATTCTCGGCCTTGAGCCGAGAACCTCCGCCCGGATGAGGCGCCTTGTCCTGAACAAGGTTCCCGGGTCTTCGCCCGGGAATGACAACTGTTCTATTGAGCCCCGCCCCCGCAACCGCCTAAGCTCCCGTCCAATAATCACAACACGTCAGGGAAGACACCCATGCGCCGCACCCTCCTCAGCCTGGCCCTGGCGGCCACGGCGCTCGCCGTCACGCAACCCGCCCGGGCCGCGGAGCAGCCGCCGCCCAACTGGTCCGACACTCGGGACCTCGACTTCGCCGACCGGGGCTTCATCGCCACGCGCAAGGACCCGAAGATCACCACCGCCGACGGCCGGGTGGTCTGGGACCTGTCGGCCTTCGACTTCCTCAAGGGTCCGGCGCCCGCCACGGTGAACGCCAGCCTGTGGCGCCACGGCCAGTTGCTGGCCAAGCACGGCCTCTACAAGGTCACCGACGGGGTGTGGCAGGTGCGGGGCTTCGACGTGGCCAACGCCACCTTCATCCGCGGCAAGACCGGCTGGATCGTCATCGACTGCCTGACCACCGCCGAGACGGGCAAGGCCGCCCTGGACCTGGTCAACCAGACCCTGGGCGCGCGCAAGGTCACCGCGCTCATCTACACCCACAGCCACGCGGACCATTTCGGCGGCGCCCGTGGCATGGTGGCGCAGGCCGACGTGGACTCCGGCGCCGTGCAGGTGATCGCGCCCAAGGGCTTCGTGGAGCAGGCGGTGTCGGAGAACGTCATCGCCGGCGCCGCCATGGGCCGCCGGGCCACCTACCAGTTCGGCCTCTACCTGCCCAAGGGGCCGGAGGGGACGGTGGGCTCCGGCGTCGGCCAGTCCGTGGCGCTGGGAACCCAGACCCTGGTCCCGCCGAACGTCTCCATCGACCATACCGGACAGACCCTGACCGTGGACGGCGTGACGCTGGAGTTCCAGATGACCCCCGGCACCGAGGCGCCGGCCGAGATGAACATCTGGCTGCCGGACTTCAAGGTGCTGGACCTGGCCGAGAACGGCAACGAGACCATGCACAATGTGCTCACCCCCCGCGGCGCCTTGGTCCGCGACGCCCGGGTCTGGGCGGAGTATCTGAACCAGTCCCTCAGCCTCTATGCGGGCAAGGCGGACATCATGATCACCAGCCACGCCTGGCCCCGCTTTGGCCGGGAGACGCTGATCGACTTCATCGGCAAGCACCGGGACGCCTACAAGTACCTGCACGACCAGACCGTGCGGATGATGGACGAGGGGATGACCGGGGACGAGATCGCCGACCGCATCGTCCTTCCCCCGGCGCTGGCCAGCGAGTGGTACAACCGCGGCTATTACGGCTCCATGAGCTTCAATTCCCGGGCGGTCTATCAGCGCTACATGGGCTGGTACGACGCCAACCCCGTCCATCTCGCCCCCTATCCGCAGAAGGAGGAAGCCCGGCGCTATGTGGAGGCCATGGGCGGCGCGGCGAAGGTCGCCGACATGGCCGCGGCGGCGGCGAAGGCCGGCGACCTGCGCTGGGCGGCGGAACTGGGCAACCGGCTGGTCATGGCCGATGCGGGGAACACGGCCGCCCGGGCCGCCCTGGCCGAGGTCTATCTGAAACTGGGCGAGGCGTCGGAGAACGCCCTGTGGCGCAACATGTACCTGGCGGGCGCGGACGAGCTGAAGAACGGACTGCATCCGGTCCAGGCGGTGAGCCTGGGCCTTGACCTGATCAGGAACACGCCCTCGCCCATGCTGATGGACCTGCTGGCGGTGCGGCTGAACGCGGACAAGGTCGGCGCCGCCCACGCGTCCCTGGATCTCACCTTCACTGACCGGGGGGAGCACTTCCGCGTCACGGTGCGCAACGGCGTGTTGGTGGCGTCCGATCAGGCCCTGCCCGGGGACGGTCCGGCGGACCTGACCCTGTCCCTGCCGCGCCAGGCCTTTCTGATGCTGACCTTCACGCCGGCGCGGATCACCGACCTGATCAAGGCCGGAACCGTGAAGGCGCAAGGTGATCCGGAAGTTTTCGATCGTTTTGTGGGCTGGGGAGGAGGTC
>CAINOV010000359.1 GCA_903851655.1 uncultured Caulobacterales bacterium
TAAGCCACTCGCCGAAGGAGCTGACCCATTGGGCGGACTGCGCCAATGGCGCCAATGTCCTGCTGCAGACCGTGATGCGACTGGACGCTGACGGCGTTCCCCCGAAACATGGTTAGCGGCCTATTCAACACGATAGTGCGCTAACGGATTGCCGCGCCCGGCGAAGGGCGTCCAGGGTCTCCGTCTCCCGCGGTTCGACGCTCACCTCGTCCGCCGTGAAGCGGGTCGCGTAACGCACCGCCGCCTCGGCGTCGACGGTCGACAGAGTGTGGTCGGCATACTGCGCGAAGCTGAGGGTCTTGCGCCGATCGGAAATCAGGCTGCAGACGAAGGTGTCTCGCAAGCGCAGGCCCCGCCAGGGCGCCGCAAACATCGCCGCCCTGTCGATGGCGAGGCCCGACCACCCGCGCTCATGGAAGGCGCAAATCTTGTTGTTGTGCGTCGGATGATTGACCCCGGCGTCCACATAGACGCCCCGCTTGACCTTGCGCAGCAGGTTGGCGCAGATCAGATCCGAGCGGTCTTAGCTGAAACTGCGCCGCGGCTGCGGACCGGCGGCGGGGTCTGGCGCGACGGGGGGCGGCCGAGGGCGTGTCCGTCGCGGGTCAGCTCCAGTCCATCTCGGCCGCGGCGGATACGAACAGGCTACCCTCGCGATACGAGGTCGGTATGTCGTCCGCTTCGGCGACGCGCCGCCAGCCGGTCTTCTGTGAGAAGGCGTTCACGCCGATCCGTCTAAGATGGCGGAAGATCCGTTCGGCGTGTGTCGCCGAGGCGATCTCCAGCATCACGTCGGTGGTTGATAACTGCTCGCGATCGAGGGCCGACAGGAGCGCCGCCTCTGCGCCTTCCACATCCATCTTGATGAGGTCGGCGTCCGCCACCACGTCGTCCATGGCGATGGTGGTCACTTCGAAGGTCTCGAGCTCGCCGTAGGGCGCCTTCTGTCCGGAGATATGGGACGACGTCGTGTTGCCGATCACCCGGGTGAAGGACTGGCGACCGGCGGTGGTCCACACTGCGGCGTTGACCGCCTCAGCCCCCGTAACGTGGTTGAGCGCCAGATTCCGCTCCAGCAGCCGGAAATGGGTCGGGTCCGGCTCGAAGGCGCGCACGGAAAATCCGCAGCGGGCCATGATGATCGAATGCAGGCCAAGATTGGCGCCGAGATCCGCCACCCTTCGATACGATGCGCGCCGGCGCCAGTAGAAGGCGAACAGGATCAGTTCGTCGAGACCGAACAGGTCCAGTCTGTCGACGGCCCCCATGCGGTGATAGGGCAGCCGGATGATCCCGAAGGGCGGCAGATCAAGCTGGTCCTCATCAGTGCGTCGCAGTCCGGACTGCGCGATCAGGGATGACCGCAAAGCGTCCAGCGTCCGATATGTTGCGGAGGTTCTGGCATGGCGCGGATGAACCTCGCCCAGGCACTCAATCAGGTCTTCAAGGGCCGGCGCCAACGTCGGGAGGGTCACGCGGCGCCTCGCAGGGCGGCGTCGAGGCGCGCGGCGTAGCGGTCATAGGCGCAGTCGACGAGGGACATCAGTCCGCGCATCGCGGCGGTCTGCTCGATCCGGGTGGCGTAGTAGCTCTGTTGTGTCTCCCGCCAGGCGCGGCGGTGCGCCGGGTCGCCGACGAGGGCGCTCAGGTGGCGGAAATAGACATCCGTCGACGCCGCCCTGTGGTCCGGCGGCGCCAGGCAGGCGACATCTCCCTGGTCCAGGGTGAGCAGGATCGCGCCGGACCCCAGGGCGAAGGTGGCGCTGGCCCCGCCGCCCCGGCGGAACGGATTGGAGAAGATGTCCGCCGCGCCGAGCAGAGCGGGTAGATCCGTCTCGTAGGGAACGTGGCGAAACTGGCGGCCGAGCACCTGGGCGCAGGCGTTGCGCAGCCCCTCCGGCAAGGCCCCGACGACCAGCCACAGGGCATGGGGCGACGCCTGCAGGGTCTGCTCCATGCCATTGAGGTAAGCTGCGTCCATGTCCACGCCCAGACGATTTCCAACCGTGGCGATCACCACCGCGTCATCCGGCGCGTCCAGCGAGGATCGTGGCCGCGGCGCCGTCGGGCTTTCGGCGTGGAAAGGACCCGAGGCCATTTCCACGTAGTTGGCTGCGAGCGCCGGCGGCAGTCCGCGCGCCGCCCAGTGGGCCATCATCCGCGACCGGTCATGATAGTACCAGTAGACGTCCGCATACTGATAGGGGCGCTCGTCGCCGCAGGTGAACATCAGGGTCGGCCCCAGCCAGGACAGCAGGGTGACATAGGGCGACATGGGTCGCTCGCACCAGAAGTGAAATGCGCCGCCGCCGTGGGCGAGGATCGCCGTCAGAAAGTCCGGCCGTCGGTCGATATTGACGAACTGAACCCGCCCGGCCGCCAGATCGGGGCCCAGCCGGGCCCGGATGTAGGCCTGCAGACCCGGTTCCAGGTCATTGCTGTGACACACCCTGATCTCCACGATGTCGGGATCGAGGCAGAGGGCGGCCGCATAGTCCACGGCGCCGCGGCTGGGAGAGTGCAGGGGGCCCAGCAGGGCGCCCACCATCAGGATGTGGCGGCGACGGGCGGTCTCCCGCGTCGTGCGGGACAGCTGGTCCCGGCGCAGAGCCGCGGCGATCCGGTCGAAGATCGGGGCGGAGACCTCGCCGATCTGCCGGGCGACGGCGTCGCTGATCTCGGGCCCGCGCCACCAGGACAGGGCGCTCAGGTCCTCGAGGATCTGCAGGGTCTGTGCGTCCTGGTCCGGTTGGGACGCGACCCAGTCAAGCGTGCGGGGGAACAGGGTGGGGTCGTCGACGCCGTCCAGCGCCGCAACGACGCCGAAATGCCGCCAGCGATCCGCGATGACCTGGATCGACGAAGCATAACCGGGCTGGGCGGAGCTCAGAAGGAAGGTCGTGAAATCCATGAAGCCTCGTGGCGCGTGGCGCCTTGCGCGGAAGCCGGAGTGAGTCTGCGCAAGCCTAGGAGAAGCGGAGCCGCGTCACAACCGCGCCCGGGCCGTGCGGGGTGGCGTCTCGGTCCAAATCACTGTCCTCTGAACGGCGCGCAACGGAGCGCCGCCCAGGATCTGGCGTGGCGGGTTCGCAGACGGGATGGAGGCAGCGTCGTGACGGCACGGCTAGTGGTGCTTGGCCCAGGCCTGATGGGACTGAAGCACATCGCGCTGATCCGGGCGAACCCCCGATGCGCCCTGGCCGGCGTTGTCTATCCTGCGGCGCAACGCGAGCCGGAAGTGCTTCGCCAGCTGGACGCGCCGGTGTTCGAGGATCTCGAGGCGTGTTTCGCCAGCGGCGCGCCGGACGGCGTGATCATCGCCTCGCCCAACGCCTTGCACTGGGACCAGGCTCGCTTCTGCGTCGACCGCAGGACGCCCGTGCTGATCGAGAAGCCCATCACCGACAATGTCGCGGACGGACAACGCCTGTGTGATCTTGCGGAGCGGAGCCGCGCGCGGGTGCTGGTCGGCCATCACCGCGCCCACAGCCCGATCGTGCAGACAGCTGTCGAGGTCGCCAGGTCGGGGCGGCTGGGCCGGATCGTCGGCTTCCAGGGCAGCGCGGCCTTCTACAAGCCGGCCGAGTATTTCGCCGCAGGACCCTGGCGCTCGCAGCCTGGGGGCGGGCCGATCCTGATCAACCTGATCCACGAGATCGGCCTGATGCGCGCCGTCTGCGGCGAGATCGTCGGTGTCCAGGCCATGGCCTCCCACGCGGTGCGGCAGTCTGCGGTGGAGGATACGGTTGTGATCAACCTGCAGTTCGCCAGCGGCGCCCTCGGCGCGTTTCTGTTGTCGGATACGGCGGCGTCGGCCAGCAGCTGGGAGCAGACCTCCGGAGAGAACCCGGCCTTCGCCGCCTATCCGGGCGAGGCGTGCTACACCCTGTTCGGGACCCGGGGGGCCTTGTCGATCCCGACGCTGGACCTCAAGGCGCATCCGCCGGAGACGCCGTCGTCCTGGCTGACGCCGATGACGCAGGAGCGCCTGCCTGTGGAACGGCTGGATCCGCTGACGCGACAGCTCGACCATTTCCTCGACATCATCGAGCACGACGTCCCCCCGCTTGTGTCCGCCCGCGACGGGCTTGCGAACCTGATTGTGACCGACGCCATCCGCCGATCCGTCGAGACCGGCGGCCTGGTGTCCCTGGCCGCGTGACCCGGACAACACAGCAGCGCCATGGCCCGCATCCTCCTCCTCGACACCAACATCGCCAGCGCGCCGCTGTACGAGCGGCTGGTGGCCCGCGGGCACGAGGTGGCGCCGGTGGGGGCCAATCCGGCGGACTTTCTCGCCCGGACCTGCGCCGCCTATCAGGAGCAGGACTATTCCGACGCGCCGGCCGTGGCGGCGCTGGCGGAGCGTCTGGCGGCGGACATCATCCTGCCGGGCTGCAATGACCGATCCTACCGGACCTGCGCCGAACTGGCGCCGTCGCCGCGCATCCGGGGGGTCGATCCCCTCGACGTCGTTCTGACGATCAATGACAAGGCCCGGTTCCGGCGCTACGCCGCCGACCGGGGGCTGCCGTCGCCGCGTCCGTGGACCGTCGCCGCCGCCGTCGGGGCGGGGCGACCCCTGATCGTGAAGCCTACGGACGCCTTCAGCGGTCGCGGCGTCACCATCCTGCGTCGTCCGGATGCGGCGAACGTGGCCGCGGCGGTGGCGGCGGCGCAGGGGTTTTCCGCCAGCGGCGCCTGTGTGGTCGAGGATTTCGTCGAGGGGGACCTGTTCAGCCACAGCGCCTATGTGGCGGCGGGCCGGATCGTCCTCGACGTCCTTGTGGAGGAGCACTGCACCGCCAATCCCTTCACCGTCGACACCAGTCGGGTGCGCCGGGACTTTCCGGAGGCGGGCCTGGCTCAGGTCCGGGAGGCGATCGGCGACATGGTCGCGGATCTGCGCCTGACGGACGGGCTGGTGCATACCCAGTTTCTCTGGGACGGGGTCCGGGTCAGTCTGGTGGAGATCACGCGGCGATGCCCCGGGGATCTCTACAGCCTGCTGATCTCGCTCTCCACCGGGTCGCCCTATGCCGATCTCTATTGCCGCCCCTTCCTGGGGGAGGCGCTGGAACCGCCGCCGGTGACCGCGCCGCCGCGGCATATCCTGCGGCATACGGTGTCGACGGACCGCGACGGGGTGATGGGAGGGCTCAGCTTCCATGCGCCTCTGACCCTGGTGAAGTGGCTGGCGCTCGAGCGCAGCGGGCAGCCTCTTCGGGCCAGTCCGTTCGGGCGGGCGGCGCTGATGTTCGCCGAATGCGCCACCGCGGCGGAACTCGACACGATCTATCGGCTGGCGAGGACCCGCCAGCTCTACAGCCTGACGGACGGACCCAGCCTATGAGCGCGCCATCGCCTGACGCCTTCTCTGCCGCCGTGGATGACGCCTGCAGGTCGCCGCCCGCCTCCGCCGCCGCCCGCCAGATCCTGCGGGGCGAGACGCGGTCGCCGATCTATGTCCTGGGTCGCAACCGCGAGGCCGAGGGGCTTTGCGGATCGCTGCCGATCGCGGGGCTGGTGGACGATTTCAGCCCGCCGGGCGCGGAGTGGCTCGGGCGACCAGTCCTGCGCGGAGACCAGTTGCCCGCGGGCGCCGTCGTCATCAATGCGTCGACCTCCATCCGGCCGGTGGACGCGCAGGCCCGGCTTCGGGCGCTGCCGGTCGAAAGCCTGCCCCTCTGCGCCGTGGTAGCGGCGTCCGGCGGCGAACTGGCCGCGCCGGAGTTCGTGCAGCGTCAGCAGCGGTCCTGGGATTCGCGCCGTGGCGACTGGATCGCGCTCTATTCCGAACTGGCGGACGAGGTCTCGCGCCAGACCCTGTTCGACGTGCTGCGCTATCGCCTGACGGCGGACCCTGACGTCATGCTGGGTTACCGGGTCCGTCTGGCGGAGCAGTATTTCGAGGATTTCCTGCAGTTGGGTCCGGAGCGCTTCGTCGACGCCGGCGCCTTTGACGGCGACACCACCGAACTGTTCTGTCGCCTGTGTCCCGACTATCTTGAGGTGCTGCTGTTCGAGCCGTCGGCGATCAACCTCGACCGGGCGCGGGCTCGGCTGGCCGGGACGCCGCGGCTGCGGTTCTTCGACGAGGGCCTGTCGGACGGGCCCGGAGTCCTGTCCTTCGACGCCGGGTCCGGTTCCGCGTCCGCCGTCAGCGCGACGGGGGGCGAGCAGATCCGTGTGACCGCGCTGGATGCGGTTGACTGCGCCCCCCCGACCTTCATCAAGATGGACCTGGAAGGCTGGGAGCAGGCGGCGCTGGAGGGATGTCGGCGCATCGTGTCGACCCACCGGCCCAAGCTGGCCATCGCCGCCTATCACGACGCCGATGACTTCCTGGACATCCGCGCGAAGGTGGCCAGCCAGCGCCGCGACTATCAGGTGCGCCTGCGCCACTACACCCAGGGCTGGTCCGAGACGGTGCTGTACTTCAACTGAGGTCCAGTATGGCGCGCGACACCCGGTTGATCTCGTCGTGCGTCATGTCCGCAAAGAAGGGCAGGCCGAGCGTGGTCCGCGCGAGGGCTTCGGTCGCCGGCAACGGATCGGCTTGACAGGACGTGAACGCTGCCTGGGCGTGGCAGCCGTCGCCCCACCAGCGGCGGGTCGCAACACCCTGATCGGCGAGGCGGCGTTCGAGGTCCGCAGCATCACGGTCCACGACCCGGACGCAGCAGGTGCTCGAGATCCACTTCAGCCCCCAGCCGGGCTGGAACTGGATCCAGGGCGCGTTGACCAGGGCCGCCCGGAGCCGCTGCGCCCGGCTGGCCAGAGCCGCGCGGCGCGACGGCCATTGGTCGAGGGAGGCCAGACCGACGGCGGCGGCGTATTCGCTCAGCTTGGCGTTTCCGCCGGACACCTGCGCCTCCCGCGATCCCCAGAAGCCGAAATTGGTCATCTTGCGCACGCGGTGGATCAGCGCCGCGTCCTCGCTGGCCAGAAGACCGCCCTCGCCGGTCGAGACGAGCTTGGTGGCGTGCAGGCTGACCATCGTCGGAAGCGGCGCCGCCTTCAAGGTGTCGAACGAGGCGGCGGCGTCCACCAGTACCGGAACGCCGGTCTTCGCCTGCAGGGCGATCCAGGGCGCGTATTCGAAGGGCTGGCCGAACAGGGCCACGGGCAGGACCGCCGCGACCGGACCGGGGGACGACGCCAGTCGCCGTGCAAGATGATCGGTGTCCAGGACGCCGCTCACGGGATCGACGTCGAGGAACCACGGAACCAGTCCCGCAGCCAGCACGGCGTGGGCGGTGGCGGCGAAGGTCCAGGACGGCATGGCGCACAGGCCGCCCGGCTGGGCGCCCAGGGCCTGCAGCGCCAGGGTCAGGGCCTGGGTCCCGTTGGTGGTCGTCACGACCGAGGTTGGACGGGAAAACCGTTCCGTGAGGCGACTTTCGAGCGCCTGAACCAGGGGGCCGAAGTTGGTGTACCAGCGGTTGGCGTCCAGCGTCTCGAGGTAGGGCGCAATAGCGGGCAGCGTCGGCATCAGCGGGCGCGCCACCGGAACACAGCCCTGTGGCGAAGGGACCCCCACGGCGGCGTGTGTCTTCAGGGCCTGCGAACGGGACATCGGTCCTCGCCTCCTGCGCTCGAGCAAACGGGGTCCGCAAGACGCGAATCGTTGGCCCAAACCACAGGATCAGGCTGCAGAAATTCCAGATTTGTTAATGCATCTAAAAAATCGGCGGCTCACGGAGCGCCGGGGCGGGGCGAGCCGCGCGGCCGGCCCGGTGACGCCGAAGCTCATGCCCGCCGGATCACTCCGGGAGCAGGTCCCGTTCGAGACGCGCCGTACGGACACGGGTCTGCGGCCGGGGATCGCGTCCGCGTGGATGGAGGCGAACCGCGACCGTTTCATCTGCCCCCTGACCGAGATGGCGACGGAATGCGTGATGTTTGATGACCGCCTCGTCCATGTCGGTCCGCCCAATTTCAGTAACGACCTGCGATTGTCGGCGGAATTCACGATCCTGGCGAGGGACCGGTGACGCCGGTTCCCGCGATCCGGCGGGCGATGTCGCGATAGTCCGCCGCCGAACCGGTCACCTCCCATTCGGCGTAGTGGCGGGCGGCGTCGTCGACGACCGCCGGTGCGCAGGCGACGGTCGAGGCGGTGCGCGGATCGATCGGCCGAAAATCTCCGACGCCCCGGACGCACGCGGCGTCGGCCAGCAGGACATCCATGGCGAAGCGGGTGCGGGTCAACAGCGACAGGAGGACGAGCCCGTTGGCGCCGGAGACCATGTGGCCGGCGATGTCGCAAACGGCGACCGCCTGGCTGGGGCTGAGGTGCAGCTGGCGACCGGGGATGTCGAGGCCGGGCGGCTGGAAGAGGCCGCCCTGGACGCAGTAGAACACGTCCTTGCCCTGGTCGATGAATGCGGCGGCCAGTTCGCGCCAGAACGCCGCGTCCGCCGGCTTGTTGGTGTTGTTCGCCGGAAACAGCACCACGGACCGGCCCGGCGTCACGCCATGGGCGTCGGCGAGCATGGCGGCCTCGATCTGCAGGTTCAGGCTGATGGCCCCGCGGTCCAGGGGCGTCTCCCACGGCAGATGCATGGCGTATCGCGTCATGTCGTCAAAGCTCAGTCCGCCGCGGCCCGGGTGCTGGACGTAGAGGTCGTAGAGGGAAAGTCCCCGACCATCTCCGTTCTGGTTGATCCAGAGGTTCTGGGGCTCGCCGCGTTCGAACCTCAGCCGATCGACGACGCCGTGCGTGGTCAGCGCCCGCATGGCGCCGATCGGCGCGCGCTTGATGACGTCGAAGCGACCGGGAAACAGGGACAGCAACGGGACCTTCGCGGCGTCGACCACGATGCAGACCTTGCCGCCATGACAGCGGCGAAAGCCATTGGCGAGGCTGCAGATCATGGCCAGCTCGCCGAGGGAGCTCGGGGCCATCAGGATCCAGTGATCCTCGCAGCCGCTCACCAGCGCTTGCCTCAGATCGAGGAGCTGACCCCGAAGTCCCGAGACGTCATCCATCCGCCACCCTTTCCTTCGCCTGCGGGCGCAGGTCCGACCCCGCGCCGCGCTGCCGGCCGATTCGAGGACTTCCGCAGTATTGCAGCGGGGTTTTGCCCGAACATCCCGACTCAGTGTCAATCAGAAGTTAGCAATATTCGCCTCTCCGCCGCCATTGCGTCGGGTGAGCGCACCGACCGCCTTGTCTTGGGGGCTGACACGCCCGCAATCCCTGTGCCCGCAGCCGTCAGGAGCCGAACTTGGCCGCTCAGCCCCTTCCGAGGATCGATGACCCGGCGCGGGCGATGGCGGCGCTGGCGCACGAGGTGCGATCGCAGGCGGGCGACGCGCCGATCTACTTCATCTCCGGCAACTTCAATGTCCTGCACCCTGGCCATCTGCGCCTGTTCCGCTTCGCCGCCCAGCTGGGCGGGCGGCTGGTGGTGGGAGTCAATCCGGACGGCAAGGAAGGGGTGACGGTCCCGCAGGCGGACCGCCTGGACGACGTCGCCGCCATCAGCCTGGTGCATCACGCCGTGCCACTGGCGGAAGACGCCGAGACCTTCATCGCCCGGCTGAGGCCGGAGGTCGTCGTCAAGGGCCGTGAGTATGAGGGCGTGTACAATCCGGAGAAGCCGGTGCTGGACGCCTATGGCGGCGTGCTGATGTTCACGTCCGGAGACGTCCGCTCGTCGGCGGCGGAGGCCCTGTCGCCGGATCGCGGCCGGCGTGCGACCGCCTCGATCTTCAAGCCGGCGGACTATCTGCGCCGAAACGGCTTCGACATCCTGAGCCTTCTGATGGCCGTGGAGTCCTTCCACCGGCTGCGGGTCGTGGTGATCGGCGACCTGATCGTCGACGACTACATCAACTGCGACCCCCTCGGCATGTCCCGCGAGGACCCGACCCTGGTGGTCACGCCGGTCAGCAGCAAGCGGTTCGTCGGCGGGGCCGGCATCGTCGCGGCGCACGCCCGGGGCCTGGGGGCGCAGGTCCGCTTCATCAGCGTGGCGGGAGATGACGCCCCCGCCGAGCTCGCGCGGACCGAGCTGGCGGAGCGGGGCGTCGAACTGGAGATCTTCACCGACACCACCCGCCCGACCACCCTGAAGCAGCGGTTCCGCGCGTCGGGCAAGACCCTTCTGCGGGTGAACCATCTCAGCCAGCAGTCGGTGGGACCGGCGCTGCAGACCCAGCTCGCCGGGTCGGCGATGGATGCGGTGCGCGACGCCGATCTGCTGCTGTTCTCCGATTTCAACTATGGCTGTCTGGCCCAGGCGGTGGTGGACCCGATCACCGAGGCGTGCCGGGAGCTGGGCGTCATGATGGCCGCGGACAGCCAGGCTTCGTCCCAGATGTCGGACATTTCCCGGTTTCGGGGGATGTCGCTGGTGACGCCCACAGAGCATGAGGTCCGGCTGGCCTTGCGGGAGAGCGAGGCCGGCCTGATCCACATCGCCGAGCGCCTGCAGCAGGTCAGCGCCGCCGAGAACCTTGTGATCACCCTGGGCGGCGACGGGCTGCTGGTCCATGCGCCCCGGGGCGGCGTCTACCGCACAGACACGCTCCCGGCGTTCAACACCGCGCCGCGCGACGTGGCCGGGGCCGGCGACAGCTTCTTCACCTGCGCGGCCATGGCGCTGTGCGGCGGAGTGGACATCTGGCAGGCCGCCTATCTCGGCTCGATCGCCGCGGCGCTGCAGGTGTCGCGGGTCGGCAACACCCAGCTGACGGCGCGGGACCTGCTGCAGGAACTGGCCAATCCGGCGAACATCGTGCACGAGGCGCCGCCGTGAGGGCGGTGCTGCTGGCCGCGGGACTGGGCTCGCGCCTGAAGCCGCTGACCGACACCGTGCCCAAGTGTCTGGCGCCGATCTGCGGCCGACCGCTGCTCGCCTACTGGCTGGACGCCCTCCTGGGCGACGCGCAAATGGAGCGGGTCCTCGTCAATACGCACCATCTGGCGGGGGTCGTGGAGCAGTTTGTCCGGTCGAGCCCCTGGTCCGGACGGATCGACCTGGCGCATGAGCCCCGGCTGCTGGGAACCGCCGGAACCCTGAACGCGCACCGCGACTGGATCGGTGGCGAGGCGGTGTTCGTGGCGCATGCGGACAATTTCACAGATGCAGATCCCCTGCGGCTGATCGACGCCCATCGCCGGGCTGCGCCCGACGTGGTCGCCAGCCTCTTCGCGTTCCGGACGCCGACCCCTCGCAGTTGCGGTATTCTGGAGCTTGACGCCCGTAACCACGTGGTCGCCTTCCACGAGAAGGTTCAGGACCCGCCCGGCAATCTGGCCAACGGCGCGGTCTATGTGTTCGAGCCTGACGTGCTGGCGCGTATTGCCGCCCTGGGGTGCGCCGTGTGCGACCTGTCGACCGAGGTCATTCCGGGGTTGTTGCCCCGCGTGCTGGCCGTCGAACACACGGGGGTCTTCATGGATATCGGCACGCCTGCGGCCCTCGCCGAAGCCCAGAGCGCGCTGCGCTCGGCGCGAACGGGCTTAGCGGTCGCACGGCGTCCAGAATCCGCCTAAGGCGAAGAGATGGCGCGAACCAGACGCGTGTCGATCGGGCGGGAGCAGCGGCGGTGAAAATCCTGGTCACGGGCGCGTGCGGCTACAAGGGCTCGGTTCTTGTTCCAAAACTGCTGGCCCTCGGCCATGCGGTCACGGCGCTGGACATCCAGTGGTTCGGCAACGGCCTGACGCCCCACGGGACTCTGGAGGTGATCCGAGGCGATGTCCGCGACCCGCCTCCGGCGCTGCTGGAGGGGGTCGAGGCGATCATCCATCTTGCGTCCGTCGCCAATGATCCCTGCGGCGACCTGGATCCGAAGCTGACCTGGGAGATCAGCGCTCTGGCCACGATGCGGCTGGCGGACCGGGCCGTCCGCGCCGGGGTGCGCCAGATGATCTACGCCTCGTCGGGGAGCGTCTATGGCGTCAAGAGCGAGGCCCAGATCACCGAGGACCTCGAGCTCGACCCCCTGACCGAATACAACAAGACCAAGATGGTCGCCGAGCGCGTCCTGCTGAGTTATGCGGACCAGATGGCGGTGCAGATCGTCCGGCCGGCGACCGTCTGCGGCTTAAGCCCCCGGATGCGGCTGGACGTGTCCGTCAACATGCTGACCATGCAGGCCCTGACCCATGGTCGGATCACGGTGTTCGGCGGAGATCAGGTCCGGCCCAACATCCATATCGACGACATCACCGATCTCTATGTCTACCTCCTCGGCCGTCCGGAGCTGACCGGCGTCTACAACGCCGGCTTCGAGAACCTGTCGATCCGCGAGATCGCCGAGCAGGTGGCGCACAGTCTCGGCGCCGAGATCATCGTCACCCCGTCCCAGGACCCGCGGTCCTACCGGCAGAATTCCGACAAGCTGCTGGCGACGGGGTTCCGGCCGAAGAAGACCATCCACGATGCGATCAACGAGATCGTCGCGGCCTATCAGCGGGGTGAGCTGCGGGACGAGGACCGCTGGCACAATCTGCGCTGGATGCAGCAGGCGCGGGTCGCATGACCGATCCGATGTCGCCTCTCGTCGTCTTCGCCGCCTATCGCCAGAGACTCCAGGCGGTGCTGGATGCCGCGGATCTGGCGCCTGTGGCCGAGCTGGCCGAGGCCCTCCGGACCTGCTGGGCGGAGGGGCGGTCCGTCTATCTCTGCGGCAACGGCGGCAGCGCCGGCAATGCGGTCCACCTGGCGAACGACTTCGTCTACGGCGCCGCTGGCGGTCGCCGCCCCGGATTGCGCGCCCACGCCCTCGCGGCCAATACGGCGGTGCTGACCTGTCTGGCCAACGACACGGACTATTCGCAGGTCTTTTCCCTGCAGCTCTCGGTGTTCGCAGCGCCGGGCGACATCCTGATCGTGCTGTCCGGTTCGGGCAATTCCCCCAATATCCTGAAGGCGATCGAGACCGGGGCCGCCCTGGGCATGCGCACCTTCGGCGTCCTTGGGTTCTCCGGCGGGCGGGCGAAGGCGATGCTGGACACGCCCATCCACTTCCCCGTGGACGACATGCAGATCTCCGAGGACCTGCAGCTCATGGTCGGCCACATGGCGATGCAGTGGCTGAGCCTGCAGTCCGCGGGCGAGGGCTGACCCGGTGACGGCGCCCGCGACCTTCGCCGTGATCGGCAGCAATTCGTTCTCCGGCGCGAGCTTCGTGCGCCGACTGCTCGACGACGGCCACGCGGTCGTGGGGGTCAGCCGGTCGCCGGAGCCGCACCGCGCGCTGCTGCCCTATCGCTGGGGCCCGGCGCGGGGGACGTTCCGCTTCCATCAGCTGGATCTCAACCATGATCTGGCGGCGCTTGCCGACCTCCTGCAGGCGGTCCGGCCCAGCCATGTGGTGAACTTCGCCGCCCAGAGCATGGTGGCCGAAAGCTGGGATCACCCGGATCACTGGTTCAGCACCAATGTGGTCGCCACGGTCCGCCTGCACGAGGCGCTGCGGCGGATGCCGTTCATCGCGCGTTACGTGCACGTGTCCACGCCGGAGGTCTACGGGGCCACGGCCGGCGATGTGACGGAAACCGCGCCGTTCAACCCGAGCACGCCCTACGCCGTGTCCCGGGCGGCGGCGGACATGAGCCTGCGGACCTTTCACACCACCTATGGATTTCCGGTGGTCTATACCCGGGCGGCCAATGTCTACGGCCCGGGGCAACAGCTTTACCGGATCATTCCCCGGGCGATCCTCTGCGTCCGCCTCGGCCGCAGGCTTGCCCTGCACGGCGGCGGCGCGTCCGAGCGATCTTTCATCCACATCGACGACGTGTCCGACGCCACCCTGCGGATCGCCCTGAACGGGCGGCTGGGCGAGGCCTATCACATCTCCACCCCGAAGCTGATCAGCATCCGGGCGCTGGTGGCGCTGATCTGCGACCGGCTGGGGGTCCGGATCGATGACGTCGTGGAAAGTGTCGGCGAGCGAAGCGGCAAGGACGCCGTCTACAGCCTGAACAGCGACAAGCTGCGCCGCGAACTCGGTTGGCGGGACCAGATCCCGCTGGAGGCGGGGATCGATCAGACCATCGCCTGGGTCGACGCCCACCTCGACACCCTGGCGGCCCTGCCGCAGACTTACGAGCACAAGCCATGACCGTGACCCTGGGCCGGGAAATCGACCTTCTCGCCGACTATCCCCGCACCCCGCGCAACGTGGAGGCGCGGGGCGAGGCCAAGACCGAGGCGGACCGCGAGATCGCCCGGCGGTTCGGGCGCGAGTTCTTCGACGGCGACCGGGCCCATGGATATGGCGGCTTCTCGTACAATCCCCGGTTCTGGACGCCGGTGGCGCCGGCCTTCCAGCGACATTTCGACCTCAAGGCCGGGGACCGACTGCTGGATGTGGGCTGCGCCAAGGGTTTCATGATGCACGACTTCGCTGCGGCGGTGCCGGGACTGGAGGTCAAGGGGGTCGATGTCTCCGACTACGCCATCGCCCACGCCATCGATGACATGCGCGACCACGTCTCGGTCGCCTGCGCGACGGATCTGCCGTTTCCGGACAAGTCGTTCGACGTGGTCGTGTCGATCAACACCATCCACAACCTGGACCGGGACGGTTGCGCCCGGGCCCTGCGGGAGATCGAGCGGGTCGCCGTCCGTGGCGCGTTCGTCACGGTGGACGCCTATTTCGACGAGACGCAGCGGCTGCGGATGGAGGCCTGGAACCTCACCGCGCGGACCATCCTGCATGGCGATGACTGGAAGCGGTTCTTTGTCGAGGCCGGCTATTCGGGCGACTTCTACTGGTTCATCCCGTGACGGCGACCCTGCCGCAACGGCTGCTGCGGGACATGCTGCGGATCCGCGCCGTGGAGGAGGCCATCGCCGAGCGCTACGCCGAGCAGAAGATGCGCTGTCCGGTGCATCTGTCGATCGGACAGGAGGCGCCGGCCGCCGCCGCGGGCGCGGCGCTGGCTCCGACGGATCTGGCGGTCAGCGGCCATCGCGCCCACGCCCACTATCTCGCCAAGGGCGGGGACCTCAAGGCCATGATCGCCGAGATCCATGGCAAGGCGACGGGGTGCTGCAGCGGCAAGGGCGGGTCCATGCATCTGACGGACCTGTCCGCCGGCTTCGTCGGATCCACCGCCATTGTCGGCGGGACCGTGCCCGTGGGCGTGGGTCTGGCCCTGGCCCGCCAACTGGCCGGGCGCGGCGAGATGGTCTGCGTATTCATCGGCGACGCGGTGCTGGAGACGGGAGTCTTTTACGAGTCCGCGAACTTCGCCGCCCTCCGCCGGCTTCCGGTTCTGTTCCTGTGCGAGAACAACCTCTATTCCGTCTATTCGCCCCTCTCGGTGCGGCAGCCCGCCGGCCGCTCCCTTGCGGAGGCGGCGTCGGCCATGGGACTCAACGCGACCGCCGGGGACGGCAATGACGTGCTGGCGAGCCACGACCTCATCGCCGCCGCGGCGGCGCGCATCCGCCGGGGTGAGGGACCCCAGTTCGTGGAACTGGCGACCTATCGCTGGCGGGAGCACTGCGGGCCGATGTTCGACAACGACATCGGCTATCGGTCCCCCGCGGAATTCGAGGCCTGGCGGGCCCTGGACCCCATCGCCCGGCTCACCCGCCAGCTTCTGGCGGGCGGCGGGATCGACAATGCCTGGCTTGCGGCGACCAGCGGGGCGATCAAGGACGAGGTCGACGCCGCCTTCGCGTTCGCCGACGCCTCGCCCTTTCCGGGCCCCGAGGCCGCCTTCACCGACATCTGGTCGCCGGAGGTCGCGGCATGCCGTCGATGACCTACGGCGAAGCGATCCGCGACGCCCTCGCCGTCGCCTTGGCCCGGGATCCGGCGGTGCTGGTCTACGGGCTGGGAACGCCCGATCCGAAGGGCGTGTTCGGGACGACGCTGGGGCTGCAGGCGACCTTCGGGGCGGATCGTGTGTTCGACATGCCGACGTCCGAAAACGCCATGACCGGCATCGGTGTCGGCGCGGCGCTGGGGGGCTTGCGCCCGGTCCTGACCCATCAGCGGCTGGATTTCGCGCTCCTGTCCCTCGACCAGATCGTCAACAACGCCGCCAAGTGGCGCTTCATGTTCGGCGGTCGCGGGTCCGTGCCGCTGACGATCCGGATGATCCTCGGCCGGGGCTGGGGCCAGGGACCCACCCACTCGCAGAACCTGCAGTCCTGGTTCGCGCATGTCCCCGGCCTGTGCGTTGTGGCGCCGACCACGCCCGAGGACGCCAAGGGACTGCTGCTGAACGCCATCTTCGGAGAGGATCCGGTGATCTTCCTCGAGCACCGGTGGCTGCACAATGTGACGGGCGAGGCGCCGGAGGGTTTCTACAGGATCCCCTTCGGACAGGCTCGTCGCCTGCGGGCGGGCGCCGATGTGACCGTGGTCGCCATGTCGCTGATGAGCCTGGAGGCGGCGCACGCCGTGGATCACCTGGCGCGGGAGGGCCTGTCCTGCGATCTTCTGGACCTGCGCAGCCTCAATCCGATCGACTGGCCCGCCATCGACGCCTCGGTCCGGCGCACGGGCCGACTGCTGGTGGTGGATGCCGGACAGGAGACGGGCGGTGTCGCCGGCGAGATCATTGCCCACGCCGCCACCCGGCTCTGGGGTGATCTCAGGGCCCCCCCGCGGCGGCTGGCCATGCCCGACGCGCCGGAAGCAACCAGTCCGGCCCTGACCGCCGCCTACCACGTCCGGGCCGAGCACATCGCCGCCGCCATCGCCGAGATGCTGGGGCGATCCACGGACACGACGCCGCTGGTCGCTGCGCGCCGCTTTCCCCATGATGTGCCGGGGGACTGGTTTCGAGGGCCGTTCTGACGACGCCGGTCAGACGCCGGGGGTGCCGTCCGCGACCGAGGGGGAGGCCCGACGCGGCGGGACGACCATTTCCCGGCGAAGAAAGTCCGGGTCGAGGGGCGGCAGCTGGTCCTCCAGCGCCGCGCCGAACTTCAGCACCGGATACAGCTTCTGGTCCGGGCGGATCCGGACATTGCAGAGCACCGGCCCATCCATGCCATAGACCTGCTCCAGGCGCTCCGCGATCGCATCCTCGTCGTCGATCTCGATGACCGGCAGGCCCATGGCCCTGGCCACATCCGGAATGCAGGGCAAGGCGAGGCCGCTGGCGCTGTCCACGGCCACGTACCGTCCGCCGAGCCAGGTTTCCAGGGTCTGCTTCTGGATGCCGTGCCCGCCGTTGTCGAACACGATGATTCGCAGCTTCAGGGACTGGCGCACCGCCGTCGCCAGCTCCGCCAGGCAGATCATCAGGCCGCCGTCGCCGATGATGCAGGTCACCGGCCGCGCCCGGTCGCTCACCGCCGCGCCGATGGCGGCGGGGAGGGCGTAGCCCATCGGCGTGTTGTTCCACGCCGAGATGAGTCGCTGACCGGATTTCAGCGCCAGGCCGTTGCAGGTCCAGGTCAGGTTGCCGCCGGTGTCGACGAAGATGGCCTCGTCCTCGGGCAGGGCCCGGGACAGGGCTGCGACGAAGACATAGGCGTCGACCTCGCCCGCCCGCCGCGCGCCGGCCGGGGCGAAATCGTCGGGCAGGGCCGCGCGCCAATGAGCGATCCGGGCGCGCCAGTCGGCGACATCGGGAGCTCCATGGCGACGGACCGCGGCGTGCAGCAGGGGGATCGCCGTCGCCAGCCGGGCGCGGATGCGGTGGGTGATGGCGATCCCGCGTCCGTCGAACTTGGCGAGCTCGCCCGGGTCGACGTCGACGCAGGCGATCTCGGCCTCGCGGGCGAAGGTGTCGAGCAGGCCGCCGGTGACGTTCTGGGACAGGCGCGTTCCCAGGCAAACGACAAGGTCGGCGTTCTGGATGACGAAATTGCCGAGCCGGGGGGCATAGACGCCGAAACTTCCCACCTGCAGGGGGTGGTCCCCGGGCAGCAGGTCCAGGCCCGCCCAGGTCTGCAGGACCGGAAGGCCCAGGGTGTCGATCAGGCGGCGCAGCTCCGGGCCGATCCGCGGGGTCGACAGGCCGCCGCCCAGCACCAGGACCCCGCGCCGCGACCGCGTCACCGCGCGGGCGAGGGCGTCCAGCCCCTGCGTCAGGGCGCCGTCGTCCCCGGGGTCAGGCGCAGGCGGAGTGAACCCGACCAGGGTGTCCGGGTCGATCTCGGCCCGCTGCAGGTCGTCGGGAAGGTCGATCAGCACCGGACCGGGGCGACCCTCGAAGGCCCAGTGCCAGGCGGCCTCGAGATGAAAGCGGATATCCTCCGCCCGGCGGACCAGGGCTGCGTATTTGGTGACGCTGTGGAAGACCGACAGGACATCGGTCTCCTGAAATCCAAGCTGGCGGATCGGCCGGTCGCCCTTCAGCCGGTGCGTCGCCACCTGGCCGGTGAGCATCAGGGTCGGAACAGAGTCGAAATACGAGCAGCAGACGCCCGTGAGCAGGTTGGTGGCGCCCGGCCCGCTGGTGGTGACGGCAACCCCCATCCGTCCGGTGATGCGGGCGTAGCCGTCCGCTGACATGGCCGCGCTCTGCTCGTGCTGGGAGCAGACATAGTCCAGGTCCGGACAGCGGTCGGCGGCGTCGAACAGGTGGACGGCGGCCCCGCCGGACATGCCGAACAGGTGGGTGACGCCCCGATCGGCCAGGAACCGGATCACATAGTCGGCGAGCTTCATGGGGTGAGGTCCCCCGCCGCCGCCCGGCGCAGGCGGAACGCCTCCGGCGAGGCCGACAGGGCCCTGGCCAGGGCGTCGCCGCCATTGCGCCAGGGGTCGTGCACGACGGAGATGTTCCGGCCGCCGGTCACGTCCCGGGGCTGGGCGAAGCACCAGTCCAGGGTCGCCTTGATGTCTTCCATGGGCGTTCCGGTGTCCTGGCGCGAGAGGAAGTCCCGGGTCCGGTCCAGATTATCGCCTGCGCGGTCGCCGGCGGCGAGGGTCTGGGCGTGGATCCGGGTGGCGACCCATCCAGTGCCCACCGCCACGGCGTGGATGTCCGGCGCTTCGTCGTGCAGCAGCTCGCAGAACTTCACGAGCTGCACCTTTCCGAGGGAGTAGGCGGAATAGGCCGGGAATGCGCGGCTGATGGCGCCGCCGACCAGGAACGCCACCTGCGCCAGGGGCGCCGCGCGCCGCAACGGGGCCATGGCGTGCAACAGGCCCAGCTGCCGCGCGCCGTTGACCGCCACCGACTCCAGCCACGCCTGCCGGTCACAGTCGAGGAAGTCGCCGATCGGATCCAACTGTCCCACCGCCGAGATGAACAGGTCCCAGGTCCGTCCGGTCCGTTTCAGGACGGCGTGGGCCTGCGCCAGGTCCTCGTCCCGGGACAGGTCGCACGGGATCAGGGTCACGTCGTCGCGGCCTGTCAGTTCCGCCGGCGGCGTGGCCGATCGGTGGGTTCCGATCACCTGCCAGCCCTCGCGCAGGTAAAGGTCGGCCAGGGCCCGGCCGATGTCGCTGGACACCGCCGCAATCAGCGCGGTCTTCTGGAGCTGCGGCGCCATAGGGTCGGGCCTGTGCTGTGGCGAAAGGGGGAGGCCGACCTGCGACGGAATTCCCGGCTTGCGCATTTTTCAAGATTCGTCAGTAGTTTAGATCAGGTTCAAGGGAAGTTGGAGTCATCGCGCTTGAAAGCGGCAGTCCTGATCGCGTGCGGCGCGCCCTTGAAAATCCTCGAGGACATCGAGGCGCCGCCCCCGCGCGCCGGCGAGGTCTTTGTTCGCCTCGCCTATGCCGGCGTCTGTCACAGTCAGCTGATGGAGGTCAGCGGCGCCCGCGGGCCCGACCGCTATCTGCCCCACCTCCTGGGACACGAGGGCGTCGGACGGGTGCTGGCGGTGGGGGAGGGCGTCACCCGGGTGACGCCGGGCGACCGGGTCGTCCTCGGCTGGATCAAGGGTCGCGGGCTCGACGCCGGCGGGGTCACCTATCGCTGGCGTGACACGACCCTGAACGCCGGCGCGGTGACGACCTTCAACACCCACGCCCTGGTGTCGGAGAACCGTTGCACCCTGCTGCCCGAGGGCGTGTCCGACGCCGTCGGCGTGCTGTTCGGATGCGCCGTGCCCACGGGAGCGGGCCTCGCGCTCAACGAGATCAACCCGGCGCCCGGCGCCAGTGCGGCGGTCTTTGGTCTGGGAGGAATCGGGCTGACGGCGCTGATGGCCCTCGCCGGATCCGGCTGCGATCCGGTGATCGCCGTGGATATCTCGCCGCAGAAACTCGCCATGGCCCGGGATTGCGGGGCCACGGCGGTGATCGACGCCAGCCGGGAGGACCCGGTGACGGCGATCCGGGCGCTGACCGGCGGTCAGGGCGCGGACTATGTGATCGAGGCCGCCGGTCGTGTCCGGACCATCGAGCAAGGGTTCGACAGCACCCGGAAATTCGGCGGCGTCTGCGTCTTTGCGTCGCATCCCCCGGCGGGCGAGACCCTGCGCATCGATCCCCATGACCTTCTGTCGGGGAAGGTCCTCCGGGGCACCTGGGGCGGGGCCAGCGCGCCGGAGCGGGACATTCCCCGGTTCGCGCAGATGTATCTCGGGGGCCGGCTGCCGCTGGATCGGCTGCTGTCGGCGCCTTACGCCCTTGACGAGATCAATCAGGCCCTGGCGGACCTGAAATCAGGCGGCGTGTTCCGCCCGCTGATCGCCCTGTGATCCGCCGCCCCGCAGCCTGTCCACAGGCCTGTGGATGGCTGAGGGCGACCTCGGACGTCGCCGCGGACCGCGGGCTCCCCCGCCCGCGGCCCGGACGCGGTCCGTTCGCGCGCGTCGTATGGGCGCTCCGCGATTCATAGGGCGCTAACCATAGCGATAGGATGCTACTTGGTGGGCCGCCGACCCGGTTCACCGAGGGCGTCGGTCAACGCTGGCCGGGTTTCACCGTCACGCCGCGGAAGCGCTGTTCCGCCGCCGTGATCCGCGGATGCAGTTCGTCGAGTTCGTTGAACAGGGAATAGCTGTTGTAGGTGGGGATCGTCGCGAGCGCCGCCTGCGCCTTGGGCAGCAGCTCGCAATAGCGTTTCCAGGCGGGCTGGTCCTCGCGCTGCTGCTTCTGGGCGTTCATCGTCTTGGAGAACAGGCCGATCGCGTTCAGGTCGTCGCGGGCCTTCATCAACTGGCCGATGGCGATGAACAGGAACAGGAATTCCGGCGTCGCCGCATCGGCGAACCGCGGCAGCACCTGCATGTGCCACAAGCGGTAGGCCGCCAGAAACGCGTCCCGACGTTCCGGTTGGGCCGGCAGCCAGGAGGCGTCGCGATTGATGTGCCGCTCGGCGGTGGCCTTCTGGTCCAGGATCTGGTCCGGCGTGACCTGGGCGTTCAGAACCGGCGCCAGCTCCTTGAAGGTGCCGCCCGCGCTCTTGACGAACTCCGAATAGCTGACGGGCTTGCCATTCACCTGCGCCCACTGGGAGTACTGTTCCGTCGGCGGGGTCGGCCGCGGCTTGTAGGCCTTGGGCGCATCCCGCTTGACCCACTCCACCAGCCCCGGACCGTAAACAAAGGAGTCCGCGTAGATGAACCGCAGTTCGTGGTCGTCGTCCGGCGCGGGTCCCAGGTCCGCCAGGAATTGTTCGAACTTCTGCCAGGACCCGGCGACGCCGGTGCCGCGCTTGGTGATGATCGCCTTGTGGATGGCCGCTTCCCGGGGATAGGCCTTCATCAGGGCTGCAATCGTTTGGTGTGAATTGTCAGGCGGGGCGCCGCGTCGAAGGGGAGAGGTCGCCTTGTGCAGGGCCGAAACAGCCGACATCCGCATTACCTTGCTCGGTCGCCCCGAAATGGAGGCCATGAACCGCATCACACACCGGACAGTTACACCGGCTCCTCAAACAAACGGTTAAGTTGCAGTCGATCTGTCCGGTTCCGTCTTCGCCGGTGCGGTCTCTGTTGCGTCCCCGCCGAACCGCGCTAGACCATGGGCGCGTCAACGCCGGGAGACTTCGATGAAGGCCGCCGCCATCAGCGACTATCGCGCCGCCGCCCAGCGGCGGCTGCCCCGGTTCCTGTTCGACTATCTCGACGGCGGCAGCTACGCCGAAACCACGCTGAGGCGGAATGTCGAGGATCTCCAGGCGCTGGAAATCCGCCAGCGGGTGCTGCGCGACGTGTCCGACATCGATCTCCAGACCACTCTGTTCGGCCAGTCCTTAGCGCTTCCCGTGGCGCTGGCCCCGGTCGGGTTGGCGGGCATGTACGCCCGGCGCGGGGAGACCCAGGCGGCCCGGGCGGCCGAGGCGGCGGGAATTCCCTTCACCCTGTCCACGGTCGGCGTCTGCCCGATCGCGGAGGTGGCGGCGGCGGTGACCCGCCCCTTCTGGTTCCAGCTCTATGTGCTGCGCGACCGCGGGTTCATGCGCGACCTGCTGGCCCGGGCGCGGGAGGCGGGGTGTTCAGCCCTGGTCTTCACCGTGGACCTGCCCGTCCCCGGCGCCCGGTACCGCGACCTGCGGTCCGGTCTGGCTGGAGCGGCAGGCCTGTCCGGCGCCGCGCGTCGGATGTGGCAGGTGGCGCAGCATCCCGGCTGGGCCCTGGACGTGGGCCTGAGGGGCGGTCCCCATGTCCTCGGGAATGTGGCGCCGATGCTGAAGGGCAAGACCGGTCTGCTGGATTTCTTCGGCTGGATCTCCGCCAACTTCGATCCCTCGATCACCTGGGCGGACCTGGACTGGATCCGGGCGGAGTGGACCGGGCCGTTGATCGTCAAGGGGATCCTGGATCCGGAGGATGCGCGGGAGGCGGTGCGGCTGGGCGCCGACGGGATTGTCGTCTCCAATCACGGAGGGCGCCAGCTGGATGGCGCGCCGTCGACCATCCGCGCGCTGCCGCGGGTGCGCGACGCAGTGGGGGACGGTCTGACGGTGCTGGCGGACGGCGGTGTCCGCTCCGGTCTCGACGTGGTCCGCATGCTGGCCTCCGGGGCGGAGGGGGTGATGATCGGACGGGCGTGGGTGAACGCCCTGGCCGTGGACGGGGAGGCCGGCGTCGCCCGGGTGTTGGCCCTGATCGCCGCGGAGATGAAGGTGGCCATGGCCCTGTCCGGCGTGACCCGGATCGACCAGATCACCCGGACGATCCTGGCCTGACGCCCGTGAGCTGGACCCGGACCTATGACGAGGACGAGCCGCAGCGTGTGAACCGGTGGCTGGCCCAGTCCGGCGTCTGCTCCCGCCGGGAAGCCGAGGCGCTGATCGCCGACGGACTGGTCTCCATCGATGGCGCGCGGGTGGACGATGTCGGACGCAAGATTTCCCGCGGTCAGACCCTGACCCTGGCGGACCGGGGCGCCGCCCGGCTGGAGACCCGCCTGTCCGTCGTGCTGCACAAGCCTGTGGGCTATGTGTCCGGCCAGCCGGAGCCCGGGCTGATCCCCGCCGTGCGCCTGCTGACGGCCCGGACGCTGGTGGGCGAGGCGCCCTTCATCCCCGACAGCCGGATGAGCCTGCCCCCCGTGGGCCGGCTGGACATGGATAGCCGAGGCCTTCTGCTGCTGTCCGAGGACGGCGTCGTGGCCAAGGCCGTGATCGGTCCCAACTCCGAGATGGACAAGGAATACCTCGTCCGCGTCGAGGGCCGCGTCACGACCCAGCGGCTGGCCCTGCTGCGGCACGGACTGGCCCTGGACGGCCGGCAGCTGCGCCCGGCCCAGGTCAGCTTTGCTGGCGAGCAGGTGCTGAAATTCGTCCTGACGGAGGGCCGCAACCGTCAGATCCGGCGCATGTGCGAGCTGGTGGACCTGAAGGTCGTGGATCTGCTGCGCACCCGGATCGGGCCGCTGCGGCTGGGGGACCTGCCCGCGGGGCGGTGGCGGGTGCTGACGGCGGAGGAGCGGGCGGCGATGATCGCCGCCGGGGGCGCGCTCAGGCCCTGAGGCTGTCGATCACCTGCGCGACCACCGGGCGCAGGTCGCCTCCGGTGAACAGCACGCCCCGGACGCCGGCGGCGCGGGCGGCGGCCAGGTCGGTCTCCCGGTCGCCGATCATGCAGGCGCGGGCGGGGTCGACGGGCCAGTCCGCCAGCAGGGCGCGGATCATGCCCGGCCCGGGCTTGCGGCAGTCGCTGTCCCGGCGATAGGCCTCGATCGGGGCGTCGGGCAGATAGGGCGAATAGACGAAGGCGTCGATCCGCGCGCCGCCCTTCGCCAGCTCGCCGTTCATCCACCCGTGCAGCGCCGCCACGTCCGCTTCGGTGTAGAGACCGCGGGCGACGCCGGACTGGTTGGTGGCGACAAAGGCCAGCAGGCCTGCGTCGTTGACCGCCTTCACCGCGTCGCGGGCGCCGGGCGTCCAGACGATCTGGTCCGGCCGGTAGGCGTATCCGACGTCCTGGTTGAGGACGCCGTCGCGATCGAAGATCACGGCGCCGCGGAGGGGCGTCGAAGACTGGAAGCGGGTCATCACACGCCCATAGCAGAGACCCGGCGGCGGGTTTCAGCATTTTTTCGCGGCAGATCAAAAACGGCTTAACCATCCGGTCGAAGGAAGGTGGTACCTGATCGCCTCAACATCCGCGCGACGCCGAGGAGCCGCCCCCATGCCGACACTTCTGGACTGGCTGCAGACCGACGCCCTGCCGCTCTGGTGGAGCAAGGGCGCCGACCACGTCCATGGCGGGTTCCACGAGTCCCTCGGAGCCGACGCCGAGCCCGCCGGCGAGAACCGCCGCGCCCGGGTCATCGGCCGGCAGATCTTCGTCTACGCCACCGCCGCCGAGGCGGGACTGCCTGGCCCGTGGCGCGAGGCCGCCGCCCACGGCCTGGCCTACCTGCAGACACGCTTCCTGCGCCCGGACGGCCTGATCCGCGCGACCCTGACGCCGCTGGGCGAGCCCCTGGACAACAGCGTGATTCTTTATGACCAGGCCTTCTGTCTGTTCGCCCTGGCCGCCGCCGCCGGAATCGGTCTGGACGCCGACCGCCAGGCCCGGGCCGCCGAACAGCTTCACGACCAGCTGCTCGCGGACTGGCGCAATCCGGCGGGAGGGTTCGTCGAGCGGGACGACCACCCCTATCAGGCCAACGCCCACATGCACCTGTTCGAAGCGTCGCTGGCCTGGGAGGCGGTCATGGGCGCCGATCCCCGGGGCCGGCGCTGGACGGACCAGGCGGACGCCATCGGCGAGCTGGCCCTGTCGCGCTTCATCGATCCCGCATCCGGCGCGCTGCTGGAATTCTTCGACGCCGAGTGGCGGCCGGCGCCGGGCGAGGACGGGCGGCGGGTGGAACCGGGTCATCTGTTCGAATGGGCCTGGCTCCTGATGCGCTGGGCGAAGCTGCGGGGCCGAGAGGACGCCGCCGCAGCCGCCCGGCGGCTGCAGGCGCTGGGCGTGGCCCATGGCGTCGACCCCGTCCGCGGCGTGGCCATGGACGCCATCTCCACCGACCTCGCCGTGGTCAGCGACCGGGCGCGCCTTTGGCCCCAGACCGAGCGGATCAAGGCGGCGGCCATCCTCGGACAGTTCGCCGCCACCGAGGACGAACGCGCCTTCCACGCCGCCGAGGCGGCGGCGGGCGCCCAGGGGCTCTGGCTCTATCTGCAGACCCCGATCCCGGGGCTATGGCGGGACAAGCTGCTGGCGGACGGAACCTTCGTGGCCGAGCCGTCCCCCGCCAGCTCCCTCTATCACATCGCCTGCGCCATCCTGGACGCCCGGGCGCGCGGCTTTCCCGTCTAGGCCTGGCCGAGCGCGGCCAGCACGGCGTCGCCCATCTGCCGCGTGGTCAGGGACCCGCCCAGATCGCGGGTGCGGGCGCCGCGCTCCAGCGCCGTGACCACCGCGCGCTCCACCAGGTCGGCGTCCGCCGCCCGGTCGAGGGAGTAGCGCAGCATCATCGCCGTCGACAGGATCTGGGCCAGGGGATTGGCGATCCCCTGACCGGCGATGTCCGGGGCGGAGCCATGGATCGGTTCGTACAGGGACGGCCGGCGGCCCGACGCATCCGGCGCGCCCAGGGTGGCTGA
>CAINOV010000360.1 GCA_903851655.1 uncultured Caulobacterales bacterium
ATCCCCAGCGCAACGTCGCCCGCGCCACCTTCTGGGGCATCGGACTGGTCACGGTCCTCTACGTGCTGGTCAACGCCGCGGCCCTGAACGTGCTGCCGCCTTCGGTGCTGGCCGGCTCGACCTTTGCCGTGGGGGACGCAGCTGGCGTGGTGATGGGGCCGGTGGCCAACACCTTCGTCACCGCCATGGGGCTGTTCTCCCTCGTGGCCATCGTCAACCTGCAGATCATGGCCGCCTCCCGCGTGCCCTTCGCCATGGGCCGGGACGGGGTGGCGCCGCGGTTCCTGATGCGCGTCGCCCGCAGCGGCACGCCGATCGCCAGCCTGTGCCTGGTGTCGGCGCTCTCGCTGACCATGGTGATCGTCTCGATCATCCTGGCCCCGGACAGCGGCTACAAGTGGATCGTGCGGATCTATGCGCCCTGGAGCATCGGGGCGATCCTGATGGTCTGCGTCAGCGCGATCCGCCTGAGGCTGGCGGAGCCGGACCTGCCGCGGCCGTACCGCATGCCCCTGTTTCCCTGGATCGCGATCCTGGCCACCGGCGTGCAGGCGACCCTGATCGCCACCCTGGTGCTGGACGATCCGGTGGCGGGCGGCTGGTCGGCCCTGATCGCCGTCCCCCTGCCCATCGCCCTCTATCTCGCCTTCCGCGGCCAGTGGCGCCGCGCCGCCGAGGCCTGACCCCGCAATTCATGAGCGCCGGATCCATGTCCCCCGTCACCATTCGCGCGGCCACCGCCGCCGACGTCGCCCTGCTGAGCCGCATGGGTCATCAGACCTTCGTCGAGACCTTCGTGGAGGGCTTCAAGCTCGGCTATTCCGACGCGGATCTGGCCGAGTTCGTGCCCCGCGCCTACGGGGAGCCGGTGATCGCCGGCTATCTGGCGGACCCGGCGTTCCAGCATTTCATCGCAGAGCGGGACGACGAGCCGGTGGGCTACGCCCTCGTCGGCCCCAACGGACTGCCGCACGCCGACGCCCGGCCGGAGGACGGCGAGCTGAAGCGCATCTATCTGCTGAAGTCGGCCCAGGGCTCCGGCGCGGGGCTGGCCCTGCACCGGGCCGCCATCGGCTGGCTGGAGGCGCAGGGCTACAAGACCATCTGGCTGGGCGTCTGGTCGCTGAACGAGCGCGCCCAGCGCTTCTACGAGAAGGATGGCTTCCGCAAGGTCGGCGAATACAGGTTCACGGTCGGCTCGACCCTGGATCACGAGTTCATCATGCGCCGGGGGTAGCCCGGGCCGCTGCCCGAACCGCCGGATCAGGCGTGGCCGACAGTCTCGAACATGCAGGCGGCCATGGCGTCCGCCGGAGAGCGGGAGCCCTTCAGCAGGAAGTCGAAGGCCGGATAGAACCGGTCCGCCGCCTCGACCGCCGCGTCGATCATGGACGCCGCCTGCGCCAGCGTCGGACGCTCCCCCGGGGGCAGGGCCATGGCGTGGCGGAAGATGATTTCCCCGTCCTCGGCCCAGACCTCGAAATGGCCGAGCCAGACCCGTTGATTGATCAGGGACAGGAGCTCATGGCTCTCCACCCGCAGGGCCGTGCCGGCCTTGAGGTCCAGCGACAGGCAGAGCTGCAGGCAGTCCGCCTCCGGCCGCCAGGCGAACCACAGTTCATAATCCTTCCAGTCCCCGGTGAGGGCGAAGGCCAGGTCCCCGTCCTCGGTGCGGTCGAACTCGAGATTTTCCGCCGTCAGCACGTGCTCGACCACATCTAGCGGGTCGAAGCCGAACTCACCGTCCTCTGTCTGCCGCGTATCCATCTCGTGGTCCCCGTGGGACGCCGGCGAAGGCGTTAATGCCAAGCGACGGAATCAATCCCGACTTCAACGTATCCGTAGTTGCACGGCTGGCTCAACCGGCGTCATCCGACGGGCGAGCGATATCCCCAGCCAAGGTAAGTTTCGCTAACTGCGCCTTGAGATCCTCGATTTCGGCGGTCAGGCGATCGCGCAGGGCGTCGAACTCGTCCCGCCGGACGAGGTCCAGTTCCGCCACCCAGCGGTCGGCCTGGGCGCGCACGGCGGCGCGGGCCTCCTCCGAAGCCGCCTGCGCGATGCTGGCGGCGCCCTCCATGGTCTTGGCGAGTTCGTCGAGGAAAGGATTGCGCGTCTGCATGGTGGATCGACCCCTGAACCGGCTGTCCTCGCCATATGGGGGGTGCTTCACCTTTTCTAAGGGTTAACGCCGACGACATGTTTCCGCCGCGAACGACGAGCCGCGGCGGCGCGAGGGGGAGGATCGGGCTTGGGATCGATTGCGGCATCAGGGTTTGCGGGGACCTCGTCCGGTCCCGACGGGCTGCGCCCGCCGTCAGCGATCACACTTTTCAGGTAACAGCTTGCAATCAACGCGACAATGTTGGAAGAAACTTGCTGAAGCGCGTGGGTTTTTACACAATTCCGGTAAAATTCATGCACGCGCCGCATTTCGGGGGATAGATTGTCGGAACTGCTCGACGCCGTTGACACGAAAATCCTGGATCTGGTCCAGAACGACGCGGGACTGTCCGTGGCTGAAATCGCGGAGCGGGTGGGGCTGTCGTCCTCCCCCTGCTGGCGGCGAATCAAGCGGCTGGAGGACATCGGCGTGATCCAGCGCCGGGTCACCCTGCTGGACCAGGAGAAGCTGGGCCTGGGATTCGAGGTCTACGCCACCGTGAAGCTCAGCCTGCCGACCCGAGAGAATCTGGAGGCCTTCGAGCGCGAGGTCGCCCGCTGGCCGGAGGTGACCCACTGCGCCACGGTGACGGGCGGGGAGGACTATGTCCTGCGCATCGTCACCCGGGACATGCACACTTTCGACGAGTTCCTGCGGGACCACATCCTGTCCCTGGGACTGGTGTCCAACGTGGTCAGCCGGATCGTGATGCGCTCGGTGAAATCCACCACCGCGGTTCCCCTCGGGCTCGTCTCTCCCGTCTGACGTGTTAAGCTTCCGGCGTCTCACCCATGCCCGGAGGTTCACCCCATGATCGATCTTGTCATCGAAGGCCGTCGCCGGGACCTGGGCGGGTTCGAGGTCGGGCGCGTCCTGCCGTTTCCGACCCATCGGATGGTGGGCCCGTTCATCTTCTTCGATCACATGGGGCCTGCGACCTTCGCGCCGGGGCAGGGGCTCGACGTCCGGCCCCATCCCCATATCGGCCTGTCCACCGTGACCTATCTGCTCACCGGCGAGATGACCCACAGGGACAGTCTGGGCGTGAAGCAGGTCATCCGTCCCGGGGAGGTGAACTGGATGACCGCCGGGCGCGGCATCGTCCATTCCGAGCGGACCGATCCGTCCCTGCGGGCCACGGGTGCGGTGATGCACGGGCTGCAGGCCTGGGTGGCCCTCCCGGCCGAGGCCGAGGAGGTGGCGCCGGCCTTCGCTCATCATGAGGGCGACGATCTTCTGTCCTACGAATCAGGGGGGCTGTTCGCCCGGCTGATCGCGGGGGAGGCGCACGGCGCCCAGGCCCGGGTCGCCACCCATTCCCCGATGTTCTACATCCACTGGGCGCTGCAGGCCGGCGCCCGGGCCGCCCTTCCCACAGGCCACGCGGAGCGGGCCATCTATGTGGTCGAGGGGCAGGTCGAGGTCGACGGCCAGACCGTCAGCGCGGGCCGGATGGCGATCTTTTCCCCTGTCGGACAACCGGTTGTGACGGCGCTGACCGATGCGACGGTCATGGCCCTGGGCGGCGAATCCGTGGGGCCGCGGTTCATCTGGTGGAACCTGGTCTCGTCCCGCGCCGACCGGATCGCCGAGGCCCGCGACGAATGGGAGCAGGCGCAATGGGGCCAGGGGCGGTTCAGCCTGCCGCCGGACGACGATCGCGAATGGATCCCGGCCTCAAACGACCCCCTGCCGAGGGGCTAGAGTCGTCCTGCGCGCTCAAGCGCTTGTATGTGTTCATGAATTTGCATTGTTTCCGGTGTGACTTCCCGCCTTGACGCAGTGCACTCGCCCTTATAGGTTCCGCCGCGATCCAACCGGCCCGGAGCCTCCCGCTCTGGGCCATCTCTGGCAGGGCCTCCATGACGGCGCCGGACGACCCGACGGATGAGGCGCTTCGGCGGCTCGATGATCGGCTCGGCGCCCTGGAGGCGAGCCAGACCCGCAAGGTCGTGTCTTTCGAGGCCGGCGGATCGGGGGCGGCGTACCGTCTGGTGGCGGAACTGGTGGGGGGCGTTCTGGCGGGGCTGGGTTTCGGCTGGCTGCTGGACCAGTTTCTCCACACCACGCCGTTCGGGCTGATCGGCGGCGTGCTGATCGGCGCGGGCGTCGGTGTCGCACTGGTGGTGCGAAGCGCGACCGCCATGAGCGATGCATCGAAACCGCCGGACCCGGGTCCGGCGGTACGGAAGGACGACTGACGGCGCCGGCTTCGACCCAGGTCGAGGCGGTGTCCGGAAGATGAAGGTTTCAACCCGCCGCGTCCGGTCTCCGGAGGCGGCGGACGCGCAAGAAGGGGGCTTTCGCGCCGATGGCCGAGCCGATGAAGCAATTCGAGGTCCACACCATCGTTCCCCTGAACGTGGCGGGCTTGGACGTGTCGATCACCAACTCGACGGTGTGGATGGCGATCTCGGCCACTGTGCTGGCGGGATTCTTCACCCTGGCCTTCGCCCGCCCGTCGGTGGTGCCGAGCCGCGCCCAGTCCGTGGGCGAGCTGCTGTTCAGCCTGATCGACGACCTGGCCCACTCCATCATCGGGCATGAGTCCAAGTCCTTCATGCCGCTGGTGTTCAGCCTGTTCGGCTTCATCGCCACCATGAACCTGCTGGGCATGTTCGTCGTGCCGTTCACCCCGACCTCGCAGCTGGCGGTGACCGCGACCCTGGCCCTGCTGACCATCGCCATCGTCGTGGTGGTGGGCTTCTGGAAGAACGGGTTCGGCTTCTTCAAGCTGTTCGTGCCGTCCGGCGTGCCGATCGCGCTCCTGCCGCTGATGGTGCCGATCGAGATCATCTCCTTCCTCGTGCGCCCGCTGACCCTGGCGCTGCGACTGTTCGGCAACATGCTGGGCGGGCACGTGGTGCTGAACATCTTCGGCAGCTTCGTCGTGTCCCTGGGCCTTCTGGGCCTGGCCGGCGGCGTGGCGACCCTGGGCTTCCTGGGCGCCGGCGTTGCGCTGGGCAGCGTCGTGGCCCTGCTGGCGCTGGAGTTCATCGTGGCCTTCCTGCAGGCCTTCGTGTTCGCCGCCCTGACCTGCGTCTACCTCAACGACGTCGTCAACCTGCACAGCCACTGATCGGCCGGCACTAGACGACGGACCTCTCCACCCCTAATGACCTCCAGCCTTATCTAAAAAGGAAATACCCAAATGGACGTACATGCCGCTAAGTACATCGGCGCGGGCCTGGCGATGCTGGGCATGATCGGCGCCGGCATCGGCCTCGGCATCCTGTTCGGCAACTACCTGTCGGGCGCGCTGCGCAATCCGTCGGCCGCCGCCGGCGAGCGTCCCATGCTGTTCCTCGGCATGGCGCTGACGGAAGCCCTGGGCATCTTCGCCCTCGTCATCGCCTTCATCATCCTCTTCGTCTAAGGCCTCGACACCCGTCATGGCTGAAGCCACCGCTGAACCGACGGCCACTTCCGAAGCCCCTGCAAAGGGCTCCGGCGGCATGCCGCAATTCGACTTCGCGGTCTGGCCGGGCCAGATCGTGTGGGCGCTGATCATCTTCGTCAGCCTCTATGTCGTCCTGTCCCGCGTGCTGTTGCCGCGGGTCCGGGGGGCTCTGGAAGCGCGGGCGGCCAAGATCAGCGGCGACATGGAGGAGGCGCGGCGCCTCCGGGCGGAGGCGCAGGTCCAGGCCGACGCCGCCGCCAAGGAGATCGCCGACGCCCGCCTCCGCGCCCAGCGCACGGCGACCGAAGCCAAGACCCGCTCCGCGGACGAGGCCAAGGCCCGTCAGGCGGCGCTGGAAGCCGACCTCAACGCCAAGATCGCGGAGGCCGAGGTGAAGATTCGCGCCAGCCGCGACGCGGCGATGACCAATGTCCGCGGCATCGCGGCGGACACGGTGGTGGCGATCTCCGAGAAACTGACGGGCGAAGCGCCGACTGCGGCGGATGTGGAGACGGCGCTCGCCTCCGTCTCCGCCGCCAACTAGGAGACGACCGCGATGAACTTCCCCGAAATGCTTCAGGACGCGGAAGCCTGGGTCGGCATCGGTCTGGTGCTGTTCTTCGGCCTCCTGTTCGTCCTCAAGGTCCCCGGCGCCGCCGGCAAGTCCCTCGACGACCGCGCGGCCAAGATCCAGGCGGCCCTGGACGAGGCCCAGGCCCTGCGGGACGAGGCCACGGTGCTGGTGAACTCCCTGCGGCAGCAGCGGGCGGACACCGAGCGCCAGGCCGCGGCCATGCTCGCCGAAGCCCGGGCGGAGGCGACGCGCCTGGAAGCCGAGGCCAAGGTCAAGCTCGAGGAGCAGATCGTGCGCCGCACGGCCCTCGCCGAACAGCGCATCAAGCTGGCCGAGCAGCAGGCGGCGCAGGAGGTCAAGGCCGCCGCGGCGGACCTGGCCGCGCAGGCCGCCGAGGTGCTGCTCACCCAGCGCATCAAGGGTCTGAAGTCCGACCCGCAGATCGACGCGGCCATTCCGGAAATCGCCGCCCGCCTGCAATAGGCGGGGGTGCGTCCCGCGAGACGGGCTGTTCCGGCCCTCCTCAGGATGACGCGCGTTTTTGATCTACAACCTTCGTCAGAGTGAGGAGCGCGGAACGCGCGTCTCGAACCACGCAGGACCGGAACGAGGTTCCCGGCTCAAGGCCGGGAATGACATGTGATTATGTATTTTATTAGCAGTCATTCTCGCTCTTGAGCCGAGAGCCTCCGTCCGGACGACGCCCCTCAGTATCCCGCCCGGACCCGCTCCAGTCCGCGACGCATCTGCTTCAGCTGCTTGTCGATCTCGGCCATGGTCCGGTTCAGCGCCCCGTCGTCATCGCGCCAGACCACCAGGATCCGCGTCCAGACCGCGGTCATGGCCGCGATCCGCGCCGCGCCGCCGAGGCCTGACGTATCAATCCCCGACGCCTCCAGCAGCGCCCGCGCCGTCCGCGGCAGTCGCGGCCCGACCATGGCCAGGCCTTCCGAGCGGCCAATGGCGATCAGGGCCGCGCGGTGCGGCTCCATGGCCTCCAGCCTGGCCATGACGGCCTCGAACAGGCGGTCATGGGCGTCCGGGGCCGGCTCCAGTTCCGCCGTGTCCAGGGCTGCGCGGTCGAAGCGCGCGCCCAGCCGCTCCAGCAGCGCCGCCTTGCCCGGCGCGCGGGAATAGAGGTCGGCGAAGCCCACCCCCGCGGCGACGGCGATGTCGCGCAGGGTGATCTCCGCCCAGAGGCGCTCCTCGGCCAGGGTCAGCAGGGCGTCCGCGGCCCGGTCCAGCACCTCCTTCTGCGGAACCGGCTGGGTGGTGGTCTCGGCGGACGTGGCGGTCTCGGACATGGGCGGACTCCGTTTCAAGCCCTCATCTAGGGCGGCGGGCGTCGTCCGGAAAGAGGGACGCGGCCGTGACGGCGGGGAATCCCACGCCTGCAGGCGGTCAGCCCAGCTCCCGCGCCCGGGCGACCGCGGCGGCCACGGCGGCGGTCATCAGCGGGCCGAGGCCGTCCTCGCCCTGAAGCACGTTCAGCGCGGCCGCCGTGGTGCCGCCGGGGGAGGTGACCTGGATCCGCAGCGCTTCCGGCGTCTCGGGACTGCGCTCCATCAGGGCGGCGGCGCCGATCACCGTGGCCCGGGCCAGTTCGGCGGCGGCCGCGGCGCCAAGGCCTGCAGCGACGCCGGCCTCGGCCATGGCCTCCACCAGGGCGTAGACATAGGCGGGGCCGGAGCCGGACACGGCGGTGGCGGCGTCCATCAGGTCCTCGTCCGGAAGGTCGACCACATGGGCGAGGGGGGCGAACAGGGCCCTTGCCGCCGCCCGCTCCCGGACCCCGGCCGCCCAGACGCTGGCCACGCCCTTGCCCACGGCCACCGCCGTGGTGGGCATGACCCGCGCCACGGGCCGACCCGGAAAGCCCTCCGCCAGGGCCGCCGCGCGCACGCCGGCGGCGATGGAGACGATCAGGGCGTCCGGCGCGAGATGCGCGGCGTAGGTCGCGGCCACGCTGCGCCACATCTGCGGCTTGACCGCGAGGACCACGGTGCGCGCCTGGCTGAGCACGTCCCGTCCGGGATTGAGGCGGGCGCCGCGACGGGCCAGCGCAGCCACCTCCGGCCCCGGTTGCGGCTCGATCAGGATCAGGTCGTCGGTGCGCAACGCCCCGGCGTCCACCAGGCCCGCGGCGATGGCCGAGCCCATGCGGCCGGCGCCGAGGAACAGGACAGGGGTCATCGTCATGGAACGCAAGCCTCGGGTGGAATGGACAGCCAGTCTAGGGTCACAGGCCTGAGCGGTTCAATAACACGCCGCACCGGGGGCGTGCGGCGCGGATCGCATTGGCAGCCCGATCCGCCGCGCCTATCTTCGGCGGATGGTTCCCGCAGATTCCCTCCCGCCCCCGGATGCGTTGTCCGTCGACGCGCCCGGGACCGACACGCGCCCCCGGCTGACCGGCGCGGATCTGATCGCCGACGAGGTGAAGCGTCTGCCGGACAGCCCCGGCGTCTACCGCATGCTGGGCGAGGGCGGGGACGTGCTCTATGTGGGCAAGGCCCGGTCCCTGAAGAAGCGGGTGATCCAGTACGCCCAGGGGCGCTTCCACACCCAGCGCATCGCCCACATGGTGCATCTGACCCGGTCCATGGTGTTCGTCACCACCCGGACGGAGACCGAGGCCCTGCTCCTCGAGATCAATCTGATCAAGTCCCTGAAGCCGCGGTTCAACGTTCTGCTGCGGGACGACAAGAGCTTTCCCGAGATCCTCATCCGCCGGGACCATGATGCGCCGCAGATCCGCAAGCATCGCGGCTCCCACACAATCAAGGGAGAGTATTTCGGCCCCTTCGCCTCGGCCTGGGCGGTGAACCGCACCCTGAACACCCTGCAGAAGGCCTTCCTGCTGCGCTCCTGCTCGGACAATGTCTATGAGAGCCGGACCCGTCCCTGCATGCTCCACCAGATCCGCCGCTGCAGCGCCCCCTGCGTCGGCCTGGTCAGCCTGAGCGCCTATGGGGAATTGGTGGAGGAGGCGCACCTGTTCCTGCGTGGCCGCAGCCGCCAGGTGCTGGACCGGCTCTCCGCGGACATGCAGACGGCGTCCGACGAGCTGGAGTTCGAGACCGCCGCCCGGCTTCGCGACCGGATCCGGGCGCTGGCCGCCATCACCGCCGAACAGGTGGTCAATCCCGAGACCCTGGAGGAGGCGGACGTCTTCGCCCTGCATTCCGAGGGCGGCCAGGCCTGCGTCCAGGTGTTCTTCTTCCGCGCCGGCCAGAACTGGGGCAACCGGGCCTATTTCCCCCGGGTGGACCGGGCGGACGAGGACGGGGAGATCCTCGACGCCTTTCTCGGCCAGTTCTACGACGACAAGCCGACCCCCCGGCTGATCCTGGTCAGTCATGACGTCCCGAACCAGGCCCTGCTGGAGGAAGCCTTCTCGGAAAAGCTGGGCCGCAAGGTGGAGATCGTCACGCCCCGCCGCGGCGAAAAGCGCGAGCTGGTGGCCCACGCCCTCACCAACGCCCGGGAAGCCCTGGGCCGGCGGATGGCGGAGGGCTCGGCCCAGGGCAAGCTGCTGGCCGGGGTGGCGGAGACCTTTGGTCTGGAGGCGCCGCCGGAGCGGATCGAGGTCTATGACAACAGCCACATCCAGGGGACCAACGCCGTGGGCGGCATGATCGTCGCCGGTCCGGAGGGGATGCAGAAGTCCCAGTACCGCAAGTTCAACATCAAGAGCACGGACCTCACCCCCGGCGACGACTACGGCATGATGCGCGAGGTGCTGCGCCGCCGGTTCGCCCGCCTGGTCAAGGAGGAGGAGGCCGGCGACAGCGCCGCGCGGCCGGACCTGATCCTGATCGACGGGGGCAAGGGCCAGCTGGACGCCGTGCTCGAGGTCGCCGTCGAGCTGGGAGTGGAGGACATCCCCATCGTCGGCGTGGCCAAGGGGCCGGAGCGGGACGCGGGCATGGAGCACTTCTTCATGCCGGGCCGGGCCCCCTTCATGCTCGATCACAAGTCGCCCGTGCTCTACTACCTCCAGCGCCTGCGGGACGAGGCGCACCGCTTCGCCATCGGCGCCCACCGGACCCGGCGCAGCGCCGCCATGGTGAAGAACCCGCTGGACGAGATCGATGGGGTGGGGCCGGCGCGCAAGCGGGCCCTGCTGCACGCCTTCGGCTCCGCCCGGGGGGTGGAGCGGGCCAGCGTCGCCGACCTGATGAAGGTGGACGGCCTGTCCCAGCCCCTGGCGGAGCGGATCCACGCGTATTTCCGCAAGGGCGCCGGCTGACGCGATCCGCAAGGTCAGGCGGCGCGGGCGTCCCAGACCGTGCGGAACAGGCGCCGGACATTGCCGCCCAGCAGCTTGACGGCGTTGTCCTCGCCGTAGCCGCGGCGCAGCAGCTCCGACACCAGGAGAGGCAGTTGCCGATAGCTGGTCATGGTCGGCCGGTAGTTGCCGTCCATGTCGGTGCCCAGGGCCACATGGTCGGGGCCGACCGCTTCGGTGAGGATGAAGATGCGGTCGACGAAGTCCTTCAGCGTGGTTCCGCCAAAGCCTGACGGCCAGGACCCCACCACCCCGCCGGCCGCGGCGATGGCCCGGGCGGTCTCGACGGTGATGAACCGGGGATGGTCGAGGGCGGCGGTCTTCACATGGGTGTGGGAGCACAGGAGCGGCGCGCCGCAATTCTCGATCGCCTGCCGCACCGCGGTCTCCGCCGCATGGGCCACGTCGATGACCAGGCCCAGCCGCGCCATCTCCCGCATCGTCGCCCGTCCGGCCGGGGACAGGCCGCCGAACCGGGCAGGGGAGGTCTGGTTGTCGGCAAGCTCATTGGGCCGGTAGTGGACCACGGTGATGATCCGCACATCGTCCCGGTCCCGCGCCGCCAGCAGCCCCGCGGGGTCGCCTTCGAGGAAGTCGCCCCCCTCGGCGGTGACGATCATCCCGGGGGCCCCGCCGCCGGCGCAGTGATCGAGATCGTCGGGGGTGCGGATGATCGGCAGGCCGTTGGCTGCCGCGATCCGGTGCAGGTCGGCGATCTGCCGGCGATAGAGGGCCTGCGCCTCTCCGGGCCGGTAGTCCCGTTCAACGACGATGCCGGTCGCCGTGGTCTTCAGCACGGCGGCGTCGCACACGGCGGCGAAGCTGGCGGCCGCCAGCAGACCTTCACGCATGTCGGCGACCGCGCGGGCCTCGAACGCCGCCGCATCCCCCGCAGCGGGGTCGGCGGCCAGGCTGCGGGCGAAGGTCCGACCCGGGTGGGCGTGGGTGTCGATGGCGCTGTGAGCGCGCAGGAGGGCCGTGGCCCGGGCCAGGCTTTCGGGATCCGGGCGGAACCCGAGGGCGTCCGGCGCCGTCGCCGCCCGGGCGGGGCCGGCGGCGGCGATCAGGCCGGCGAGGAGGGCGCGACGATGCATGGGACGCTCCGTTGACAATGCGGCAGCGGACAGGATCGCCGGGATCGCGCCGCGACGATACTGCGAAATGGCGTCGCCGGCGCCGGACGGACCGCGCGGGTGTTGGCCTCGCCCCTCGCCAATCGGGCCGTGAAGCCTTACATGGGCCGCATGAGCGTCCTGACCGATCCCGTCCTGCACCAGGCCCGCGAGGCTGCGGCCCGCGCCACCGGACTTGCACCCGGCGCCCGCGTGGTGGCCGCCATGTCCGGCGGCGTGGACAGCACCGTGACCGCGGCCCTGCTGAAGCAGGCCGGCTATGAGGTGGTGGGCGTCACCCTGCAGCTCTATGACCACGGGGCGGCGGTGAAGAAGGCGGGCGCCTGCTGCGCTGGCCAGGACATCCGCGACGCCCGCGCCGCCGCCGAGGCCATCGGCGCGCCGCACTACGTGCTGGACTACGAGAGCCGCTTCCGCGAGGAGGTGATCGAGGAGTTCGCCGACGCCTATCTGCGCGGGGAAACGCCGATCCCCTGCGTCCGCTGCAACCAGACCGTCAAGTTCCGGGATCTGGTGGACGTGGCCCGCGACCTGGGGGCCGAGGCCATGGCCACGGGCCATTATGTCCGCCGGATCGAGGGGCCGAACGGGCCCGAGCTGCACCGCGCCGTCGATCCGTCCCGGGACCAGAGCTACTTCCTGTTCGCCACCACGCGGGAGCAACTGGCCTATCTGCGCTTTCCACTGGGCGACCTGCCCAAGCCCGCCGTGCGCGCCGCCGCCGAGGCTCTGGGCCTGTCCGTGGCCAGCAAGCCCGATAGCCAGGACATCTGCTTCGTGCCCGAGGGGAAGTACTCCACCCTGATCGACCGCCTGCGCCCCGACGCCGCGGGCGCGGGCGAGATCGTGCATCTGGACGGCCGGGTGCTGGGGACGCACGAGGGGATCACCCGCTATACCGTTGGCCAGAGGCGGGGCCTGAACGTGGCGGTGGGCGAGCCGCTGTTCGTCACCTCCATCGACGCGGCGAACCGCCGGGTCATCGTCGGACCGCGCGAAGCGCTTCTGACGGAGAGCCTTTCCCTTAAAGAAATCAACTGGCTGGGCGATGAAGCCGATATTCTGGATGCGGCTCGGGCCGGTCGCGCCGTGCTGGCCCGGGTGCGCTCCACGCGGGACCCGAGCCCCGCCCGGCTGGCCCTGACCGACAGCGCCCCGATCGTCTGCTTCGACGCGCCGGAAGAGGGCGTGAGCCCCGGCCAGGCCTGCGTGCTGTATGATCCGGACGTTCCCAGCCGCGTGCTGGGCGGCGGGTTCATTTCCTCGACGCGGCGGGCGGACCTGCCCGCGCCGGCTCATCACTGATCCCCTTCGGAGACCCGCCCATGTCCATGAGCCCCCGTGATCCCGTCGTGATCGCCGCCTATGCGCGCACCCCCATGGGCGGCTTCCAGGGGGCGCTGTCCGGCGCCAAGGCCACCGAACTGGGCGCCGCCGCCGTCCGCGCGGCGGTGGAGCGCTCCGGCGTTCCGGCCGAGGCGGTGGAGCAGATCGTCATGGGCTGCGTGCTGCCCGCGGGCCTCGGCCAGGCCCCCGCCCGGCAGGCGGCTCTGGGCGCCGGCCTGCCCCTGGGGGTCGAGGCGGCGACGGTCAACAAGATGTGCGGCTCCGGCATGCAGGCGGCGATCATGGCCCATGACGCCCTGGCCGCCGGCTCGGCCGACCTGATCGTGGCCGGGGGCATGGAGAGCATGACCAACGCCCCCTACCTGCTGGCCAAGCACCGCAGCGGCGCGCGCATCGGCCACGACACGGTGTCGGACAGCATGTATCTCGATGGCCTCGAGGACGCCTACACCCCCGGCAAGCTGATGGGCGCCTTCGCCGAGGATTCGGCCAGGGCCTATCAGTTCAGCCGCCAGGACCAGGACGCCTACGCCATCGCCTCCCTCGAGCGGGCCCTGGCGGCCCAGGCGTCCGGCGCCTTCGACCGGGAAATCGTTCCGGTCAGCGTCAAGGGGCGCAAGGGCGTGGACGTGGTCGCCCTGGACGAACAGCCCCCCCGCGCCGATCCGGGCAAGATCCCGACCCTGCGCCCGGCCTTCGCCGCCGACGGCACGATCACGGCGGCCAACGCCTCCTCCATCTCCGACGGGGCGGCGGCGCTGGTGATGACCCGGGCCTCCGTGGCGCAGCGGCTGGGTCTGACGCCCGTGGCGCGGGTGATCTCCCACGCCGCCCATGCGCATGAGCCGGGCCTGTTCACCACGGCCCCGGTCCCGGCCATGCGCAAGGCCCTCAAGCGCGCGGGCTGGACCACGGCGGACGTGGACCTGTTCGAGGTGAACGAGGCCTTCGCCGTGGTGGCCATGATCGCCATGAAGGAACTCGGCCTCGACCACGCCCGGGTGAATGTGAATGGCGGCGCCACGGCGCTGGGGCATCCCATCGGCGCGTCGGGCGCGCGCATCCTCGCCACCCTGCTGGCGGCGCTGCAGACCCGCGGCCTGAAGCGCGGACTGGCCAGCCTGTGCATCGGCGGCGGCGAGGCCACGGCCATGGCGGTGGAGCTGATCTGACCCGTCGGGTCCCGGCGCCTCAGTCGCGGCGCTGCTCCAGCACCACGCCGGCGGACGCGATCATGATCAGGGCGACGGCGGCCATCTGCAGGGGCGCAAGCCGTTCCCCCAGGAACAGGAAGCCGGACAGGGCGCCGATGGCGGGCTCCAGGCTCATCAGCACGCCGAAGGTGCGGGCGGGCATGCGCGCCAGGGCCGCCATCTCCAGGGAATAGGGCAGGGCGCTGGTGAGGAACCCCACCGCCAACCCCAGCGGCAGCAGGGCGGGGGACAAGAGCGCCAGGCCGGCGTGGGCGACGCCGATCGGAACCACGATGGCCGCGGCGATCACCGCCCCATAGGCCGCCGCATGCCCCTGGTTGGCCGCGCCCGCCCGCTTGCCGAGGAGGATGTACAGCCCCCAGCAGACCCCCGCCGCCAGAGCGTAGGCCGCCCCGACGGGGTCGATCCGCGTGGTCGCCGGGCCCAGCCGCAGCAGCAGCAGGATGCCTCCAGCCGCCATGGCCACCCAGACCAGGTCGATGCTCCGCCGCGACGCCAGCACCGCCACGGTCAGTGGGCCGACGAACTCCAGCGCCACGGCCAGCCCCAGGGGGACCGTGCTCAGGGACATGTAGAAGGTCAGGTTCATGCAGCCCAGCGCCGCGCCATAGCCGGCGATCCAGCCCAGGCTGGCCCGCTCCGGCCGGGTGCGCCAGGGCCGCCAGAAGGCCAGCAGCATCAGGCTGGCGAAGGCGAGGCGCAGGCTGACCGCGCCCTGGGCGCCGACCACGGGAAACAGCTGCTTGGCCAGGGAGGCGCCGCCCTGCAGCGACACGATCGCCACCCCGACCGCAAGGATCGGCAGCCATCGCAGCCCCGGCCGCTCCTTCGAAGGCGCCTGCATCTTCGGTTCGCCTAGAGGGGCTTGCGCATGCGCACCAGCGGGACGGGCGCGCCGCCGCTGGCGTCGGTGAAGGCCTCCACCTCCTGATAGCCGCAGGCGCGGTAGAGCGGCAGGCCGCCCAGGGTGGCGGCCAGTTCCACGGCCTTGAAGCCCTCGTTGCGCGCCGCCGCCTCCGCCGCGTCAAGGATGGCCCGGCCGACTCCGCGCCGGGTGAAGGCGGGAGCCGTGTACATGGCCCGCACCCGGGCGGCGTCCACCGTGGGGTCCAGCAGGGCCGGTTCGCGCCCCGGCGTATGGTCGCCGCCATAGAGGGTGTTGCGCCGGCTCCAGCCGCCGCAGCCGGCGACCTGGCCGTCGATCTCGATGACGAAATAGGTGCCGTCGGCGATCAGCTGGCTGTCGATGCCCATGATCATCCGGCTCGACTCCACCTGTTCCGGGCTCAGGACCGGAGACAGCAGGTCCGTGATCGCCGCCTGCATCAGCGGCGTCAGCACCGGGATGTCCGCGGGCGTGGCGAGGCGGGTGGTCAGGCCTGTCGTCATGGGCGGCGTGGTTCCTTCAGGCGTCGGATCCTGTGAATGGCGTGTCGGAACCCGTTCCAGGACCTGTTGTTTGATCGCAGCCGGGCCCGGAGTCACGCCCGAAGTCACGCCCGGACTGTGTGATTCCTGTCGCCTTTACTCGCCGCTAACCCTGGTTTCGTAAAATTACCTGAACAGAAAGGGAATTCCGACGTGACGACATCCCCGACCTTCGGACGCCGACAGGCCGTGGGCGGGTCGCCGTCGCCCGGCCCTGCCGTCTTTGCCACCCGCCCAGCGCCGGCCCCGGCTCCGTCGCCGCGCCCGGACATCCTGTCCGCAGAGGCGCTCTCCCAGCCCTTGAGTCCGGAGGCCGAAGCCTTTCGCGCCCAGGTCCGCCAGTCCCTCGGCGGATCGGGGGAGGATGATTTCACCCGCTGGCAGCGCTCGCAGCAGGGCGGCCGGATCATCGCCTGGGGCCTGAGCGTCGGCCTCATGGCCCCCGGCGCGATCTGCTTCATCCTGCATGTCGATGCGGGCCTGTCGATGGTGATCGAGGTGGGCGGCGTGGCCCTGGGCTGGTATCTGCGCCACCGCCGGCGGCAGTACATCAAGCAGGTCGCCAACTGGGCGGATCCTGACGCGGACCTCGTCGCGCCGTCCGCGGACGCCCCCTGATCCCCAGCAGCGGGCCAGCCGCCGCGCGGACTATTGCGCCGCCAGCAGCTCGGCCTGACGCAGATCCACGCTGACCAGCTGGCTGACGCCGCGCTCGGGCATGGTCACACCGAACAGGCGGTCCATGCGGCTCATGGTCACCGGATTGTGGGTGATGGCGATGAAGCGGGTTTCCGTCCGCCGGCGCATTTCGTCCAGCAGGCGGCAGAAACGGTCCACATTGGCGTCGTCCAGCGGCGCGTCCACCTCGTCCAGCACGCAGATCGGCGAGGGGTTGGCCAGGAACACGGCGAAGATCAGGGCCGTGGCGGTCAGGGCCTGCTCGCCGCCGCTCATCAGGCTCATGGCCGCCATGCGCTTGCCCGGCGGGCAGGCGAAGATTTCCAGACCGGCTTCCAGCGGGTCGTCGGACTCCACCAGCTGCAGTTCCGCCTGACCGCCGTCGAACAGGGTCTGGAACAGGGTCTTGAAGCTCTCGTTGATCATCTCGAAGGCGGCCAGCAGACGCTCCCGGCCTTCGCCGTTCAGCTCCTCGATGCCGCCCCGCAGGCGGGCGATGGCGGCGGTCAGGTCCGTCCGCTCCGAGCGCATGGCGTCCAGGCGCAGGGCGTGCTCCGCCGCCTCTTCCTCGGCCCGCAGGTTGACGGCGCCCAGGGCCTCCCGGTCCCGCTCCAGATTGCGCAGCAGCTGCTCCACGCCGGCGGCGTCGCCGGGCACGGCCACGGCCTCCTCGGCGAGGCGCTGGGCGAGGGCGGCAGGCTCGAGCCGCGTGGTCTCGCGCACCTGCTCGGCCACGGCCGCCAGCCGGTCATGGGCCGCCTCCTGCCGGGCGGCGGCGGCGGCGCGGGCCTCCCGGGCGGAGGCCACCGCCTGTTCCGCCGCGCGACTGGCGCGATCCGCCGCCGTGGCTGCGGCCTCGGCCTCGGCCAGGGCGTCGGCGGCGGCCTTGCGCCGCTGATCGGCCAGGGTGAAGTCGTCCAGCAGGCGCTCCCGGCGGGCGGCGATCTCCGCCGGCAGGTCGATGGCCTTGGCCAGGGCGGCCTCCGCGCGCTCCCGGTCCCGCTGCAGCTCCGCGCTGCGGTTGCGGGAGGTGTCCGTCCGGCGGCGCCAGTCCGCCAGGTCGCGGGCCAGTCCGTCCCGCCGGCGCTGGCGGCCCTCCCGGGAGCGCCGCTCGGCCTCGAGGGCGGCGCGGGCGTCCGCATCCCCCTGGCGAGCCTGGGCCGCCGCCGCGCGGGCGGCCAGCAGCGGGGCGTCGGAACCGGCGCCCGGCGCGTCCG
>CAINOV010000361.1 GCA_903851655.1 uncultured Caulobacterales bacterium
GCGGTGAGGGGCTTGACCACGAATTCGGTGACGCCGGCGTCGCGGGCCTCCATCACCCGGCTGCGCTCGGAATGGCCGGTGATCATGATCACCGCCAGATAGGGGTCCGGCGTGGCCGGCGAGCGGCGGATCTGGCGGGTCAGCTCCACCCCGTCCATGCCGCTGAGCTGGAAATCGATCAGGGCGATGTCCACCGGCGCCTCGCGGATCATCCGGATCGCGGACAGGCTGTCCGGCGCCTCGCGCACATCATGCATTCCCGCCCCGGCCAGCAGGGTGGTGATGATGGCGCGCATATGCTGGTTGTCCTCAACCAGAAGAAATCGCAGGTTTGCAAGCCCGGTGGCCACGAAACGCTTTCCGTCAGTTTGCTAAACACACGGTCGAATGCCAGAATGTTTAACAAAAGTTTACTACGCTCTGCCCGAATTTAACTTATCATTTATTATGTCGCCCTTCGGAGCCGCGGCATCATGTGGATGTGACACTCAGGGTGCAAGCAATCTTGAGTTGAAATTCAACCCAGACTGGGCGGGGAGCCCAGATTGAGCGCCAAGCTGGGGTCCAGATGCCGCCCCCGCCAGGTCAGGCGCCAGCACAGGTGCGGACCGGTGGCGCGGCCCTTCATCCCCACCTCGCCGATGATCTGCCCGCGGACCACCCGGTCCCCCGCCGCGACGGCCAGGGCGCGCTGGTGCAGATAGGCGCTGACCAGACCCTGGCCGTGGTCGATCAGGGTCAGACCGCCCTCGAACCACAGGTCCGGCTCGGCCATCACCACCAGGCCGTCGGCGGGCGCGGCGATCGGCGTCCCGGGCGGGGCGGCCAGGTCCACGCCATAGTGCGGGGTCTTGGGCTCTCCGTTCAGGATGCGCTGCGGTCCGAAGGAGGAGGTGCGGGTGGCGTGAGCCAGGGGCCAGACAAAGCCGTCGCGGAAGTCCTCCGCAGCGGCCTGGTGGGCGAAGGCCAGCTTCTTGCGCGCCCCCTCCTCGGCGATCCGCGCCAGCAGCGCCGGCGCCGTGGGGCTGACCTGGTCCGGGGGCAGGCCGTCGATGCGCTGGATGTCGAACACGCCCGGCGCCACCGGCAGGGTCGCGGCGCCCAGCGCCGTCTCGATCCGCACCGCGGGCCCACTGTCCCGGTCGAAGCCCACGACGAACAGGCCCGTGGCCCCGGCCACGGTCTCGAGGTCGCCGTCGATGCGCACCCGGTCCCCGGCGCGGGTGCGGCCCAGGATCAGGCCGCCCTGGACCAGGCGGCCGCGAAAGGGAAAGGGCGACATGTCCGAAGAAGCCACCGCCGCCCGGGCGAGGCCGGGACCGAGCGCCGCGCCGGCCGCCAGCCCGGCCAGCACCCTTCGCCGGTCCTGCGCCACGGGCTCAGCCGCCCTGACGCGCCCGCCAGGCGGCCAGCGCCTCGGCCGGGCCGGCATAGGCCTCCTGCGCCTCGGCGTCCCAGTAGCGCAGGCCCTCCAGCGCCACCTGGCGGCCGCTGACGGCGCAGATGACGAAGCGGCCGGGCTTGAGCACGACGAACTCCCCGTCCCCGTAATGCACGTGGGCGAGGCCGTCCGGGTTGCGATCCATGGCGTTCATCCCATCAACATACCGCCAGAGCCCCCGCGGCTCCAGCGGGAAAGTCGGCCGCCGCGGCGCGCGATCGCATTGCGTCCGGCGCGCGCGGCGGCTATCACGCGGGCCAACCCTCCCCCCCTCTGCTCGACACGACACAGGACCGTCATGGCCGCTCAACACATTTTCCAGATGCAGGGCCTGACCAAGGCCTTTCCCGGCGGCAAGAAGGTGTTCGAGAACATCTGGCTGTCCTTCTATCCCGACGCCAAGATCGGCGTGGTGGGGGTCAACGGCTCGGGTAAATCGACCCTGCTGAAGATCATGGCCGGGCTGGATACCGAATATTCCGGCGAGGCCCGGGCCGCCGACGGGGTCAAGCGCGGCTATCTGCCGCAGGAGCCGCACCTGGACCCGGCCCTGGACGTCTGGGGCAACGTCATCTCCGAGTGCGAGGAGAAGAAGGTCTTCGACCGCTACAACGCCATCGCCGCCGAGCTCGGCGAGACCTACACCGACGAGCTGATGGAGGAGATGAACAAGCTCCAGGAGATCATCGACGCCAAGGACCTGTGGGACATCGATTCCAAGATCGAGATGGCCATCGACGCCCTGCGCTGCCCGCCCAATGACGCCGACATCTCCAAGCTGTCCGGGGGGGAGAAGCGCCGCATCGCGCTCGCCCGCCTGCTGTTGTCCAAGCCCGACATGCTGCTGCTGGACGAGCCCACCAACCACCTGGACGCCGAGAGCGTGGCCTGGCTGCAGCACCATCTGGAGCAGTTCCCCGGCTGCGTGATCCTCGTCACCCACGACCGCTACTTCCTCGACCAGGTGACCAAGTGGACCCTGGAGCTCGACCGCGGCAAGGGCATCCCCTACGAGGGCAACTATTCCGGCTGGCTGGAGCAGAAGACCAAGCGCATCGTCCAGGAGCAGTCCGAGAGCGAAGCCCGCCAGCGGGCCATGACCCGGGAGCTGGAATGGGTGCGCTCCAGCCCCAAGGCCCGCCAGGCCAAGTCCAAGGCCCGCCTGGCCAGCTACGAGGAGATGGTCGCAGCGCAGGAGAATTCCCGCCTGGCGCAGAGCTTCGCCACCATCCAGATCCCCCCCGGCCCGCGGCTCGGCAACCTGGTGCTGGAGACCACCGGGCTGGAGAAGGAATATGGCGACCGGGTCCTGTTCAAGGACCTGACCTTCAAGCTGCCCCCCAACGGCATTGTCGGCGTGATCGGCCCCAACGGCGCGGGCAAGTCGACCCTGTTCCGCCTGATCACCGGCCAGGAAACCCCCGACGCCGGCACGATCCGGGTGGGGGAGACGGTGAAGCTCGCCTATGTGGACCAGAGCCGCGACAGCCTGAACCCGAACAACAATGTCTGGCAGGAGATCTCCGGCGGCCTCGACATCATGAAGGTCGGGACCCGGGAAATCGCCAGCCGCGCCTATGTGGGGGCCTTCAACTTCAAGGGCCAGGACCAGCAGAAGAAGGTCGGCCTGCTGTCGGGGGGGGAGCGCAACCGCGTGCACCTGGCCAAGACGCTCGCGTCCGGCGGCAATCTGATCCTGCTGGACGAACCCACCAACGACCTGGACATCGAGACCCTGCAGGCCCTGGAAGAGGCCCTGGAGGAGTTCGCCGGCTGCGCCGTGGTCATCAGCCACGACCGCTGGTTCCTGGACCGTCTGGCCACCCACATCCTGGCCTTCGAGGGGGACAGCCACGTGGAATGGTTCGAGGGCAACTTCGAGGCCTATGAGGAAGACAAGAAGCGCCGTCTGGGCGCCGACAGCCTGATTCCGCGGCGGATCAAGTTCCAGAAGTTCGCGCGATAGGGGTTTCCGGACCGAGGTTCACGGCTCAAGGCCGGGAATGACGATTTAAAATTTAGAACTCAATAAATCTGTCGTCATTCTCGGGCGAAGACCCGAGAACCTTGTTCAGGATTTAACGCCACATCCGGACACAGGTTCCCGCCACAAGGGCGGGAATGACGACTGTTAAAAATATAAAACTCAATAAATCCGTCGTCATTCTCGGGCTCGACCCGAGAACCTTGTTCAGGATTTAACGCCACATCCGGACACAGGTTCCCGGCTCGAGGCCGGGAATGACGACTTGAAAAAATTCAATAGATTAGCTGTCATTCCCGGGCTTGACCCGGGAACCCTGCTCCGGCAACGCCGCCCCCACATGCGCCTGCCCCCGGGCGGCGGCGAGGGCCACCTGGCGGTGGCGCTCGGCGTAGCCGGCGCGCTGCCGGTCGTCCCGCGCCGTGACGCAGGCGGGACAGCTGACCCCCTCCACAAAGGCCGGATGGGCCCGGTCCGCGGCGCTGACCGGACGGCGGCAGCCGCGGCACAGGCTGTGCGTCCCCGGCGCCAGGCCATGCCCCACCGCCACCCGCGCGTCGAACACGAAGCATTCCCCGCGCCACAGGCTGTCGGCCTGCGCCGTCTCCTCCAGATAGCGCAGGATCCCGCCCTCCAGGTGATAGACCGCCTCCACCCCCTCGGCGCGGAGGAAGGCGGTGGCCTTCTCGCAGCGGATGCCGCCGGTGCAGTACATGGCCACCTTCACCGGACGGCCGTCGGGGACCAGCCGCGCCCGCTCCGCCCGGAACCAGTCGGGAAAGTCGCGGAACCGGTCGGTCCCGGGATCGATCGCCCCGGCGAAGGCGCCGACCTTCACCTCGTAGGCGTTGCGGGTGTCGATCACCACCGTGTCGGGCTCGGCGATCAGTGCGTTCCAGTCCCGAGGCGCCACATAACGCCCGGCGCCCCCCGCCGGGTCCAGGTCCGGCAGGCCCAGGGTCACGATCTCGCGTTTCAGCCGCACCTTCATCCGGTGAAAGGGCGCCTCCGTCGCCGTCGACCGCTTCACCGACAGGTCGGCGCAACCGGGCAGGCCGCGGATATGGGCCAGCACCGCCTCCAGCCCCTCGCCCTGGCCGGCGACGGTTCCGTTGATCCCCTCCGCCGCCAGCAGCAGGGTCCCGCGGACGCCGTGGGTGTCGCACAGGGCCTGCAGCGGCGCCTGGAACCGGGCCGCCTGCGCGCCGAACGGGGCGAAGCGATAAAGGGCGGCGACGCGCCAGGGAGGCTCGGTCATTGGGGGGCGGGGGCGGACGAAAGGACCAGGGAGGAACACCGGAGGTGCGAGACGCCATCTTCACGATGTCACCTTTCCGTGCAAGGCTTGGCCTGTCAGGAGACCGCCGCCGGGGGGCGCCGGCTCCCGTCGGGGAGTCTGTCCGATGAGCCGTTTTTCCGTGTCGCAGATGGCGATGACCGGGTTCCGCGTGGTGCGCGAGAACCCCGCCGCGGTGGCCCTGTGGGCGCTGTTGCAGGCGGTCGGCATGTTCGCCGTCCTGGGGGCCATGGTCAGCCTGATCGGCGGTCCCTTCGCCCGCCTGCAGAGCCTGTCGCGGGAGCCGGGCGCGTCGCCGGATCCGCACCTGATCACCGAGCTGATGACCCAGTTCGTCCCCTTCCTGCTGGTGATCCTCCCCCTCAGCCTGGCGTTCGGCGCGGTCACCTCCGCGGCCATGAACCGGATCGTCCTGCGGCCGCGGGACAAGGCCTTCGGCTTCCTGCGGATCGGCGCGGCGGAATGGCGCCAGTTCCTGCTCGGCCTGCAGGTCATGCTGGTGGCGGCGGGCGCCTATGTGGCCGTGATCCTCGCCGTGATCGTCGGGGCGGTGGGGATCGGCTTCGCGTCCAAGGCTGCGCCGGTGGCGGGGGTGCTGCTGGCCGTCGCCGGCGGGCTCGGTCTGGTCGCCGCGGCCATCTATGTGACGGTGCGCCTCTCCCTGGCCTCGGCCCGGACCTTCGCCACCGGACGGGTGGACCTGTTCGGGTCGTGGGACGTCACCCGCGGGCATTTCTGGCCGATCCTGGGGACCTATGTGCTGGCCGTCTTCCTGGCCATCGTGGTCATGTCCATGGGGAGCGCGGTGGTGTTCTGCATCGCCGCCGTGACCACGGGCCTCGGCCCCACGTCGGACGCGATGATCCATCCCGACATGGCCACGCCCGCCAGCTACTTCACCCCGTCCCAGATCGTCTATCTGGCCCTGAACGCGGTGGTCAGCGCCCTGGTCCTGCCGATCCAGGCGACCCCCGCCGCGGCCATGTACGCCGCCCTCACCGACGGTCCGCCCCCCGCCCCGGTGATCGAGGGCGGGCTCTATGTGCCGAAGGCGTGACCCCCGGCGGCGCGGGTTCGCCTTGCGCCGGAGGCTGCGGAGGCCTACCTTGCAAAGTGGCGGGTCCTGCTGTGGCTCACGTCGGAGGTCTCAAATCCCAGGGACCGTAATCTTCTCTATAGGGAGCTGTCCCTCGCGGGGTTCGTGGACCTCGTGAAACGGCGCCCACCTGGTGTACCAGGTCTGAGTGGATTGAAACCCCTTCACGGTTCTCATGGCGCCGCCACCCTTTCCGTCTGATGTCGAAGACGCCGCCCCCCCGGGGGACAAGCGGGCCCTTCGCCGGATGCTGCGGACCCGCCGCCGGGTCCTGGCGGCGAACCGCAGCGCCGCCTCCCAGGCCCTGGCCGACCGGGCTGCGGATCTGCCCGTGGCCGCGTGGGCCGGGACCTGCGTCTCGGTCTATCTGGCCGACGCCTTCGAGATCGATCCGGCGCCCCTGGCCGCAGTCCTGGCGCGTCTGGGCGCGACGATCGCCCTGCCCGCGGTGATCGCCCCGGACCAGAAGCTGGTGTTCCGCCTGGCCGACCCCGGCGGGGCCCTGGAGGCCGATGCGGCGGGCATCCCGGCCCCGCCCGTCTCCAGCCCGGAGGCGATCCCCGACCTGGTGCTGGCGCCCCTGCTGGGCTTTGACCCCTTCGGCGGCCGGATCGGCCAGGGGGGCGGCTATTACGACCGCACCCTTTCGGCCCTGCGCGCCGCAGGACCAGTGACGGTGATCGGGCTGGCCTATGCCGGACAGGCCTGCGAGCGCCTGCCCATGGGGCCCCACGATCAGCGACTGGATGGCGTTCTGACGGAAGACGGGTATAGAGCCGCTTCACCTGAACTGTAAGGACGCCCATGCGGCTGGCATTTTTCGGCGACGTGATCGGCAAGCCCGGTCGGGACGCCCTGTCCACCCACCTTCCCGGCCTGAAGCGGCGCCTCGCCCTCGACTTCGTGTGCGTCAACGCCGAGAACGCGGCGGCGGGCTTCGGCATCACCGAAAAGACCGCCGTGGACCTGTTCGACGCCGGCGCGGACTGCCTGACGCTGGGCAACCACAGCTGGGACCAGCGGGAGGCGCTCACCTATATCGAGCGGGAGCCCCGGCTGCTGCGGCCCCTGAACTATCCCCGCCTGTCCCGCGCGCCGGGGCGGGGCGCCTACGCCTATGACACCCCCGGCGGCGGGCGGGTGCTGGTGATCTCGGTGCTCGGCCGGGTGCACATGGACGCCCTGGACGATCCCTTTTCCGCCGTGGACAAGGCCCTGGACGAGGCGCCCCTGGGGGTCGCCTTCGACGCGGTGATCGTGGACATCCACTGCGAGGCCACCTCGGAGAAGATGGCCATGGGCCATTTCTGCGACGGGCGGGCGAGCCTCGTCATCGGCACCCACACCCATGTGCCCACCGCCGACGCCCAGGTGCTGCCGGGCGGCACGGCCTTCCAGACCGATGCGGGCGCCTGCGCCGACTATGACAGCGTGATCGGCATGAACAAGGCGATCAGCGTCAGCCGCTTCGCCTCCCGCCTGCCGGGGGAGCGGCAGACCCCGGCCACCGGACCGGCCACGGTGTGCGGCGTGTTCGTCGAGACCGATCCGAAGACCGGCCTGGCGCTGCGCATCGAGCCGATCCGGGTGGGCGGGCGGCTGAAGCCCTGCATGCCGGAGGTCTAGGGGCCAAAGGTCTGGGGGCCGGACGCCTAGTTGTTGTCGTCCCAGCCGCCGTCGGAGCCGCCGCCGTCGTCATCGTTGTAGTTGTTGATGACGACGTTCTCCACATTGCCGCCGCCGCCATAGCCGCCGCCCCAGCCGCCGCCGAAGCCGTCGCCGCCCCAGCCCCGGTGACCGCCGAACAGGCCGCCCAGGCTGGAGAACAGCATGTCGCCGGCCACCACGCCGGCCGCGGTGGTGCCGGCGCTGCGCAGGAAGCTGCCCAGCCCGCCGCCGCCGCCGAAGATCCCGCCGGTCCCCGGTTGGGGCGGATAGGGCTGCTGGGCGTATTGCGGCTGTTGATAGTCCGGCTGCGGCGGCTGGACCCCGGCACCGCCGCCCGCGGGTTGCGGCGGCGGGGTGGGCGGGACCGAGGTCGAGGCCGCCGCCGCCGCGCCGCCGAGGAAGCTCGCCCCCGCCGGGGTCTGGCCCGAGGCCTGGGCGCGGAGCTGGGTCAGTTCGGCCTGGGCCCGGTGCAGGGCCTCGTCGGCCATGATGGCGTGCTGCACCAGCACATAGGCGGCGTCGGGCCGCGCGCGGATGGCGTCGTCGATCATCGCCGCGGCCTCGGCGTCCTTCAGGCCGGCGGGGGTGTTGTTGAGATCGACGAGAAAGCGGGTCAGAAGCTCACGTTCCTGCGGTGTCATCGAAGCATCCGGTTCATGGGTGGATCTTGGAAACCAAGTTCAAGGCGGCGACCTCGCCGTCGGTCCACATATGGCCCGGCGCCCGGCGCTTGGGGAGAGGGGCGGCGCCCGGATGACGCACTTGTAATGGTTTCGCACGGGCGTGGGACGGGCGGGTTTCCTCAGGGCGGCGGCGCCCCTATAAGCGCGGGCGATGCGCAAGTTCCTCGACCTGATCACCAACATGGACGCCGCCGCCTGGCGGGCGGTGGCGGTCAGCTTCGTGCTGTTCGGCGGCGTGGGCGTGGTGTTCGTGTTCGGCGCCTCGCTGCTCGGCCTGAACGGTCCGGAGAGCGTGCAGCACTGGCTGAGCCTGGGCCTGTCGGGCCCCGCCGCCCTGCCGGTGGCGGTGATCAGCTTTTCGGTCCTGGCCTTTCTCGGGGCGCCGCAGTTCGTGCTGATCGCCGCCGCCGTGGTGGCCTTCGGGCCCTGGGCCGGCTTCCTGTACAGCTGGATCGGCACGGAGGTGTCGGCCCTGGTGGGCTTCTTCCTCGGCCGCCGCTTCGGCGCGGACATCCTGCGCCGCTATGCGGGCCAGGGCGTGCAGGACTTCATGGGCCTGGTGGGGGAGAACGGCTTCCTGGCCAGCCTGATCGTGCGGCTGGTGCCCAGCGCGCCCTTCATCGTCGTCAACATGGCCGCCGGCGTCACCCCCATGCGGGTCTCGGCCTTTGCGCTCGGCACCGGGATCGGCATCCTGCCCAAGATCGCCCTGACCGCCTTCGCCGGCGGGGCGGTGGTCAAGGGGCTGAACGGGGGCGGAGGCTGGACGGGCCTCGTCCTGGCCGCCGCCGTCTGGGTCGGCTCCGGCCTCGTGGCCCGCAGCTGGATGAAACGGCGGGAGCGCAGGGCCGCCGCTCAGGCGCAACCGCCTGAAAACAAAGGCTGACACGACTGTTCAGCCAGCTTGGGGCGGCGGCGCCCGGGCGAGGTCCCTCGCAAATCACATTGTCGTCAGTCCGGACCCCAAGTGATTATCTCCTTGAATTTTTGCGCCTCGCAGTGCAAACGGACCCGTCCGACAGCCCCTCAAATCATACGAGTCGCGCACAAGCCCTGCGCTGGCTTGATGGCAGGGTCCGTCTGGCGGTCCGCCTCAACTGCCCCATCTCCAAAGACGATCCCGTTTCCACCCAACAAGCCAGCGCACCGCTTCCTCGCGCGTCTGCTCCTTGATCAAGGCCATACATGCTCCAGTCTGTCTTCGGCGTCATTTCGAACGACATCGCCATCGACCTCGGCACCGCCAACACCCTGATCTACATGAAGGGCAAGGGCATCGTGCTCAACGAACCCTCGGTGGTCGCCCTGCGCAACGTGGGCGGACGCAAGGTCGTGCACGCCGTGGGCATCGAGGCCAAGCAGATGCTGGGCCGCACCCCGGGACACATGGAGGCCATCCGCCCCATGCGCGACGGGGTCATCGCCGACTTCGAGGTCGCCGAGGAGATGATCAAGCACTTCATCCGCAAGGTCCACAACCGCAAGGGCTTCGTGAACCCCAAGGTGATCGTGTGCGTCCCCTCGGGCGCCACGGCGGTGGAGCGTCGGGCCATCAATGACAGCTGCCTGAACGCCTCGGCCCGCCGGGTCGGCCTGATCGACGAGCCCATGGCCGCGGCCATCGGCGCCGGCCTGCCGATTCACGAGCCCACCGGCTCCATGGTGGTCGACATCGGCGGCGGCACCACGGAGGTGGCGGTCCTGTCCCTGTCCGGCATCGTCTATTCCCGCTCCGTCCGCGTGGGCGGGGACAAGATGGACGAGGCGATCATCAGCTACATGCGCCGGCACCACAATCTGCTGATCGGCGAGACCACCGCCGAGCGGATCAAGAAGGAGATCGGCACCGCCCGCCCGCCGATCGAGGGCGACGGCCTGGCCATCGAGGTCAAGGGCCGCGACCTGATGCAGGGCGTGCCGCGGGAAGTGCGCATCTCGGAAAAGCAGGCGGCGGAGGCCCTGGCCGAACCCGTCAGCCAGATCGTCGAGGCCGTGAAGGTGGCGCTGGAAGCCACGCCGCCGGAGCTGGCCGCCGACATCGCCGACAAGGGCATCATGCTCACCGGCGGCGGCGCCCTGCTGCGCGGCCTGGACGCGGAGATCCGCGACCATACCGGCCTGCCGGTGACCGTGGCCGACGATCCCCTGTCCTGCGTGGCCCTGGGGTGCGGCAAGGTGCTCGAGCATCCGAAATGGATGAAGGGCGTGCTTGACGCCTCGCTGGCTTAGGGCGACCGTCAGGGCTCCGGCGCTTCGGCGGGGTCTGGGCGACGTGAGGTCTTCCACGCGTTTTGAGTTCGGAGGGTAGGGTGTCCTTCAGGGATGGTCCGCTGCAGGATCTGAGGATTCCTTTGGCCTGGGCCGCCACCGTCGCGACGCTGGCGGCCGGCGTCGCGGCCCTGTTCCTGATGATCGAGGACCACCACTCCAACACCCGGGGCGCCGACGCGCCCCCCACCCCCGTGCGCAACCAGTTCGACGAGTCGGTCGGTCCCGTCTCGGCCCTGTTCGCCGCCCCCCTGCGCTGGGCGGGGGATGCGGGCGACTATGTCCGCGACTATTTCAACGCCGTGGACGAGAACCGCCGGCTGAAGAAGCAGGTGGCCGAGCTGCAGACCTACAAGGAAATGGCCCAGCGGCTGCAGAACATCAACGGCCGCTACGAGGCCCTGCTGCAGCTGCGCACGGAGCCCGAGGCGAAGATGGTCACCGCCCGGGTGGTGGCCGACGCCCGCGGGCCGTTCAGCCACGCCCGGCTGGCGGACGCCGGGTCCGACGCGGGCATCCGCATCGGCAATCCCGTCCTGTCCGAGCATGGAGTGGTCGGCCGGGTGGTGGGCGTGTCCAAGACCGTCAGCCGGGTGCTGCTGCTGACCGACGTGGACAGCCGCACCCCGGTGCTGGTGAACGCCTCCAACGCCCGGGCGATCCTGGCCGGGGACGGGGGCGACGCCCCCAAGCTGGCCTATCTGCGCGGCCATGATCCGGTGAAGCGCGGGGACGTGATCCTCACCTCCGGCGACGGGGGGCTCTATCCCCGGGGCCTGCCGGTGGGGGTGGCGGACAAGGATATCTTCGGCCAGTGGCGGGTGCGCCTTTATTCCGACCGCTCCGCGCTGGATTATGTGCGGATCATGCTGTTCACCGATTTCAGCCAGCTGGTGGACGAGGCGGCCCTGAACAACCGCTCGCCGCCGCCGATCAGCGCCGCGGAAAAGGCCCAGATCGACCAGGCCGTGGCCGCCCGCATCGCGACGCCGCGCCCCGGCTCGCCCGAGGCCGCGGCGGCGGACAAGGCGGCGGCCGACGCCGGCGCGGCGGCCAGGCCCGCCCCAGCCCCGGCGGTCCAGAAACCCGCCGCGCCCGCGCCCACGTCCGCTGCGGCGACGCATGGACCCAAGGTCCTGCATCCGTCCCGCACCTCGCCGGGCCATCCGGTGGCGGTCGTTCCGGGCCCCCGCTGATGGCGGCCTATCAGCCTCTCCAGCCCTGGTCGTGGCTTGTGGTGCCGACGCTGGTCTGCCTGTTCGGCACGGTGATCGTCGCCGCCCCGGCCCGCTTCCTGGGCCTGGCCCTGCCGGAGCCGGTGTTCCCCATGGTGCTGGCCTTTGCCTGGGCGGTGATCCGGCCCTCGATCCTGGGGCCGTTCCTGCTGCTGGTCACCGGCCTGTTCCTCGACCTGTTCTGGCACGGGGTGATGGGCCTGTGGGCGCTCAGCCTGATCCTGGTCTATGGGGTCGCGCTGCTGGTCCGCAACCTGATGGTGGGCCAGTCGGTGCGGGTCCTGTGGGTCTGGTACGGCGTCTTCACCACCGTGGCCTTCATCGTCGCCTATCTGATCGTGGTCGCCCGGGTCCACGCCACGCCCAACCTGATCAACACCGCCTGGCAGGCGACGGTCACCATACTTTTGTTCCCCTTTGCGCGTCGGCTGATCGAGCAGTTCGAAGACGCCGACATCCGCTTCCGGTAGCGCGCAGGATGGAACCGCACATCTATTTCGACGAGGTCAATGAGCGCCAGGGGGTCTTCCACCGGCGCACCTTCCTGATCGGCGGCGTGCTGGGGGTCGCGGGCCTTGCCCTCACCGGCCGGCTGATCCAGCTGCAGGTGGCCGAGGCCGCCCGCTACCAGACCATGGCCAGCCAGAACCAGTTCCGCTTCCGGCTGATCCCGCCGCCCCGGGGCCGCATCCTGGACCGTAACGGGGTGGCCATCGCCTCCAACCGTCCGGACTTCCGCCTGCTGGTCCGCCGGGACGAGGTGGACGACGCCGAGGGGCTGATCGACCGCATCAGCCTGCTGGTGCCCGTCACCCCGGCCCGCCGCAAGCAGGTGCTGCGGGACCTGGAGATCACCCCCCGCGCCGTGCCGGTCGCCGTGGCCAACGACCTGACCTGGGGGGAGTTCACCCGGGTCAACGCCCGCCTGCCCGAGCTGCCCGGCGTCACCGCCGACATGGGGGAGAGCCGGGTCTATCCCTTCGGCGGCGCCTTCGCCCATGTGGTGGGCTATGTCTCCAAGGTCAGCCAGCCGGACCTGGACCGGGCGCGGAAGGCGTCGCCGGACGGCCAGGTGGATCCGCTGCTGCTGCATCCGGGCTTCCGCATCGGCAAGTCCGGGGTGGAGCAGGCCCTGGACGCGGAGCTGCGCGGGCGCCAGGGCGGCCAGAAGATCGAGGTGGACAGCGTCGGCCGGGTGATCCGCGAGGACCCCGCCGGGGACCGCAAGCCCGTCCCCGGCTCCGACGTGGTGCTGACCCTGGACGCCGATGTGCAGAACCGGGCGCTGGAGGTGTTCGGCGAGGACAGTGGCGCCGCGGTGGTCATCGACATCCATACCGGCGACCTGCTGTGCCTGGCCTCCGCCCCCAGCTTCGACCCCAACCGCTTCGTCTCCGGCGTGGCGGAGGCGGAGTACCGGGCCCTGCACGACTATGACCACCAGCCCCTGCTGGACAAGTCGATCTCGGCCCTCTACCCGCCGGGCTCCACCTTCAAGACCATGACGGCCATGGCCGCTCTGCAGTCCGGTCTGGTGACCCAGCACGACCGGATCCAGTGCTCCGGCCAGTTCTTCTATGGCGGGCGCTATTTCCACTGCTGGAAGCCGCATGGCCACGGCTCGGTGGACATGGCGGAGGCGATCAAGTCCAGCTGCGACGTCTATTTCTACCAGATGGCCCTGCGCATCGGCCCGGACCGCATCGCCGAGGTGGCGGACGCCTTCGGCCTCGGCCACACCTTCGACATCGGCATCCAGGGCCAGCGCAAGGGCACCGTTCCCTCCACCGCCTGGAAGAAGCGGATGAACGCCAAGAACCCGGCCAACCAGACCTGGTTCGCCGGGGAGAGCCTGTCCTACGGCATCGGCCAGGGAGCGCTGCAGGTGAACGCCCTGCAGCTGGCGGTGATGACCGCGCGGCTGGCCAACGGCCGAAAGGCCCTGCTGCCCCGGCTGATCAAGTCCGTGGGCGGGGTGGAGCGGCCGCGGGGCGACCAGTTCGGCGACCTGCCCTTCCCGCAGGACCGGATCAACATCGTCCGCTCCGCCATGGCGTCCGTGGCCAATGACGTGGGCGGCACGGCGTTCAAGGTCAGCCAGCTCAATCTCGGCGACATCAAGATGGCGGGCAAGACCGGCTCGGCCCAGATGCACGGCTATGGCAACACCGGCAACGGGGCCAAGGCCCGGGACACGGCCGGCCTGCCCTGGCGCCTGCGGGACCACGGCCTGTTCGTGGCCTTCGCCCCCTATGACGACCCCCGCTACGCCATTTCGGTGATCCTGGAGCACGGGCTGCACGGGACCAACGCCGCCCCCAAGGCGGTGGAGATCATGAAGGTCGCCCTGCTCAAGGATCCCGACATGCGCCAGCGGATCGAGCGCCCCCTGCCCGACGAGGGCCGCGGCGCCGCGACCGACGGGTCCGACATGCCCGACGACAGCGTGGCCGATCCCAGCGACACCCCCGCCCCGCCGCCGGCGCAGCCCCAGCCCCCCCTGGGCCGTCCGACGCCGACAGGAGCCCGCCGATGACCTCCTCCGCCATTTCCCGCCCCGGTCAGCGGGAGCGGCTGACCATGAAGCTGCCGGAGATCGACTGGCGGCTGGCGCTCGCGCTCTGCTGCATTGCCGGCGTGGGGGCGATGATGCTCTATTCGGCGGCGCCCCTGGCCTGGAAGCCCTGGGCCGGGCCGCACCTGATCCGCTTCGGCCTGTGCTTCGGCCTGATGCTGGTCCTGTCCCTGATCGACATCCGGGTCTGGTTCGTCCTGTCCTATCCGATCTATGTGCTGGCCCTGCTGCTGCTGATCGCGGTGCCGGTGATCGGCCACGAGAGCCTGGGGGCCAAGCGCTGGATCACCGCCGGCCCCCTGTCCATCCAGCCGTCGGAGATCATGAAGATCGGCCTGGTCCTGGCGCTGGCCCGCTTCTATCACGGGGTGTCGGCCAAGGACGCGCGCCTGTCCTGGAAGCTTCTGATCCCGGCGGTGCTGATCGCCGCCCCGACCCTGCTGGTGGCCAAGCAGCCGGACCTGGGCACGGCAATCCTGATCGCGCTCACGGGCCTGGCGATCATGGTGATGGCCGGGCTGACCTGGCGGCTGCTGGTGCTGGGCGGCCTGGCCGTGATCGGCGGCGCGCCGGCCTTCGTCATGTTCGTGATGAAGGACTACCAGCGGGACCGGATCCTGACGTTCCTGCATCCGGAGGACGACCCCTCCGGCTCGGGCTATCACATCCTGCAGGCCAAGATCGCCCTGGGCTCCGGCGGGTTCCTGGGCAAGGGCTTCGGCCTCGGCACCCAGAGCCAGCTGAACTACCTGCCGGAAAAGCACACCGACTTCATCTTCGCCACCTTTGCGGAGGAGTTCGGCTTCCTGGGCTGCTTCACCCTGCTGGCCCTGTACGGCGTGACCATCGCCATCGCCCTGCGCATCGCCTCGATCAGCCACAGCCATTTCGGCCGGCTGTCGGCGGCGGGCCTGACCTCGACCTTCGCCCTCTATGTGGTGATCAATGCGGCCATGGTCATGGGCCTGGCGCCGGTGGTGGGGGTGCCCATGCCGCTGATGAGCTATGGCGGGACCGAGATGCTGACGGTGATGATCGGCTTCGGCCTGGTGGAGGCCGTCCGCGTCCACCGCTACGCCGAGGTCACCTCGGGGCGCGGCAGTCTGCTGCTTTAGGGGACGCCGCATCCGGCTGAAGGTTCCCGGCTCAAGGCCGGGAATGACAGCTTTTCAGATAAATGAGTCTGTCATTCCCGGGCGAAGACCCGGGAACCTTGATCCGGACGTGGCGCCGCATCCGGCTGGAGGTTCCCGGCTCAAGGCCGGGAATGACCTGTTTTTATAGGTATATTTTAGCTGTCATTCCCGGGCGAAGACCCGGGAACCTCGTGCAGACGTCACCGTCCGCCCAGCAGGAAGCCCAGCGTGACCAGGCC
>CAINOV010000362.1 GCA_903851655.1 uncultured Caulobacterales bacterium
CGAGCGTCGTCCTGACGGCGTGGCCGATACCCGCCCGAACCGCCAGCCTGCGGCCGCCGCCACGCCGGGCCGCAGCTTCAAGCCCAGCCAGGGCCGCCGGCCCTAGGGTCCGTTCTGATGGAGGTTCCCGGGTCTTCGCCCGGGAATGACGGCTGATAAACAATCAAAACAAGCTGTCATTCCCGGCCTTGAGCCGGGAACCTTCATCAAGGTGTCGCGCCATATCCCCAACAAGGTTCCCGGGTCTTCGTCCGGGAATGACGACTGAATTATAAGATAAACTGTCATTCCCGGCCTTGAGCCGGGAACCTCGCGGCCGCTCAGGGCGCCACGGCGAACAGCTTGACCATCGGGACCACGCCGGCGTTGGTGTCCGCCGCGTGGCCCAGATAGGCCGGCAGGCGAAACGCGTCCTCCAGGGTCCGCAGCAGGGAATAGTGACTGTAGGGCGTGGCGTCGGCGACCCCGCGGGGGCCGTGATTGGTGATCACCACCATCGGGATGTGACCCCCGCCGAAGTTCGAGATCGCGCCGGGCGTCACCCCGCAGCACCCTTCCCGCGTCCGGCCCGAGCCCTCGTCGAAGCCGATCAGGATCGCCACGTTCCCCGGGCCCTTCCAGGCCGGGGTGGACTGGATCGCGGCCACCAGCCGGCCGACCTCGGCGTCGCCGCGACGGATCAGCCCGGGCTGGTCGATCGCTCCGTCGCAGTCGGTCGGCACGCCGTCCCCGTGCAGGCCATGCATTTCGTTGCACTGGTTGGGCACGATCAGCGCAAAGCTGGGCAGGGCGTCGGCGGCGATGTCCCGCTCCAGCTGGTCGAAGCCGACAATGTGCTGCGCCCGGTGCGGGTCCGCCTGCACGCTGGCGAAGTTCATGAAGCCGGAATGCTTGGACGCGTAGAGCGCGGCGGTCTTCAGCCCGGTGGTCGCGGTCGGGTCGCCCGCCGTGACCGCCAGCGATCCGGGTTCCGGCAGGTTTTCATAATAGCCCTTCCAGCTGCGGCCCGCGGCCTCCAGCTGGGCGCCCAGGTGCGGCTGGCGGATCGTGTGGTCCACATAGCCCGCGCCCGTGGACCCGCCGCAATGGGGGTCGGAGGAGGGGCCGGGCTTGCAGTAGAAGGCGTCGTCGTCGTGGATGCCGAAGGTGTCGCCCCCGATCAGCGCCACATAGTTGGCCTCGCTGGGATGGACTTCGGCGAAGAACTGGTCCGCCGTGCCATAGGCGGCGGCGAGGCGCGAGATGTTGGGCGCGGCCTGGGGGCTCATGATCTGCTCGTAGTTCTTGTTCTCCTCCATGATCACGAACACGTGGTCATAGGCGGGAACCGCCCGGTCGGCGGCGGTCTGTCCGGCGGGCGCTGCGGCGATGAGCGCGGCGAGAAACGCAAGAAGCATGAAAGGCTCCGGGATGGGAATGAACAACGCCGCCGCGACGGGCGCGACGGCGTCGAGTCTATCAGGCGACGATGACGCTTGTCTGCGCCCTCGTCCGGCGGGGGCCTAGAACTTGGCGCGGACGCCGGCCTCGTAGGTGACGTCGTAGAACTCCCGCTGGATCGGGCGGTTGGTCGAACCTTCGAAGTAGCGCAGGGGCGTGTTCAGCAGGTTCTTGGCGTTGAAGTACACCGACCAGTTCCGGTTCACCGTGTAGCTGGAGGTGAAGTCCATGTTGAAGCGCTTGTCCTGGATGGTGTCCAGAGCCCGGTCCGCGTTGCTGAGCCCGAACAGGCTGGCGCTGACATATTCGGTGGACAGGCGCGCCTGCAAGCCATTGGCCTCGTAGAAGGCCGCAAGGTTCCAGGTCACGTGCGACGTGCCCGGCAGCGGCCCGTATTCGTTCCGGCCGCTGGCGCTGATGTCCGACGGATATTCCAGGATGCGGGAGTCCACATAGGTGATGTTGGCGTCGACGCCGAACCCGTCGAACGGCTTCATGAGCCAGATGAACTTCTGGTGATAGGCGATTTCCGCGCCGCGGGCATAGGCGGACGAGATGTTGTCATAGGTCGTCACCGTCGCCAGCTGGCCCGGGGCAAGGATGTCCGTGGTCGTGTGATTGACGCGCTGGACGATGTAGTTGTCGAACTCCTTGTCGAACAGGCCGAATTGCAGGATCCCGCCGGCTGGCATGTAATATTCGAGGGAGAGATCGAAGTTGGTTCCAGTCACCGGCTTGAGGTTCGGGTTCCCGCGGGAGATCAGGACCGGGTTCTGGGTGAGGTCGACCGACGAGGACGACACCAGCTGGTTGAAGCCGGGCCGGCCGATGCCGGTGGAGTAGGTGGCCCGCGCGATCAGGTCCGGGGTGAAGCTGTACTTCACCTGAACCGTCGGGAAGACGTTGGTGTAGTCATTGGACCGCGGCGTCAGGGCCGTCGTGTCCGACGTGGGGGTGACCGTCTCCTGATAGGCGCTGTACTTGCCCTGCGTCTTCTCGATCCGGGCGCCCGCCAGCAGGCCCCACGGCCCGAGGTTGGCCGTGTACATGCCGTAGCCGGCATAGACGTTTTCCTGGGCCGTGAAGTAGCCGCCCTGATTGGTGGCCGAGGTCACGCCGGACTCCGCGCCGATGATGCTGCGGATCACGTCGCGGCTGATGCTGTTCCCGTTCGGGAACCAGCCGTTGTAGTAATAGCCGCTCAGGCCCGCGGAGACGGTGGAGAGCAGCTGGCCGGTCGGCTTGATCCCGCTGAAGGCGATCGGATTGACCGTCTTGTCTCGCAGGCGGGCCGAGAGGCCGAACTTGAAGTGATCATCGTCGCCGATCAGATGCGCCCGGATCTGGGCGTTGGCGACATAGGCGTATTCCTCGTCCACGTCGAATTCCGAGGAATTGCTCAGCTTCGTGTTCTTGTACTGGGTCGCGTCAAAGACGTTGAAGCTGCCGAAGTTGAAGGTGGGGTGCTTCTCGTTGCTGATGTTGTCGTAGACGATCGGGATGCCGCTCTGCGACGTGAAGGTCGAGCCGAAGTTATAGCCCACCGCAAAGGTCGCGCGGCTGTACGAGGCCCGGTAGTCCAGGTCGAGGTCGCCGAACCGGTCCTTGCCGCCCAGCACATAGACCTGGTTCCGGTGGGTTTCCTGCTCGTCCGTCGAAGTCTGCTGGAACTTGGCGGTATCGGCGTAGCTGTTCGGATCGCCGGGACCGGCGGGTAGGTTGCCATTGGCGTCCTCCGCGCCCCCCAGGCCGCGGATCAGCAGGAAGTTCTTGTGCGCCGCCTCGATGTATCCGGCGACGTCCGCCCGGACGTAGTAGCTGTGATTGTCGTTCGGCTTGAAGTCGAACTCCCCGCCATAGCCGAAGCGGCGGCGATGATAGTCGTACTTGCGGAAGTCGAAGCCGCTCAGCGCCTTGCCGTGGATCCCGGCCGGCGCGTTGGGGGCCACGCCGGTGTCGTCGATGTAGCCCTCCTCGGCGTCGTCGATGGCGCGGCGGTCATCCCGGCGGGACGCCGTCAGCACGAAGGAGAAGGGCGTGGGATTGGAGATCCAGCCGGCCGCGACCGGCTGCTCCTGGCCGTCGCCCTCGACCACCAGCTTGCCATTGTTGAAGCCGAAGCGCGCGCCCCCCGCCAGTTCGATGTTGAAGGGGCCGGTCTTGGAGTGCAGGGGCTCGTAGCCCCAGCCCAGAGTGCCCTCGATGAACGGCTTTTCGATGTTCTTGGCCGAGCGCGGCGTCAGGTCGACCTGACCGCCGAGGCCCTCGGCTTCCCGGTCCGGCGAAAGGGTCTTGTAGACCACGATGCCGTCGATGGCGCCGGTCGGCAGGGTGTCGAATTCCACGGCGCGCCCGCCGCCGCCCGCCGCCGTTCCGCCGGCGTTGGTGTTCAGCAGGACGACCCCGCCATAGGCGGCGCCGTTGAGATTGGCGTCAATGCCGCGGATGTTGACGAAGCGGCCTTCCCCGGTGTCGGAGGAGAGGGACACGCCGGGGATGCGCGACAGGGCTTCGGCGGCGTTGAAGTCCGGATATTTGGCGATGGTTTCGGCGGACTGGACGTTCAGGATGACGAGGGCGTCCTTCTGCCGTTCCCGGGCGACCACTTCCTGGCGCGGCGCGGTCACGACCACCGACTCCACGGTCGAGGGGCCGGTGTCGGCGGCGGCCGGCGCGTCGGCGGCGCGGGCGCCGGCGGAAACGGCCATCAGGCTGGCGCTGGCGAGAAGCGCCAGGCGGACATGTACGCGTGTCATGCAGGACCCCATTGCAGCTGCGGGCGCGCCCCCCGGGGACCGCCGTCTGACCGCCTTTTCTCCGCCAATGGCGAACGTTCCGTGATTGAAATATAAAAAAATCATGACAAGTGAATCGGATGCATACGACTCGTTATTTCAATGTGAATTTGAGTAATATTGCGGGCGAATTCCATTTATGAAGAAAAAATGACAAATCATCGCTGGCTAAGATCTGGCGTGAATGGTCATACTTTTTCAGAAATCTGCTTTTTTCCCGGTGGGTCGGGTCCGAATCCGAGATGAACGCGAAGTTCGACTGATGACTTGAAAGTTGTCCGGATCTGAGGCACGACCCAGCGGACGTGCTGATCCTGTCTGGAAGGACCCTGCCAATGACCCGTTTCCGCCTCGCCGCCCTGGCCGCGTTCGCGCCCCTCCTCGCCGCCACCGCGACCCCGGCCCGGGCCGCGGACGCGCCGAAGGTGACCGCCGCCCTGTCGGGCCCGGACGGGGGCTGGGACTACATCACGGCGGACGCGGACCACGGCCGGATCCTGGTGGCGCGCTCCGCCGGCGTCACGGTCTATGACATGGCCTCGGGCAAGGCGACGCCGATCCTGTCGGAGCTCAAGGGCACGCACATCGCCCTGCCGCTGAACGGCGGCAAGGACGTGCTGGTGACCGTCGGCTCGACGGGGGAGGCGGTGATCGCCGACCTGACCACGGGCGCGGTCCGCAGCCGGGTGAAGACAGGGGTCAAGCCCGATGCGGCGGCGTTCGATCCGGTGTCCGGCCTCGTCTGGGTGATGGACAACAAGGGCGGCGGCGTGGCGCTGATCGACCCGGCGACGGGCGCCCTGGCCGGGACCATCGCCGTCCCTGGCGCGCTGGAATTCGTCGCCAGCGACGGCAAGGGCCACGTCTACGCCAATGTCGAGGACGCGGGCGAGATC
>CAINOV010000363.1 GCA_903851655.1 uncultured Caulobacterales bacterium
ACGGACGGGGCGCCGGCGGTGAATACCGCCTGGGCCGCGGCCTGGGCGACGTCGGCGGTCCGCGTCATCATCTCCGGGGTCACGGCCGCCAGCACCGCACTGTCCGCCAGGCCGTTCATCTGGTCCCGCGCCCGGGTCTGAAGGGTGTAGTCGACGCCAAAGCCCAGGGCGAGGATCAGCGGGACCAGCACGAATACGGAGATGATCGCCACATTGCCCCGCTGGTCGTCCAGCGCCGCGAGGATCCGGTTCCGGCGGGTGCGGGTCATGAGGCGGGCGCATAGTCGATGGACGCCCGGTTCCGGGGGGCGAAGACGGCCTGGGCGGACAGGGGCATGACCGGGGCGTTGGCGACGCCGAAGAACGGCTGATAGACATAGTGCGTCTGCACGACGATGTAGCTGACGTTCGGCGCCGACAGGCCCGCCGCCAGGGGGAAGGGCGCGGCCTTGACCAGGGGCGCCGCGCCATTGGCCGCCTGGCTCCACGCCACGGTGGCGTGGCCGTCGCCGTCGGTGCTGACCTCGCTGATCACCACCCCGACGGGCAGGCTGTCGTCCGGCGTCATGATCTGCGAGGCGGCGGCGAACAGGCTCGACAGGTCGGAGTCGTAGACGATGTCGTATTGCGACGCGACGTCGCACAGCTCCAGCGTCATGTCATTCAGCCGGGATGACAGGGCGCAGGCCCGGGACACGTCGAACCCGCCCATGTAGACGAGCAGCAGCACCGGAAACAGCACGGCGAACTCGATCGCCGCCACGCCCCGGAGGTCCCGGCCGAAACGCTGCAGGACGGCCGGGCCGCTTCCGGGTCGGGGCGGTGCGCGGGGGATCATGCCGCCGGCTCGTTCTTGTAGAGGGCGACGCCGGTCAGCAGACGTTGGCCGTCCGGCTGGTTGGCGAGCCCGATCCCGAGCAGCGAGCCGAAGATCGGCCAGCGGTACATCACCCGCACGATCACCACGTCCCCCGGCCCGCCCGGACTGTAGGCCCAGTGGTTGGTCACCCGGAACTGCGGGTCGTAGGTCAGGGTCAGGGGGGTGATGGGACCTCCGCCGAAACTCGGAACCGACTCCACGTCGATCATCAGGCCCGCACAGTCGAAGGTGGGCGCGGCCCGCTGGCAGACCGCGCCCGCGAAATCGTCGGACGACAGGGACTGCGACAGGCTGTCCCCGGTGATCCGCTTCAGCAGCCGGGACGCGTCGCGGGTCGCGGTCTGCAGCTGCTGTTCGGCGAAGAAGAGGATCGCCGTCTGCAGGGCGGCCACGCACAGGGCGATCAGCGGCGTGGCCACCAGGGCGAACTCCACGGCCGTGGCGCCGGCGCTGTCGTGGGGAAACCGGCGGCGTCGAGGGGGGGATGCGGCCGGCGAGGGGACGGGTCGGGGCATGTGTGTCGCTGTCGCAAACGCCGGGCGGCGGGCCGGCCCCGCACTCCGGGCCGGCGGGTCCGGATTGCATTGCCAGATTGTATTTTGGAAATTAAGATACGGTTTAAGCGCGATATTCGATATTCGCACCGCCGGGGACCGGGCGGGAGAGCGGCGAAATTGTCACATCCCGGGGGGGGACCGTCCGTTGCAGCGAAACTGTCGCAAATCCTGTCAAAAACCGTCACGGGCCGGCGGTATCGGGCATTTAGATTTGCTCGCAAGAGCCTGGGGAAAGAAGGAACCTTCCGTCATGAACACCAAGTCGAAGATCTGGGCGGGCGTTGCGCTCGGCGCGATCCTGGCGCTCGGCGCCGGCGCCGGCGCTGAAGCCGCGGCTCCGAAGCACGCGGCGAAGAAGGCCGCTGCGCCCGCCGCCACCGCCGCCGATGTGGACGCCCTGCGCGCCGAGATTGCGGCCCTGAAGGCCAAGCTGGAAGATCTGTCCGCGTCCCAGGCCAAGACGGCCGAGACCGCCGCCCAGCTGGAGCAGGCGCAGGACTCCCTGGCCAACTCCGTGGTCGCCCAGTCGCAGACCATCAACACCATGCCGGCCGACATCACCAAGGCCGCCGTGGCCGCGGCCCAGCCCAAGACCGACAAGATCTATTACAAGGGCATCAAGCTGACCCTCGGCGGCTTCGTCGCGGCGGAGGCGGAGTATCGCTCCAAGTCGACCAACGCCACCATCGCCACCGCCTTCACCAAGATCCCGTTCGGCAACGCCAACCTGAACCACGTGTCTGAAAGCCGCTTCTCGGCCCAGCAGTCCCGCGTGACCCTGCTGGCCGAAGGCGACGCCAACCCGACGACGCACATCCAGGGCTATGGCGAAGTGGACTTCCTGGGCGCCGCCCAGACCGCCAACTTCAACCAGTCGAACTCGTTCACGCCGCGGTTCCGCGTGCTGTACACCAATGTCGATTTCGACAATCTCGGGCTGCACCTCCTGGCGGGTCAGGCCTGGTCCCTGGCGACCCTGAACTCCAAGGGGATCACCCCGCGGAACGAAGTGGCCCCGCCGCAGATCGATCCGCAGTATCTCGCGGGCTTCGTCTGGGCGCGTCAGCCCCAGATCCGCCTGACCGAGGACCTGTTCAACAAGTCCCTGTGGCTGGCCGTGTCGGTGGAAAACCCCGCGACCCTGTCCCCCGGCGGCAAGGCGGCTGCGAACACGATCGTGACCTCCGCCGCGGGCTCGAACCAGAACCTGAACAGCGCCAACAGCTATCCGCTGAGCAATATCCCGGACGTGATCGTCAAGGCCGCCTATGAGACCAAGGTCGCCGACCGCGCCCTGCACCTGGAAGCCTTCGCCATCGGCCGCGACTTCTACTCCCGCCAGTACCTGAACCCGGTCACCAACGGCCCCGGCTCCACCAGCACGGTGCTCTCGGCGACCAATGCGGCCTCGAACCAGAACGTCTACAGCTTCGGCTTCGGCGGCGGCGCGCTGTTCCAGGCCCTGCCGGGCGTCGTCGACCTGCAGGCCTCGATCCTGAGCGGTCGCGGCATGGGCCGCTACGGCACCTCGGGTCTGGCGGACGTCACCACCGACGTGAACGGCAACCTGAAGCCCCTGAGCAGCCTCGCCTACCTAGTGGGCGGCACGGTTCACGCCTCGCCGCAACTGGACATCTACGCCTTCGGCGGCCAGGAGCAGATCACCCATCGCCAGCAGTATCTGAACGCCGCCGGCACGGCTCTGGTGACCGGCTATGGCAACGAGTTCGCCAACAACAGCGGCTGCTCCATCGAGAACAGCACCTGCGCCGGCGACAACAAGTAT
>CAINOV010000364.1 GCA_903851655.1 uncultured Caulobacterales bacterium
CACTTAAAAATCCCCCTTTTTGATCAGTGGCCCATCTCTCACACACAACACACACAACACAACACACAAAAAAACACACACACAACAACACCAGCGCTGCTGTCAGAGATCAGTGCGACCTTGAAGTTCGAAATGGCAACCATGACGAAGCAACTGGAAGGACGGCAAGCCGCTGTTCGCCGGCGACAAGTACGCCGGCCTGTCCGACGTCTGCCTGTGGTACATCGGCGGCATCATCAAGCACGCCAAGGCCATCAACGCCTTCGCCAACCCGACCACCAACAGCTACAAGCGCCTGGTGCCCGGCTATGAAGCCCCGGTGAAGCTGGCCTACTCGGCCCGCAACCGCTCCGCCTCGATCCGGATCCCCTGGGTGTCCTCGCCCAAGGGCAAGCGCATCGAGACCCGTTTCCCGGATCCGATGGGCAACCCCTACCTGACCTTCACCGCCCTGCTGATGGCTGGCCTCGACGGCGTCGAGAACCGCATCGATCCGGGCGCGCCGATGGACAAGAACCTCTACGACCTGCCCCCGGCGGAACAGGCGAACGTGCCGGAAGTGTGCGGCTCGCTCCGCGAAGCGCTGGAGAACCTCGACAAGGACCGGGCCTTCCTCAAGAAGGGCGGCGTCATGGACGACGACTTCATCGACAGCTTCATCGAGCTGAAGATGGAAGAGGTGAAGCGGTTCGAGATCACGCCGCACCCGGTGGAATTCGACATGTACTACAGCCTCTGATCGGCTGGGTTCCAGATCAAACGGCGGAGGCCGGGGAGCGATCCCCGGCCTTTTCTGTTTCCGGCCGCCGGCGAGGGGTCAGCGGACCTTGCCGAAGCAGGTCCGGACCTCCGACACGAACAGCTCCGGCTGCTCCCAGGCGGCGAAGTGCCCGCCCTTCTCCAGCTGGTTGTAGTGGATGAGATTGGTCATGTGCTTCTCCGCCCAGCGGCGGGAGGCGCGGAACAGCTCCTTCGGAAACATGCTGACCCCCACCGGAATCGACAGGGGCACGCTGCCGAAGCTGCCGAAGCTTTCCCAGTAGAGCCGCGCCGAGGACGCGCCGGTGGCCGGCAGCCAGTAGAGCATGATGTTATCCAGGATCTCGTCCAGGCTCAGCACGTCCTCCGGCTGGCCCGGATTGTCGGTCCAGGCCCACATCTTCTCGTAGATCCAGGCCGCCTGGCCCACGGGCGAGTCCACCAGTCCATAGCCCAGGGTCTGCGGCCGGGTGGCCTGCTGCTTGGAATAGCCGGCCTCCTTGTCCTGATAGTGCTGCAGGGCGGCGAGCGCGCTTTTCTCGAAGTCGGTGAGGTCGGCCATGTCCTCCGGTCCCGGATAGACCAGCGGCATGTTCACGTGGATGGCGGCGCAGGGCTCGGGCTTGATGACGCCGATGGTCGTGGTCACCGCCGATCCCCAGTCGCCCCCCTGCGCCACCCAGCGGTCATAGCCCAGCCGGGCCATCAGCTGGATCCAGGCCATGGCGATCCGCGGCACGCCCCAGCCTGCGGTGGTCGGCTTGTCGGAAAAGCCGAACCCCGGGAGGGACGGCGCCACCACATGAAAGGCGTCCTCCGCCCGGCCGCCATGGGCCGTGGGGTCCGTCAGGGGGCTGATCACCTTCATGAATTCCGCCACCGAGCCCGGCCAACCATGGGTCATCAACAGCGGCAGGGCGTCCGCATGCGGCGAGCGGACATGCAGGAAATGAATCCCGACGCCGTCGATCTCCGTCCGGAACTGGCCGAGGCCGTTCAGCTTGGCCTCGAACCGACGCCAGTCATAGCCATGGCGCCAGTGCTCGCACAGGGCCCGCACCTTGTGCAGGGGCGCACCCTGCGACCAGTCGTCCACCGTCTCCCGCTCCGGCCACCGGGTCTGGTCCAGCCGGCGATTCAGGTCGTCCAGCTGGGCCTGCGGGACGTTCAGGATGAAGGGCGTGATGGCGTCGCTCATGGTCGGTCTCCCCGGAACGGCAGGTCACCGCCTGCCTTTTCAGCCGACAGTGACACCGCGACGCGCGGGGAAGGCAACGCCTTTTCGCCGCGAGCGTTTCCGGGGCTCAGGCCGGAACCGACGCCGTCTCCACCACCCGGACCATGTCGGAGATGATTCCCGTCAGGTCGAAGTCCTTGGGCGTGTAGACCGCGGCGACCCCCATGGCCGTCAGCCGGGCGGCGTCCTCCGGCGGAATGATGCCGCCGACGATCAGGGGGATGTCGTCAAGGCCCTGGGCCTTCATGGTCGCCAGCACGTCGCCGACCAGGGCCATGTGCGAGCCGGACAGGATGGACAGGCCCACCAGGTGCACCCCCTCCTCCACCGCGGCGTTGACGATCTGGGCCGGGGTCAGGCGGATGCCCTCATAGACCACCTCGAACCCGCAATCCCTGGCGCGCACGGCGATCTGCTCGGCCCCGTTGGAGTGACCGTCGAGGCCCGGCTTGCCCACCAGCAGCTTCAGGCGCCGCCCCACCTGGCGCGACACCCGGTCCACCTCCCGGCGCACCGCCTCGATCTGGGCCAGGGCGTCGGCGCCGGTGGGGGAGCGGGCCCCCTCGCCCACGCCAGTGGGGGCGCGGTACTCGCCGAACACCTGGCGCAGGGTCTCGGCCCATTCCCCAGTGGTGACGCCGGCCCGGGCGCAGAGGATGGAGGGCGGCATGATATTGTCCGATCCGGAGGCGGCGGCGCGCAGGGCGGCCAAGGCCTCAGCCACCGCGTCCGGATCGCGGGCGGCGCGCCAGGCCTTCAGGCGTTCGATAGCGTCCGCCTCCACCGCCGGATCGACCAGCTGGATGGCGCCCTCGCCCGCAGTCAGGGGCGAGGCCTCCGTGGTGGTGTAGCGGTTCACGCCGACCACGGTCATCTCCCCGCTCTCGATGGCCTGCAGGCGGCCGGTGTTGCTCTCCACCAGCCGGGCCTTCATGTAGCCCGACTCCACCGCCGCCACCGCCCCGCCCATGGCGTCGATGGCCGCCAGCTCCGCCCGGGCGGCGGCCTTCAGGGCCTCCACCTTGGCCGCCACGACGGGAGAGCCGTCGAACAGGTCCTCGTATTCCAGCAGGTCGGTCTCCAGGGCCAGGATCTGCTGCATCCGCAGGGACCATTGCTGGTCCCAGGGCCTCGGCAGGCCCAGGGCCTCGTTCCAGGCGGGCAGCTGCACGGCCCGGGCCCGGGCGGACTTGGACAGGGTGACGGCCAGCATCTCGATCAGGATGCGATAGACGTTGTTCTCGGGCTGCTGCTCGGTCAGGCCCAGGGAGTTCACCTGCACGCCATAGCGGAACCGCCGCTGGGTGGCCTCGGTCACGCCATAGCGCTCCTCCAGGATCTCGTCCCAAAGCTCTGTAAAGGCGCGCATCTTGCACATCTCGGTGACGAACCGGATGCCGGCGTTGACGAAGAACGAGATGCGCGAGGCGATCTTGCCGAACTCGTCCGCATGCTCCGGCGCGGCGGCGCGGACGGCGTCCAGCACGGCCACGGCGGTGGCCAGGGCGAAGGCCAGCTCCTGCTCCGGCGTCGCGCCCGCCTCCTGCAGGTGATACGAGCAGACGTTCATCGGATTGAACTTGGGCGTCTCCCCATAGCACCAGACGATCATGTCCGAGATCAGTCGCAGGCTGGGCCGGGGCGGGTAGATATAGGTCCCGCGGGACAGGTATTCCTTGATCAGGTCGTTCTGGGTGGTCCCCTGCAGGGCCTTGGGATCGGCGCCCTGCTCCTCCGCCAGGGCCACATAGAGGGCCAGCAGCCACGGCGCCGTGGCGTTGATGGTCATGGAGGTGTTCATGCGAGCGAGCGGTATCTGGTCGAACAGGGCCCGCATGTCGCCCAGGTGGCTGACGGGCACGCCGACCTTGCCGACCTCGCCCCGGGCGAGGATATGGTCCGGGTCATAGCCGGTCTGGGTCGGCAGGTCGAAGGCGATGGACAGGCCGGTCTGTCCCTTTTCCAGATTGGCGCGGTAGAGCCGGTTGGACATGGCCGCCGTGGAATGTCCGGCATAGGTGCGGAAGATCCAGGGAGCATCGCGCCGGATCGCCGTCTCCGGCTGCTTCTGATCGGTCATCCTCATCTCCTCCGCCACCCTAGTCCTAGCCCGGGATTCCCGGCCGGCGCCAGCCTGTTGCGTGGCGCCGGATTTGCTGCATTGCAAAATGGGCTTGCCAATCTTGCAAGCCTATACGACGCTGAGTTCCAAAATTGTTGAGCTTAACGGGGGTCAAGCACAGGGTCATGCCAACAGACGGCGCCTCCGCGGCGCCTTTGAGGTGAATTTCACCTTATCCTCACGGCATTCGTCCCATTCTGCAGCGCAACAATCCTAAACTTGCTCAAAGATCAACAAGATCGGGAAAAGACATGTCAGCCGCCACTCTGTCCAGCCTCGCCGAGAAGGACCTCTACGAAATCGGCGAAGTCCCGCCGGCCTATCACGTCCCGGAAAAGATGTACGCCTGGGCGATCCGCAAGGAGCGCCACGGCCGTCCGAACACCGCCATGCAGGTGGAGGTCGTGCCGACGCCCACCATCGGCGACGACGAGGTGCTGGTGCTGGTGATGGCCGCCGGCGTCAACTTCAACGGCGTCTGGGCCGCACTGGGCGAACCCATGAGCGTGCTGGACGTGCACAAGCAGCCCTACCACGTGGCTGGATCGGATGCGGCGGGGATCGTGTGGGCCGTGGGCTCCCGGGTGCGTCGCTGGAAGCCCGGCGACGAGGTCGTGGTCCACTGCAACCAGGATGACGGTGACGACGAGGAGTGCAACGGCGGCGACCCGATGTTCTCCACCAGCCAGCGGATCTGGGG
>CAINOV010000365.1 GCA_903851655.1 uncultured Caulobacterales bacterium
CCGCGAAGATCGTCACCTGTCGCCAGATCGGGGGACATCGGCGAGAACAGTCTGGCGAGGAGATCGGCGGGCGTCATCCCCCCATGGTCGGACCCGCCGCCGTCCCTGTCAAACACCGCCGGCCTCCCCGCCCCACGTCAGAAATTGACCCGGCGGGTCAGGGCGCCGTCCACCACCAGGTTCACGCCGCTGGTGAAGCTGGACAGGGGGCTCGACAGGAACACCGCCGCATGGGCGATATCGTCCGGCGTCGCCATCCGGCCCATGGGGTTGCGGGCCATGGCCCCCTTGAACATCTCCGGCATGTCGGTCTCGATCCGGTTCCACACGCCGCCCTCGAAATAGACCGTGCCGGGGGAGACGACATTGGTGCGGATGTGGACGGCGGCGTATTGCCGGGCCAGGCCCTTGGCGAAATGGATCAGCGCCGCCTTGATCGGCCCGTAGGAGCTGGCGCTGTCGGTCTCCGCCGCCGAGATGGACGAGATGATGACGAAAGACGCGTCCCCCGTCGCCTCCGCCGCCGCCTTGAGGAAGGGCTTGGCCGCATCGAAGGCGTTGACCATGCCCAGCACGTCGAGGCGGAAGTTCTGCTCCCACGAGGCCGGGTCGCCCCCCTGGGCCAGGGCGCCGGCGTTGGAGACCAGCATATGGACCCCGCCCAGTTCCTCCCCGGCGGCCTTGATCCACGCCTTCAGCGCCGCGCCGTCGACAATGTCCACCGCCGCGCCCGTCGCCCGGACGCCCAGGCCCTGGAGATGCGCCACCGTGTCCGCCACCTGGTCGGCGTTGCGGGCGCAGACGGCCACATTGACCCCCTCCCGCGCCAGACCCTCGGCGATGGCCCGCCCGATGCCCCGGGTTCCGCCGAGAATGACCGCGTTGCGGCCGCTGATCTGAAGATCCATGACTGTCCGTTCCCCTGGCGGTCTGCGCCGCTGTCCGGGACGCATCATGGCGCCCGTCGCGCCCGTCCGCCACCGCCATGGCCCGAGGTCATCCGGCAGGCCCGCCGGGGCCGCGCGCGGAAGGCCGGCGCCTCACTCCTTGCAGCAGTTCAGCGCCGCATCCACCGAGGTGTTGTAGCTCTCGACGTGGGTCTTGAGATGTGGGGGCGCGTCGCCGTTCGCCAGCAGTGACGCCAGGGACGCCCGGGAGTCCTTCACCCGGGTCCAGACCAGGTCCTTGAAGAACCGGATCGTGTCCGCCTCGCCCATGGCGCAGTGACCGTCCTGGGCCACGAACGGCACGAGATGCTCGGCGGCGTCGGGCATGCAGGCTTGCTGCAGGCGTTCCATCTCGGCCCGGTTGGCGGGATCCGACGTCACGTCCTTGCGGGTGATGTCGAGCATCGCCTCGAGGTCATTGGCGGCCAGGAACGTCTCGAGCGCCTTGCAGTGCGGACAACCCGGCTCGAAGAAAAAGACCACGGCCGTCTTCGGCGGCGCGGCGGCTGGCTGTGGGCTCTGTTCCCGGTCGGGCTGCTGCAGGACGATCTCCCAGAACATGCGGAACAGCCGGTACGACGTCTCGAAATAGGGCTTCGCCTCGGCGATCCCGTGGACCTTCAACTCCTTTGTCCCGACCTCCATCAGGCGCATGGACGAGGCCAGCAGATGCTTGCTGATGCACCAGACCTCCCCCTCGAAAGACACCACGATCTTCTTGAGCAGGCGCTTGCGCATTTCCCGGACCTCGATCAGCAGGTCGTAATAGTGGTCCTTCCCGGTCTTGCTGGCGGTGAGAAAGAGGTGCTCCTCGATACTGATCAGGTTCATGACGCCCATCGCCAGATCCTCATCCGATGTGATGTCGATATCATCCCCTTGAGGCATGGGTTCCATCCTGTTCGTGAACACGGTTCGGTCGCAGCCGGGGTTGGCCGCTGCGGACGGACGACGTCGCCCCCCGGCCGCCGGGGCGCCTGTGTGACGCGAGTGGGTACGCCGGCGCCATCCCGCGACGCAGGCCCGGAATCTACGCAGTCGCCGCATCCGCATCCGGGACCGGCGCCGGGCGGGAGATGTCACGTAGTTCCCGAGGCTGAACCGCGCAGAGGCGCGCCCCTATCGTGCGCTGTCGCAGGATTCAACGGAGCCTTTCCCCATGCCAGCCAAGACAACCAACGCGCCCTTCGTCCCCGGGGCCATGGATGCGCAAGAGCATTTGAGGACCTATCACGGCTTCAACCTCAGCCTCCGCTACGTCACGCTCGCGGTCGTCGTGGTCCTGTCCCTGCTGGTGGTGGGGCTGTGCGCGCCCGGCGGGTGGTCGGCGGGACTGCTGGTCGCCGCCGTTGAGCTGGCGATCGGACTCTATTTCGCCCGGGACCGCACCGGAACGACCTGGCAGGGCGAGGTCGCCGGCCTGTTGGTCTCGACGGACATGGACAGCGGACTCCACGCCCTGGACGGCGCCGGCGTCCCGGGCGAGCCGGCG
>CAINOV010000366.1 GCA_903851655.1 uncultured Caulobacterales bacterium
ACTGTCATTAACCATGCTTGTCCAGACCTGCTTAACCAGTTGGGCGCAAAACCGGAGCGAGACGGGGCGCATCACGCCCGGACCACGCACAGGGAACGAGAGAGATGTCCTTCGGATCGGTTGGCTACAGCTCCGGCGGCTCTGCAAGCTGGGATCTGCTGCAGGCGCTGCAACTCGCAGCCACGTCCTCGACGAGTTCAGCCTCGTCCGTCAGCACAGCGTCCTCCCTGTCGGCCGCAGCGGGCGTCGCACCGGCCAGCGGCGGCGCGCCGCCGCCGCCGCCGCCGCCGCCGCCGAGCGACGTCTCGAAGCTCGCCGACGACCTCCAGGCGCTGTTGGTGGCGCTGCAGACGGCCAATGGCGCCTCGGCGTCGACGGCGTCCACCGCCTCCTCCACCGATAGCGCGTCGGCGATCGCCTCGTCATCCACGGCGAGCTCCGCCTCGAGCGCCTCGGTCGCCGACGCCGCCGCCGCCCTGGTGTCCGACCTCCAGACCCTGGCCAGCCAGACCTCTGGCGCGCACGGCCATCACCACGGCCATCATCACCACGACAGCGACGGCGACGGCGGATCGGCCGGCGCCAGCGCGACCCAGGCGTCCAGCTCTCCGTCCAGCTCCGCCGCCACCTCCACCAGCGGGAGCAGCACCTCGCCGATCGACACCTTCCTCACGGATCTGGCGAATGCGCTGAAGCAGTACACCGCCACGCAAAGCGCCCAGAACACGGCCTCCAACACCGCTTCGACCACCGCTTCGGTCAGCACCGGCACGAGCGTCACCGCCTGACGGATCCGGACGGCTTCGGGGCGGCTCCGACTCAGCGGACAAGGGCGTGAGCCCCCCATGGGAGTCCCTGGCGCATGAGCACCGTTCCGAGCGTGGCGATCTGTTTTCCCTCCGGAGACATGGTCCACGCGGACTTCGCCATGTCCCTGGCTGGACTGTGCTCCGAGAGCCGCCAGGTCCACACGACGCTGATCAACACCAAGAGCTCGATCGTCGCCGAGGCGCGCAACCGCGGCGTCGAGCTGGCCCGGGAGTTCCACGCCACCCATCTCCTGTTCCTCGACAGCGACATGACCTTCCCGCGGACGACCCTCCAGCGGCTGCTGGCCCATGATGTGGAGATCGTCGGCGCCACCTATCCCCGCCGGGTCCCGCCCTACGCCGTGCTGGGCGCCGCGGAGGAGCCGGCGGTCAGCGCCGCCGACGGAACCCTGATGCGGATGCGGCACCTGCCCACCGGCTGCCTGATGATCCGGATGAGCGTGTTCGACCAGCTCTCCCGCCCCCATTTCCGGTTCCTGTTCGATGAGACCACCGGCGCCATCATCGGCGAGGACTACAATTTCTGTGACCGGGCGCGGGAGGCCGGCTTCGCCATCTGGTGCGACACCGCGCTGTCGTTCGAACTGGGGCATATCGGCCAGCAGGTCTTCCGGCTGAAGACCGGGGCCGCCGCAGAGGCCTGACGGCTCAGGCAGCCAGAATGGCCCCGACACGGTCCAGGAACCAGAAGGCCGCCATGCCCCCGATGGCGTAGCCCGCCAGCAGCAGGACCCGCGCGCGGGGAACCTTCGCAACCCGGCCCAGCACCAGCGCCACGGCGGTCACCGCGAGGATGAAGCTGACCTGTCCGGCCTCCACACCCAGATTGAAGGCCAGCAGCGACACCGGGATCTCCTGGGGCGGCAGGCCCGCCTCGCGCAGGGCGGAGGCGAAGCCCAGGCCGTGCAGCAGACCGAAGGTGAAGGCGATCCGGGCCGGATGGCGGGCGATCGGCCCCGGGGACCCGCGGGACAGGGCCACCACCTCCACCGCCACAAGCAGGATCGACAGGGCGATCAGCGCCTCCACCGGCGCCTGGGGAATGTGGATCAGCCCCAGCGTCGCCGCCGACAGGGTCAGGCTGTGGGCCAGGGTAAAGGCCGTGACCGTGGCCAGCAGACGCCGCAGCGTGCCGACCAGCAGCAGCAGTCCACCCACGAAGGCCAGATGGTCGAACCCGGTCAGGATATGCTCGACCCCCAGCGCCCCATAGGTGCGGAACACGTCCAGCCGGCTGGTGGGGCGCGGCACGGGAAAGTCCGGGCTGTCCGGCGTCAGGCGCAGGGTCGCCACCTCGCCGGAGGGCTGGACCACGCGGACCAGGGCGTCGGTCAGGGTGTTCTGCAGGCCGGCCAGCCGCGCCGTCCGGCCGTAGGGCGAAGCGCGGCAGGTCACCCGGCCCACCACCACCTCCGCCCCCGGTGTTTCCTGCGCGCCCGTCTGGTCGATGACGCAGCCGTCCGGCATCTCCAGCCGCACCTTCAGCGCCCGCCCGCCCAGGGTCGGCAGCTTCAGCATCATGGTGAAGCGGGTGTCGCTCTCGGCCCGGAGTTCGAGATAGGCGGGCCGCACCTCGTGGGCGAGGGCGGGCCGGCCGACAAGGGCGACGAGCAGCCCGAGCAGCGCGGCGATCCCCCGACGGGTCACGGACGACCGCCCGCCACCGCCGTCACAGCCTTTCGGTCGAGCGTGACGTGGTAGCGCTTTTCCAGCTCCGCGCCGGCCCGGGCGGCGGCGTCCTGGGCGGCGTCCGCCAGCCAGTCCGCCAGCACCTGGCCGCGCACGGCGGAAAACTCCGGCGGCGCGAGGGCCTTGCGCGCGGTGATCTTCACGAGGTGAAAGCCGAAGCCGGACTCCACCGGCCCATCCCAGGCGCCGAGCTTCAGCCGCGGCAGAGCGGCGGCGAAGTCCGATCCGAAATCCTGACGGATCTCCGCCTCGGTGGCGTCACGTTCCGCCGGATTGCCGGGAAAGCTGTCGCCCCGGGCCGTCGCCGGATCCCGCATCGCCGCCTGCGCCGCCGCCAGCGCCTTGTCGCGGCCGCGGTCGCTGGAAAAGTAGA
>CAINOV010000367.1 GCA_903851655.1 uncultured Caulobacterales bacterium
AGCCCATCAGCATTCAACAGCCTGAACATGATAGCAGTATGGCGAAGGCTGTAGAGCGTTCTGCTTTGCCCCGTAGCAGTCGTCTTGAGGTCAGCCAATTTTAGCACCTGGTCGAATTGTCGGGCAATTTGCTGCAGGGCATAGGCGCGGTTCGATGAATGCGCCGGCTGGAAAACGAAATCGTCGTCCTTGCCGTAGCCCTCAGCCTGTTGCCTCGCACGAAGGCGCTGATAAACCTTGATGGCGCTCGCCTGGGAGACCACCGGCTGCGAATGACCCTTGGTCGGTGGATAGTCTAACTTGAGATAACTGTTAGGCTTGTTGATGATTGACACGTGCTTGTGTTTCAGCACTTTCAGATCGGAAGGGCGAATATACGTATTGGTCATGAAGAGAATGACGTCGTATATCTCGTCATCAATTTTTATGGTTCTTTTTGCTCCCCTTGCGCCTGAAGCGACCGAGAACGTATTTCGCACATTGGTCCGAGCTGTTGTGTGTAGCTTGAGATACTCATCGCTGTTGAACCAGGGTCGCGGATTATCGTCGAGCTTGAATGTGGGCATCGCGGGGAGGCTCTGGATCACCCCCATTTTCTGAGCGTGCACCAGGATGGTCTTGATATGGGACCGGTAGGTCTTAAGCGTGTTGCTAGTGAGGTTCAGATCGCTTGAACCGATCTGCGTGAAGAACCCGCTGATGCACGCGTAATCGATATCGGCGACTTCCATCTTCCCGAAATAGGGGAGCAGATGCTTCTCCAGCCTCGCGGCGTCATACTTGGTCTTGGTGGCTGCAAGCTCACCGCGTCGAACGCGGGCTTCATTTTCCAGGAGCAACTGCCGCGCACAGACTTCAAATCCGCTCTTCTTCGTGAGCGGCAGTTTGTTGATCGTCTTGTATTTTAGCTCCGCGAAAAACTTTTTCGCCAGCTGAATGGCCTCGCGCCTATCCCTGGTTTTCAGGCTTCGCTTATAGACCTTTTTGTCCTCATAGAACCGCGCATACCAGTACGGTGACGCGGACATTTGGAAGATGGTGAGAGTGCCGTAGCCCTTCACCTTCTCGACAGTGTCCAACAACGGAACTGTGCGCTCGCGCCTGGGAGTGCTTGTTGAGCTACTCAAGTTGTCGGCGTCGGGATCTGCCATAAAAATTGTTGTATAGCAAATTCTATACAACAAAAAGCGAAATTAATCGTTATAATTCAGCGGCTTAACTCTCACGCCTGACGCATTACGAATGCGGTGCTCTACCGGCTGAGCTAAGGCGGCCCGGGACTGGCGCTCCAGAGGAGCGGCAGTGGCGGGGTGTTTAGCCTCGCGCGGCCGACTTGCCAAGGGCTTGTGTGCCGCGCGCCGGGTCAGCGGGCCGTGCGCCGACGCCGGCCCGGCGGCGACGGACGGGGCGCGGACAGGGCCGCGGCGTCGTCCTCGGGGCCCGGATCGTCAGGGATCAGCGGCGACAGGTCGCCGGACCGGTCCGCGGCGTAGAACGGCGTCGAGGCCTGATAGGCCACCGGCAGGTCCGGCAGCTCGCTCAGGACCCGCTCCCCCCGCTCCAGGCGCGGATGGATCAGCTCGCCCGTCTCGGCGAACTGGGACACCAGCCGGCTCCAGTCCCCGGATCCATAGGCGAAGGCGCGGCCCTCGGGGTCGATGTCGCTCCAGTCCGGCTCCACGGCGGCGGCGGCGGCGCGGGTGATCCAGCCCCGGGCCTCGTCGGTGTCGTGGGCGGCCATGGCCACCCGGGCCATCAGGCCGCAGACCCGGGCGCTGGCGTCGGGGCGGTCCAGGCGCTCCCCGGCCTTGCGGGCCTGGAGAATGTCGCCGGCCAGCAGGGCCTGCTCCACCAGCAGGATGCGGCTCTCGTGGTGATCGGGATTGGCCTCGGCCAGCTGGGTGAGGCGCCGCGCCCGCTCCCGCGGGGTCTCCGCGGTGTTCAGGTCCCGCCAGGCCATGGCCAGACCGGGGTGCGGCCGCGCCTTCCAGGCCTGCTCGATCAGCTGGGCGGCGCGGGCGGCGCGACCGTCGGCGGCGAGGCGGCGGGCGGCGGTGAGCACGCCCGGGGTGAAGTCCGGACGCAGCTTCGCCGCCTGGCTGGCCAGGTCGAGGGCCTCCTCCAGCGCCTTGGGATCGGCGGACAGCTCCCGCCGGGCGGCGGAGGCGGCCAGCAGGGCGGCGCGGGCCCGCTCCGCCGAGGCGGGAGAGACGATCTTGCGATCCAGGGCGTCCTTGGCCAGGGACAGGGCGGCGTCCCAGTCGCCGGCGGCCAGCCGCGCTTCCAGCAGGGCCCGCCAGGCCCAGCGGGCGGTCTTGGTCAGGCCGTAGGCCGCCTCGGCGTGACGCACGGCGTCGCCGGCGTCCCCCCGCCGCTGGGCCATCAGCATCAGGCCCCGGTGACCGGCGAGGCGCAGCTCGGGAAAGCCCAGCATGGCGTTGTAGGCGGCCATGGCGGCGGGCTCGTCCCCCGCGGCCTCGGCGGCGGAGGCGGCCAGCACCCGCACCAGGGCCGGCTGGTCGTCGATATAGTCCGCGGCCTTCTGCGCCAGGCGCCGGGCGTCGGCGCCGGCCCCGGCGGCCACGGCCACGAAGCCCCGGGCGAGGCTTTCGGCCCCTTCCCGCCGGCGGGTCTCCGCCCGGGCCCGGGCGGCCCGGGTCGGCGCCGCCAGGAACCACAGCAGCAACTGCCAGGCGAGGGTCGCCAGCAAGGCGCCGAACACCACCGTGACCAGGGCCGCGGACGCCGTGGTGTCGATCCGCCAGCCCACCCAGGTGACGCTGGCCGAACCGGGATCCCCCGCGGCGGCGATGGCCACGGCGACGACGAAGGCGATGATCAGCAGGATCAGGAGCGTGCGGGTCACTGGCCGGCCTCCCGGTCCACGGCGGCGAGGTTGCGCAGGGCCTTCAGGCGGATGGCGGCGATCTGGCGCTGCACCTCCGCCCGGCTGCGGGCGCGGTCCAGCCACACCTTGGCGGCGGCGGGCCCGTTGGAGGGCAGGGACTCGATCTCGCGGATCGCCCCTTCCAGGTCGCCGTCATTCACCTTGCGCTCCGCCCGCGCCAGGATCGCGTCAGGGTCCGACCCAGTCAGCCGGTTGATCCGACGGAGCGTGAACACCGCCGACAGGGCGTGGTTCAGGCGGGTGAGCAGGCCCGCGCCTTCCGCCGGGGTCTTGGCCGCGAAACTGGCCTGACGGGCCATTTCCGGGAACTCGGCCACCAGCACCGCCCGGGTGGGGGCGCCGCGTTCCGCCAGGGGGCGGAGCGCCGTCAGATCGCCGGTGTCGGGCAGGATCCGCGCCACGGTGTTCAGCTCTGCGACAAACGGCCGCCCGGTTTCGGACGCCTGGGACAGGCTGGCGGTGGCCAGCGCCGCCGCAGCGGCGCCGGTCAGGGAACGGCGATCGGCCTCCAGCCGGTCGACCCGCGCCGCCAGGGCCGCAGTTTCGGCGGCGGCGGCGGGCTGGACCGGAACCGGCGCTGCGGCCACGGGCGCGGAAACCGGAGTCTCCGTCGTCGGCGAGCGGCCGGCGCCTGCGGTCTCCGCCGGGGGCGGCGCGGGGGGAAACAGTTTGGACCCATAGAGGCCCACCACCGCGCCGCCGACGATGCACACGGCGCAGGAGACCAGCCACATCCACACCATCGGCGTCAGCACGCGGCTGCGCCCCGGCCGGGGCCGGGGGGTGAGGTCGGAGGGGTCGCTGGCGAGGGTCATGGGCAACCGGTCATTGGCGCACCGGCGCTGCGGGAGGCGCGCCGGCCAGGGTGTCGACCACGACCTTAAGCAATGCCGTCTCCCGGGGGAACGGGGGACACGCAATTTCTCTGAAACCGACAGCCGCCAGCGGCGCGGCGCAGGCGTCGGACAGGGCGAACAGCACGGTGTGTGTCAGGGCCTCCCCCGGCTGCAGGCGCTCCGCCAGGACGGCGGCGGCGCTGGGGGACTGGACCAGGACCCCGGCCAGCCGGCCGGCCCGCAGATCCGCAAGGGCCGGCGCCCAGCCGCTGCAGACCGGGTCCGTGCGGTAGACGGGCCACGGGATGACGGCCCGCCCGACGGTCGACAGGTCGCCGGCGGTGACCGCGGCGCAGGGATGCAGGAGGCGCAGGCCCGGCGGCGTTCCGGCCAGCGTCCGGGCCAGGTCGGCCACCGCCCCGTCGGCGTCGGCGGCCACGGTCCAGCCCGCCGCTCGCGCCGCCCGGGCCGTCGCCTCGCCCACGGCGTAGACCGGCAGGGTCCGGTCGGAGGTGAGCGCCGCGACCTGGCGCACGGCGGCGGCGCTGGTGAAGACCAGGGCGTCGTGGTCGCTCAACCTGTCCGCCGAGGTCGCGAGGGGCGTGGTCTCGATCAGGGGCGCGACCACCGGGACGAGGCCCGCCTGCGCCAGACGCTCCGCCGTCGCCGCGGCGCCCGGCGCGGCCCGGGTCACCCACACCCGCGGCGCGGCGCCGGTCATCGCCTAGTCCGGCGGGGTGAGGGCGTCGCCGCCCTCCCGCCGCACGATCTCCCCCAGCTCCCGGCCGAGGCGGCCGGCCTCGTCGATCACCGCCTGGCCGGCGGTCGCGGCGGGGATCGTCCCCTCCCGCCGCCAGCGCTGGGATCCGTCGGCGGCAAGGCCCTCCACCACCAGGGACAGGCTCCCGCCGGACAGGACGGCGTAGGCGCCCACGGCGGTCTTGCAGGAGCCTTCCAGCGCCTCCAGCGCGCCGCGCTCGGCGGCCACGCAGAGTTCGGTCTCGGCGTGGTTGAGGGCCCGGATGACCGGATGGTCCATGTCCGCCGTGCGGGTCTGCAGGGTCAGGCAGCCCTGGCCGGGGGCGGGGGGCGCCTCCACCGGGTCGATGAGACCGGCGACCCGGTCGGCCATGCCCAGCCGCTTCAGCCCGGCATAGGCCAGCACGATACCCTCGGCGAACCCCTCCTCCAGCTTGGCGAGGCGGGTGTCCACATTGCCGCGGAGCAGCTGCAGTGACAGGTCCGGCCGGCGGAACAGGGCCTGGGCCTGGCGTCGCAGGCTGGCGGTGCCCAGGCGCGCGCCCTGGGGCAGGTCCTCGATCCGCGTGGCCACGTGAGAGATGAAGGCGTCCCGGGGATCCTCCCGCTCCGGATAGGCGGCGACGCTGAGGCCGGAGGGCGAGACGGACGGCATGTCCTTCAGGCAGTGCACGGCGAGGTCGATACGGTCGTCCAGCAGCGCCTCCTCGATCTCCTTGGTGAACAGGGCCTTGCCGCCGATCTCCAGCAGCCGGCGGTCCTGGATCCGGTCGCCCGTGGTGGTGATGAAGATCACCGGCGCGACCCGTTCCGCGTCCGCCGGGTCCGCGCCCATCAGCCGGGTGACTTCGGCCTGGATGTAGCGGGCCTGCACCTGGGACAGGCGCGACCCCCGCGCCCCGATACGGATGGGAGAGGAGCTGTGTTGCATCGTGGGGTCCGGACCGTTACCTGAGGGCTCTGCCGTCCATGGCTACCGGAGACGGAGCCGCGTTTCAATGCGGGCGGCGCATCCCGGTCCGAGCCCCCCGGTCCAACCTCCAGGTCAGGAGACCCTGTCCGCGCCATGCAACCCCCTCTCACCGTCCTCGGGATCGAGACCAGCTGCGACGAGACAGCGGCGGCGGTGGTGCGGCTGGGCGCCGGGACGGACGCCCGGCCCGAGGTCCTGTCCTCGGTGATCGCCACCCAGTTCGAGCGGCATCGTCCCTATGGCGGCGTGGTGCCGGAAATCGCCGCCCGGGCCCATGCGGAGGTGATCGATACGGTGATCCGCGCGGCGATGGACGAAAGCGGCGTCGGCTTCGGCGGCCTTGGCGGCGTGGCGGCCACGGCGGGCCCCGGGCTGATCGGCGGGGTGATGGTCGGCCTGGCGGCGGGCAAGGCCGTGGCCCTGGCCCGGAACCTGCCCCTGATCGCGGTGAACCATCTGGAGGGTCACGCCCTGTCCCCCCGGCTGACGGAGGACGCGCCCTATCCCTATCTGCTGCTGCTGGTGTCGGGGGGGCATTGCCAGCTGCTGTCGGTGGAGGGGGTCGGACGCTGCACGCGGCTGGGGACCACCATCGACGACGCCGCGGGGGAGGCGTTCGACAAGATCGCCATGACCCTGGGCCTCGGCTATCCCGGCGGGCCGGCGCTGGAGCGGCTGGCGGCCACGGGCGACCCGACGCGCTTCGCCCTGCCGCGGATGCTGCTGGGCCGGGCCGGGTGCGACTTCTCGTTTTCCGGATTGAAGACCGCGGCGGCGCGACAGGCGGCGGGCCTGACCGATGACGGCGCGCGGGCGGACCTGGCGGCTTCCGTGCAGCAGGCCATCGCCCGCCAGCTGGCCGAACGCACCGCCCGGGCGATCACCCTGCACCTTCAGCGCTTCGGTGACGCCGGCCGCGTGCTGGCGGTGGCGGGGGGCGTGGCGGCCAACGGCGCGGTCCGCGCCGCACTGGCGGCGACGGCGTCCGCCCACGACTTCCGCTTCGTCGCCCCGCCGCTGAAGTACTGCACGGACAACGCCGCCATGATCGCCCTGGCCGGGGCGGAGCGGCTTCAGCTCGGCCTGACCGACCCCCTGGACGTGGCCGCCCGGCCCCGTTGGCCCCTGGACGAGGCGACGGCGCTGAGCGCGCCGGTGCACGCGCCGGGCCGGAAAGGGGCCAAGGCATGACGGACTTCGACCGCATCGGCGTCATCGGCGGCGGGGCCTGGGGCACGGCCCTGGCCCAGGTCTGCGCCCGGCCGGGGGTGGACGTGCTGTTGCACGCCCGGGAGCCGGAGGTGGCGGCGGAGATCAACGCCGCCCACCGGAACACCTCGTTCCTGCCGGACGTCCCCCTCGACCCATCGATTCGGGCGACGGACGCCCTGTCGGACCTCGCCGACCGGCAGCTGCTGCTGGTGGTCACCCCGGCGCAGCACATGCGCGCGACCCTGGCGGCGCTCGGCCCCACGGGGGCGCCGCTGGTGCTGTGCTCCAAGGGCGTGGAGCAGTCGACCCTCAGGCTGATGACCGACGTGGCCGCGGAGACCCGGCCCGGCGCGCCGCTGGCGGTCCTGTCCGGGCCCAGCTTCGCCGCCGAGGTGGCCCGGCGCCAGCCCACCGCCGTGACCCTGGCCTGCGCCGACGCGGCCCTGGGCGAGGCCATCGCCCGGCGCCTCGCCACTCCGAGCTTCCGGCCCTATCTCAGCGCCGACCTGATCGGCGCCGAGGCCGGCGGGGCGGTGAAGAACGTCCTGGCCATCGCCTGCGGCGTGGTGGAGGGCATGGGCCTGGGCCGCAGCGCCCACGCCGCCCTGATCACCCGGGGATTCGCCGAGATGACCCGTCTCGGCGTGGCCCTCGGGGGCCGGGCGGAGACCCTGGCCGGCCTGTGCGGGCTGGGCGACCTGGTGCTGACCTGCTCGTCGCCCCAGTCCCGCAACATGTCCGTCGGCCTGGCCCTGGGCCGCGGCCAGTCTCTGGCCGACGCCCTGTCCGGCAAGCTGTCCGTGGCCGAGGGCGTGGCCTCCGCCCCCGGCGTCCGCGACCTGGCCCGCAGGCTGGGCGTGGACATGCCGATCTGCGAGACCACCGCCGCCCTGCTGGCGGGAGCGACCCGGCTGGACGACGCCGTCGCTGGCCTTCTGTCCCGCCCCCTGCGTCACGAAACCTGAAGGATGTCCCATGGCCCTGTTTGCGATCATCTGCCTCGACAAGCCCGGCGCGCTGGAGCTGCGCCTGGCCACCCGCGAGCGGCATCTGGCCTATGCGGACGGACGCGGCGTGGTCCGCGCCGGCGGGGCCTTTCTCGACGCGGACGGCAAGCCCGAAGGCTCGCTGATCATCATCGAGGTCGAGGACATGGCCGCAGCCCGGGCCTTCGCCGACAATGACCCGTATTCCCAGGCGGGCGTCTTCGCCTCGGTGGAGGTGCGCCCCTGGCGGCTGGCCCTGGGCGGACTGGCGTGAGGCCGGCGCCGACGGCCGATCTGGAGGTCGCCGCGGCGGACGGAACCCTGCGGCGCTGGCGCAACGCCTGCCCCCACACCGGCGGCCCCCTGGCGCCTCCGGGCATCCTGCCCCTGTCGCGGGACGGGGCGCATCTGGTCTGCCAGACCCACGGCGCCCTGTTCCGGGCGGAGGACGGCTTCTGCGTCGCCGGTCCCTGCGCGGGGGCCTGGCTCCGACCTGGGCTCAGGCCTGCGCCGTCTCCGCCATCCGGCGCAGCAGGGCCCAGGTGAACAGGCCCGTGTCGTGGCCGTCGTCGAAGGTGATCCGAACCGCATAGCGCCCCACCGGCGCCAGGGCGACGATGGCGGCGCCGTCATGCACGCCGTCCGGCCGCAGGGGCGCGTGGGCGCCGTGGCCCCGGCCCTCCGCACTGGGCGAGCGCCGGCGAAGGTCCCCGGCCGGCAGCTCCGCCGTCACCCCGTCATCGAAGCTGACCGTCAGCTTCCGGCCGCCGTCATGGGCCCGCAGCTCCGTCGGCCAGGGGGCCGAGGTCACGCCTCGCCCTCCTCCAGGACGCGGGCCTCCTCGGGCAGCATCACCGGCGCGCCGTCGCGGATCGGATAGGCGAGGCGGGCGGAGCGGCTGATCAGCTCGTTGGCGGCGCGATCATAGTCCAGCGCCCCGCGGGTCACAGGGCAGACGAGGATCTCCAGCAGCCGCGGATCCACGGCGGTGGGCGGGGTCGATCCGGGGGCCGCCTTGGAGGCTTCGGTCATGGTCTGTCTCCTTGGGCGCAGGTCATTGCAGACCCGACGCCTCGCCGGGCTGGCCGCCGGCGGCGTCGAACCGCAACAGGGTGATCAGGGCCGCCAGCCGGTCGGCGGGGGTCGGCGCCTCGAGCAGGGCCTGCTTCTCGGTGGTGTCGAAGGGCAGGGCCATGCACAGGCTGCTGACCAGGGCGTTCACCGGGGCCGAGCGCACCGCATCCCAGTCCATGGCCAGCCCCCGGTGGTCGAGATAGGACCGCAGCGCCGCGAACAGGGCGTCGCTGTCCGCCGCGTCCGGCTCGTCGGCGGCCTGGAGATCGTCCTCGAAGCCCACATAGTCCGCCCGCACCTGGCGGTAGGGGGTGGGCAGATCCAGCTCCCGGACGGCGTGGAAGCGGCAGACGCCGGTCAGGGTGATCAGGTAGCGGCCGTCCGGCGTTTCGGTGAAGCTGGTGATCCGGCCGACGCAGCCCACGGCCATCAGCCGAGGCGCCAGCCGATCCCCGCCGCTCTGGGTCTGGATCATGCCGATCATGCGGTCGCCGGCCATGGCGTCGTCGATCATGTTCAGATAGCGCGGCTCGAACACGTTCAGCGGCAGGGATCCGTCGGGCAGCAGCAGGGCGCCGTCGACAGGGAAGACCGGAATCACCTGGGGCAGCTCGTTCAGTCTCATGACGCCGACCGGACCCACGCTCAGGAAAACAGGACGGCGGACAGCCGGCGACGGCCCTGCTTGGCGATGTCCGACGACAGGCCCGCCGCCTCGAACACGGTCAGCAGCTCCTTGCGGGCCGCATCTCCGTTCCAGGCCCGGTCCGCCTCAATGATCCGCAGCAGCTGGTCGGCGGCGGCGGCGAAGTCCCCGAGGGCCGCCCGGGCCTGGGCCAGCTCGAACCGGGCCTGGTGGTCCGCCGGGTCGGTCCGCAGCCGCGCCTCCAGCGCGGCCGTCTCCGCCCCGCCCTTGGCCGCCAGGGCGATGGCCGCGCGCACGGCGGTCAGGTCCGCGTCGCTGGCGCCGGCGGGGGCCATGTCCAGCACCTCCGTCGCCCGTTCCGCGTCGCCGTTCAGCAGGTAGCACCGCGCCAGCCCGGCGATGGCCTTCAGGTGGTCCGGCTCCAGCGCCAGGATCTGGGCGTAGGCCTGGGCCGCGCCGCCCACATCCCCCAGAGCCACGGACTCCGTCGCCTCGGCCAGGAGGGCCTCCACATCCGCCGACGGCGCGCCGACGGGACCGACCAGGCGGTCGATGAAGGCCTTCAGCTGGCTCTCCGGCAGGGCGCCCATGAAGCCGTCCACCGGCTGGCCGTCCCGGAAGGCGAACACCGCCGGGATCGACTGCACCCGCAGCTGACCGGCATAGCCCGGATTCTCGTCCACGTTGATCTTGACCAGCTTCACCGCGCCCTTGGCGGCGATGACCACCTTTTCCAGCAGGGGGGTCAGCTGCCGGCAGGGGCCGCACCAGGGGGCCCAGAAGTCCACCAGCACCGGCTGGTGGCGGGACGCTTCGACCACGTCCGCGATGAAAGTGGCGTCGGTGGCCTCCTTGATCAGGGCGCCGTCGGCGGCGGCGGCGGCGGCGGTCTTGCCCTTGCCGATCAGGTCTCCGAACATGGGGTGCGCCTTTCGTCCGGGCCGCGCTCGGAACGCGGCGGGGGTTGCGTTCGGGGCCGGGCCCCGGAGTGTCGTCGAGGAGCCTCCGCCCGGGAGCCTCCGCCGACTAGATGGCCCCGATGCCGCCCGGCTTCAATCGGATTCCGTCACGGGGCGGGGGAATTCGCAAGCCCTTCGAAGTCCACGATCACCGGCGCGCGCCCGAGACTGGCCAGGAACTGCAGAAAGGCGTCCCGCGACAGGTTGGTCGTGGCGGTGTTGACCAGGGGATGGAAGTTCACGCTGTCATGGGCCATCAGGGCGGCGTCCAGCACGAAGCGCACGGACTGCTCCGGATCATTGATCAGGGCCAGCGCCGTCACCGACCCCGGCCGCACCCCCAGCGCGTCCCACAGGCGGTCCTCCGAGCCGAACGACAGGCGCGCCGACCCGATCCAGGCGGGCGCCGCCTTCAGGTCGATCCGGGTCTCGGCCAGGGCGCTGATCAGCCACAACTGGCCCTTGGCGTCCTTCAGGAACAGGTTCTTGGAGTGGCCGCCGGGGATCTTCGCCCGCAGCTCCGGCCCCTCCTCCACCCGGAACACCGCCGGATGCTCGTAGGTCGCGTGCGGGATGTCATGGGCGGCGAGATGGGCTTCGAGGTCGGCTCGGCCCAGAGGTCGGCCCAGAGGTCGGCCCAGCGGTTCGGTCATGGATCGGCCCCGTACGGCGGAAGGTCCGGCGAATGGTCGCCGTCCCGCTAGAGCCACGACCCCGCACGGGCCGTCAAGACCTGCGACGAGGCGCGCGGGCCTTCAGTTTCGCTGCGACATGCTCTAGGCGTGATCGTTCGGGCGCGGTCAGACGCCGCGCCCCTGCCACGAGGCCGCAGATGGAACTGGAATGCTACCCGGTGGCGGCGCGACCGCCGGAAATCGTGCCCGGCCGGCCCGACCGGCGCTGGATGGACCATTTCGCGAGCCGGCATCCCTACCGGTGCCTGCCCCTGACCATGGCCAACACCACGGGCTGGGAGATCCTGTGCCCGGTGGGCTTCACAGCGGAGTGGAGCGGCTCGCCGCAGAACGAGGCGATCACCCTGCGCCCCGACCGGCCGCACCCGGACTTCCACGACCTGTGCAAGGCCCATTTCGGCGGCGGCATCCTGACCTTCCACCCGGGATATCTGTTCCGCACGCCCCCGGGCTGGGACCTGATCGCCGCCGGGCCGCCGAATCTGCCCAAGGACGGCATCCAGCCCCTGTCCGGGCTGGTGGAGACGGACTGGCTGCCGTTTCCCTTCACCATGAACTGGATCTTCACCCGGCCGGGGCGCGTGCGCTTCGAGAAGGGCGAGCCGTTCTGCTTCATCAGCCTCACCCCTCACCGGGTGATGGACCAGGTCCAGCCGATCCAGCGCAGCCTGGCCTCGGACGACGCCCTGCGCCACCAGTACGAGGCCTGGATCCGCGAGCGGGACGCCTTCAACAAGAAGCTGGGCGAGCGCGACCCCGAGGCGGTGCGCGAGGCGTGGCAACGCTACTATTTCAAGGGCGAGATCCCCGACGATCTCGGCCCGGCGCCTGCGGACCATGTCAACAAGCGCCGCCTGAAGTCCCTCAAGATCGGCCGCTGACCGGACATGGCGACCCCCGTCCCGAAGATTCCCGCAACAGACCGCTTGCCAAGCCCGGCGCGGTCTGTTTTAAAGCGCGCCTCTTCCTGCGGGGCCTCTTCGGCCTCGTGCGCGAGCGGGCGTAGCTCAGGGGTAGAGCACAACCTTGCCAAGGTTGGGGTCGAGGGTTCGAATCCCTCTGCCCGCTCCAAAACTTCTCGACATTGCGGTGCGTCGGTCGGCCTTCGGGCCGTCCGATCCCGTTTGCCGCGCCACTCGCCGGGTGCGGCGTGAGCGGCGACCCCGCCGCCCGGGATGCGGCCCTCGCCCTCATCCGGCAATATGGCGACGACGCCGAGGTGATCGCCGTCATGCGCGCCGCGGAGGTCGCAGCGATGGGTGACGCCGCCGCCCTCGCCCACTGGGACGCGGTGATCCTGTGCGTCCAGGATCTGCAGGGAGACGGCGGATCCGCCCCGCGCCACTGAGGCGCCGCCACATGCAACCATAAGTCGGATTTCATGCCTCGATAACCATCGATTCCCACCTCATATTAGGAATTGCGCGACAAGATTGCATCCCAAGCCCGGTTTTTCGCCTTGAGGTCCATGTTCCTTGCCGCCGCCATACGTCCGGGCCAGCCGGATCCGGAGGATCGCTTCAACGGCGATCCCGCCGGCGACTGGCGGGCCTCCAGCCGACTGGACCTGCACGCCCTGTGGGTGCGGCCGCCCACGGACCTGGGCTATCGGACCCACCCCCTGTTCTCCCATCCCGTGCTGAACCGGTCCGTGGTCGCCAAGTTCAACATGGCCCCGCAGGACGCCTCCCGCGGCCTGCCCCGGCGGCTGGGGGCGACCAAGCTGATGCTGCCCCTGTGCGCCGAGCGGGGCGGCATGATCGCCAAGTCGGTGATCATCGCCTCCCAGTCCCTCGAGTCCGCCCTCGGGTCGGAGCTCGATTACCGGGCGTATGATCTGGCCCACGACATGATGGTGCTGCGGCGCCTCGCCTGGCTGCCGTCCCTCGACCCGTTCATGGTCGGGGAGATGGGACGCCATTTCCAGCTCAGCTTCGCCCAGTGCTACCTGCAGATCACCCGGGCGGAACAGCAGGCGGCCCTGACCCAGGGGATCGCGGAGATCGCGCCCTTGCTTCAGTGGCAGCTGGGCCTGACGGCGGGCCCGCGGGCCCTGCCCGACCGCCGGGCGGTGGCGCTGCTGACCGATGTGGCCGGTCCCGCCGGAGAGGAGGCGGCGGCCCGGATGGGCCTCGACATGAACCGCTGGTCGGTGATGCTGCTGGCCTGGAAGGGTGTCGTCTATTACCGGCGACGGTTGCAGATGATGGACCGGCAGGTCCGGCGGGTGGCCGACGAGATCGGCGGCGCCGCGCCCCAGGGCCACGCCTCCCCCGAGGATCTGGCCATGATCGACCTGTCCCGGGGGCGGGTGCTGCGCGCCCTGACCCTTGCCCGGCGGGAGGCGATCGACCTGGCCGACGCCTTCGCCCAGTCGGCCGTCGCCCTGGAGGAGCGGCGCAGTCAGGCCCGCTTCATCGACTTCCTGCAGGCGACGCCCGCCGGCATGACCGCCCTGGGCGAGCGCATCCGCCGGCTGGACGAGGTGTGCGGCGGCTGGCGGATCGGATCCGCCGACCAGCTGGGGCCCATGGACGCCACGCGGCTTCGCGCCTTTCTGGCGGACCTGGAGCGGCAGCTGGCCACGGACCTGCTGCTGCGTCCCTGCGCGGCGCCTAGGCCGGGTCCTCGAGGCTGAAGCTCTGCGATTGCTCGTCGAAGGCGAACAGCTCCGCATAGCGCCCCCAGTCGATCAGGGCGTAGAGGGTCTCCTCGGCGAACTCCTCGGACATGAAGTCCTCCAGCTCCTCCGAGAACCGGCGATAGGGGGCCCGGTGGGTGGAGCGCTCGTCCAGCACCCGGCGGATCATGGCCGCCATGGGCACCCGGGCCATCAGATGGTCGCGGAACAGCTTCTTGCGGGCGTCCACGTCATAGTCGACGAAGCGCTTGCCGTCCTCCGTGAGGCGGATGTCCCCGTGGGCCACGTCGGCAAAACCCAGCAGCTGCAGGCTTTCGGCCAGGGGGAACAGCTCGTCCACCTCCATGGTCAGCTCGTCGGCGATGTCGGGCAGGTCGGCCTTGCCGTCGAAGGGGGGCTGCATCAGCGCCTCCATCAGGCCGGCCAGCAGGTTGGTGGAGACCTGGGGCAGGGTCATGCCGATGCCGCCGCCGGGGTGGTCGGCGCCCCCATGCATCTGCTCGGCCCGGAGCTTGGGGTCCATGGGGTTGGTCATGCGGCCGTAGATGTCGTCCACCAGCTGGCGGAAGGCGGGCTCGGTCCGGTTGCGGGGATAGGGCAGGTCGATCTTCACCTCGGCGGCGATCCGGCCGGGATTGGAGGCGAAGATCACCACCCGGTCGCACATCAGCACCGCCTCCTCGATATTGTGGGTGACCAGCAGGATCGAGCGCAGCGGCAGCTTGCCCTCCATCCACAGGTCCACGAGGTCGGTGCGCAGGGTCTCCGCGGTCAGCACGTCGAGGGCGGAGAAGGGCTCGTCCATGAGCAGCAGCTGGGGATGCACCACCAGCCCCCGGGCGAAACCCACCCGCTGGCGCATGCCGCCGGACAGCTCCTTGGGATAGGCGTTCTCGAAACCGTCCAGGCCGATCAGGTCGATGGCCTGCAGGGACCGCTGGCGCCGCTCGGCCGGGGGCACGCCCAGGGGCTCCAGCCCGATCTCCACATTCTCCAGCACGGTCAGCCAGGGGAACAGGGCGAAGCTCTGGAACACCATGGCCACCCCCTTGGGCGGGCCGTCGATGGGCTGGCCCTGCCAGGTGACGTCGCCGCCCCGGGGCCGGGCGAGGCCGGCGATGATCCGCAGGAGGGTGGACTTGCCCGAGCCGGAGCGGCCCAGGAGGCCGACGATCTCCCCCTCCCGGAGCTGGAGATTGATGCCGTCCAGCACCAGCAGGTCATTGGCCTGGCCCTTGGAGTAGGTCTGTCGGACATTGCGGATGTCCAGCAACACCGGGCCGGCCTCGGGGCGCTGGGGGGTCGGCGCGGTCGCCGGCGATGTCATGACCATGGGGCCCTCGGAGGCTGTGCGGACGGGATCAGTTCAGCGCCAGGCGGCGCGCGGCGAAGTCGAACAGGGGCCGCCAGAGCAGGCGGTTGAACAGCACCACGAAGATGCTCATGACCACCGCCCCCAGCACGATCCGCGGGAAGTCCCCCTTCAGGGTGGCGTCGGCGATGTAGGCGCCCAGGCCATGGGCCTCGAGCTTGGTGTCCCCCCAGCTGGCCACCTCCGCGGCGATGGAGGCGTTCCAGGACCCGCCGGACGCGGTGATGGCCCCGGTCACATAGTAGGGAAACACCCCGGGCAGGGCCACCTTGCGCCACCAGTTCCAGCCCCGCACGCGGAAACTGCCCGCCGCCTCCAGCAGGTCGTTGGGGAAGGCGCTGGCCCCGGCGATCACGTTGAACAGGATGTACCACTGGGTGCCCAGGATCATCAGCGGCGACAGCCAGATGTCCGGGCTGGCGTGGTTGGCGACGATCAGCGCCACCACCACCGGGAACAGCAGGTTGGAGGGGAAGGCCGCCAGGAACTGGGCCAGGGGCTGGACCGCCTCCGCCAGCTTGGGGCGCAGGCCGATCCAGATGCCCAGCGGCACCCAGATGAGGCTGGCCAGCAGGATCAACAGCAGCACGCGGATCAGGGTCAGCGCGCCCATCTCCACCGCATAGACCACGTCGCCCAGGCCCAGGGTGCGGCGCATGTAGTCCACCCCCTGCCAGGCGAACCACAGGGAGGCGACGGCGATGGCGGCGAACCACAGATAGTCCACATTGCGGCTGTCCCAGGCCTTGCGCACCGCCGGCGGCGGGGTGAACTCCCGTCCCAGGCGCAGGGTGATGAACCAGCGGGACGCTGCGCCCACGGGGGCGAACAGCCGCTGGGCCAGCCGGGCGCGCTGGAAGAAGTCCAGCAGCCAGGAGGTCTGCTCCGGTCCGGAGCTGGCGGACAGCTCCACCCGGAACTTCTGCGACCAGGCCACCAGGGGGCGGAACAGCAGCTGGTCATAGATCAGGATGACGGCGAGCATGGTCAGCACCGCCCAGCCGATGGCGCCCAGGTCCTTGTGGTCTATGGCGGTGGCCACATAGGCGCCGATGCCCGGCAGGGTGATGTTGGTGGCGCCCACGGAAAAGGCCTCCGACGCCACCACGAAGAACCAGGCGCCGGACATGGACATCATGGCGTTCCAGATCAGGCCCGGCGCGGCGAAGGGCACCTCCAGGGTCCAGAACCGGCGCCAGCCTCCCAGGCGCAGGCTGTCGGACACGTCGGACAGGTCCTTGGGCACGGTCTTCAACGACTGGTAGAAGCTGAAGGTCATGTTCCAGGCCTGGGCCGTGAAGATGGTGAACACCGAGCACAGCTCCGCCCCCAGGACCGAGCCCGGGAACAGCTTCAGGAAGAAGGCCAGGGTGAAGGTCAGGAAGGTCAGGACGGGCAGGGACTGGAGGATGTCCAGGATCGGGATCAGCACCATCTCCGCCCGACGGCTCTTCTGCGCCAGGGCCCCGTAGCCCAGGGTGAAGACGAACGAGCAGACAATGCCCGCCAGCATCCGCAGGGTGGTGCGCAGGGCGTAATAGGGCAGGGCGGACGGCTCGAGGGAGATCCTCGCATGTTCCACCGCCGCCAGGGGCTGGGTGGTCTCGTGGCCGCCGAAGGCGATCAGGGCGATGACGCCGAGCACGAGGGCGAAGATCAGCGCGTCCCAGACGGACGGGATGTATCGCCACGGCCGGATCGCCGTCAGGGACGGGTGATGCGCGGGCATGGACCCCCCTTGTCAAGTGGCCAGCAGGTGGGAGGCGCCGGACAAGCCTGCGACGCCGGTTCGCACGCCCCATACAGGGGCGGGAAGCCAAGGGCAATGGCGGTTTGGCGACAGTTCCGCGACAGTCAGGCGGTGGGCCGCCCGCCGGGATTTCCGGACCCGCGGCGGGACCTCAGAAATCCAGATCGTCGTAGTGGGCGACGGGGGTCAGGCCGGGATAGCGGTCGTTCAGCAAGGGCCGGAAACAGGGCCGCGACTTCAGCCGCGCATACCACATGCGGGTGGCGGGAAAGTCCTCCCACGGACATTCGCCGAAATAGTCGATCACCGACAGATGCGCGCCGGCGGCCATGTCCGCGAGGCTGAGCTGGCGACCCGCCAGCCAGTCCCGCTGGGTCAGCAGGCCCTCCAGATGGGCCAGATGCGCCCGCAGGGCCTGCCGCCCGGCCCTGAGCGCCGCCAGGTCCGGCGCCCCGCCCCCCAGCAGCCGCTTTTCCATCTTCTCGTGCAGCAGGAGGCCGTTGACCTCGTAGTCGAACTTCCGGTCGAACCAGTGCAGCAGCCGCCGGGTCTCCACCCGCTCGGCCACGTCGGTATTGGACAGCAGCGCCGGGTCGCCATAGCGCTCGTCCAGATATTCGAGGATCGCCCGGGCCTCGCAGATCACCAGCCGCTCGCCGGGGCGCACCTCCACCAGCACCGGCGGCAGGCCGCTGGGATTCAGCGCGGCCAGTCCCTCCGGGCGCTCCCAGTAGCGCTCCACCACCTCGGTGACGCGCAGCCGCTTTTCCCCGAGCACAAGCCGCACCTCCCGCGAGAACGGATCCAGCGGAAAATGATGCAGCGTGCGGTCGACAGGCATCGACAGGGTCCGGCTCCGGGCTTGGCGAGATCAGTGCGTATCTGGGGCGCGAGGGCTTAACGTCCCGTTTACTGCGTCCCGGCGGCGCCGGGCGTCAGTCGAGCCGGTCCGCCCGCGCCCGGCCGCCCTCGACGCCGGTGACGCGGAAGCGGGCAAGGAGGCCCGCCGGCGCGTCGCCAGTGAAGGCGATCTCGGTGAAGTCGGCGGCCCGGGCGAGGCCGGGACGCTCCACCAGGGCCGTCAGCTCCCGCCCGACCTGGCGGGCGAGGTGCCGGTCCAAGGCGGCCTGACCGGCGGCCCGCAGGCGTTCGTTGCGGGCGCGGACCTCGCTCTTGGGCAGCTGGGGCATGCGGGCGGCGGGGGTCCCCGGCCGCGGACTGAAGGGAAAGGCGTGGACATAGGTCACCCCGGCCGCGTCGATCAGCGACAGGGTGTTCTCGAACATGGCCTCGGTCTCGGTGGGAAAGCCGGCGATGAAGTCGGCGCCGAACACCACGTCCGGCCGCACCCGGCGGACATCCGCCACCAGCCGCAGGGCGTCGGCGCGGCTGTGCCGGCGCTTCATCCGCTTCAGGATCATGTCGTCGCCGGACTGCAGCGACAGGTGCAGGTGCGGCGCCAGGCGCGGCTCGTCCCCGAGGCAGCGCAGCAGGTCCGGGTCGATCTCCGCGGCGTCGATGGAGGACAGGCGCAGGCGGGGCAGCTCCGGAACCAGCTTCAGGATCCGCGCCACCAGCTGGCCGAGGGTGGGCTGGCCCGGCAGGTCGCTCCCCCAGGAGGTCATGTCGACGCCGGTCAGCACCACCTCGCCAATCCCCTGGGCCGCCAGCCGGCGCACGCTGTCCACCACGTCCCCCGCCGCCGCCGAGCGGCTGGCCCCGCGGCCGAAGGGGATGATACAGAAGGTGCAGCGATGGTCGCAGCCGTTCTGCACCTCCACATAGGCCCGGGCCCGCTCCGACACGCCGTCGGCCAGATGGGCCGCGGTCTCGGTCAGGCGCTGGACGTCATTGACCCGCACCCGCTGGCCGAGGGACTCCGCGGCATAGGCGCCCGGCGCGCTCTTCAGGCCGTTGCCCAGCACCGCATCCACTTCGGGCATGGCGGCGAAGGCGTCCGGATCGATCTGCGCGGCGCAGCCGGTGACAATCAGCCGCGCGTCCGGCCGGGCCCGGCGGGCCTTGCGGATGGCCTGGCGGGCCTGTCGCACCGCTTCGCCGGTCACGGCGCAGGTGTTGAAGATCACCGCGTCGGTCAGCCCGTCCGCCCGGGCGCGGGCCAGGGCCTGGTCGCTCTCATAGGCGTTCAGGCGACAGCCGAAGGTCACCACCTCCAGGCCGTCCGCCGTCTCCGCCGGCGGGGCGGGGGCGTCGCTCACTTGAGGCGCCCGGCGAACTCGACCGCCACCGGACCGGTCATCATCACGTGATCGTCCGAGGTCCGCCAGTCGATCTCCAGCTCGCCCCCGTCCATCACCACCGTCACCCGGCGACCGGCCAGCCGGCGGCGATGGGCGGCCACCACCGCGGCGCAGCCGCCGGTGCCGCAGGCCTTGGTGATCCCCGCGCCCCGCTCCCACACCCGATAGCGGACTCGGTCGGTGGACAGGATCTGGGCGAAGCCGACATTGACGCCTTCGGGAAACAGGAAATGGTGCTCGATCATCGGCCCGACCTCGGCCACCGGCGCGACGGAGATGTCCGGCACGAAGAACACCACGTGCGGATTGCCCATGCTGACGCAGCCCGGGGTGTGCAGCACCGGATTGTCGATGGGCCCCACCTGCAGCTCGATACCGCGGGTGTCCATCTGCTCGGCCAGGGGGATGTCCCGCCAGTCGAGGCCCGGTCGGCCCATGTCCACCGTCACACGCTTCTCCCCGGCCCCGGTGACCGTCAGGAGGCCGGCGCGGGTCTCCACCACCGCCTGGGACCGGCCCGTGGCCTGCATCACCAGCCAGCCGACGCAGCGGGTGGCGTTGCCGCAGGCGGACACCTCCTCGCCCTGGGCGTTCCAGATGCGCATGAAGGCGTCGCCGGTGGGGGACGGCTCGATGGCGATCAGCTGGTCGCAGCCGATCCCCGTCCGCCGGTCGGCCAGGGCGCGCACGGCCTCGGGCGACGGGCGGAACGGCGTGTCGCCCCGCGTCTCGACAATGATGAAATCATTGCCCAGCCCATTCATTTTAAGGAACGCCCGCGTCATGCTGCGGCATATAGCGCGCCGGGCGCGGATTTGCACGCGGACGCCCCTCAGGGGGGACCGGAGACCAGGGAGCGAGATCGTGACAGACGCGCCCGAGATCGCATCCCTGCCCCTGCGCCTCGAGATCTGGCGGCCGGCGGGACCCGGACCCTACCCCGTCGCCCTGCTGCTGCACGGTTGCGGCGGCCTGCAGCCGATGATGGCGCGCTACGCCCGGGCGTTGCAGGGGGCGGGCGCCGCGGCGGTGGTGATTGACAGCTTCGCCCATCGGGGTATCGGCCGGACCGCGGCGCAGCTGACGGTGTGCACCGGACTGCGGCTGCACGGGCATGAGCGGGCGCAGGACCTGCGACAGGCCCTGGACTGGCTGGAAACGCAGGCCTGGGTCGATCCGGCCCGGATCACCGCCGCGGGCTGGAGCCACGGAGGCTGGACGATCATGGACGCCCTGGCCCTGGCCGGGGACGACCCCGCACCGGGCGGGCCGGCGGAGCGGCTGGCGGCGGTGCTGCTGGTCTATCCCTATTGCGGCCCGCCAGCGCTCACCCGGTCGCGGGGCTGGGGCCGGCTCGCGCCCGCGGTGACGGCGGTGGTGTGCGGCAAGGACAGGGTGGTCGGCAGCCGGGCGCCGCTGCGCGCGCTGCAGCGCCTGCAGGCGGACGGCGTGCCGGTGGCGACCCACCTGTTCGAGGACGCCACCCACTCCTTCGACGACGACGCCGCCAGCGATCCGCGCACCCGCTACCGCGCCGACCTGGAAGCGCGGGTAGCGGACTTGCTGGTGGGGATGGCGGGTGGTTCGGCCGGGAGGCTCCCGGCTCAAGGCCGGGAATGACATTGATTTATTGAATTATTTTATGGACTGTCATTCCCGGGCGAAGACCCGGGAACCTCTGTCCGGCAAACCCCTACCCTACCCCGCCGCCCGCAGGGCCGCGTGGGCCAGGGTCAGCTTGGCGAAGCTCCAGCCGTCGCCGCTCTGCTCGATGTCCAGCACCACCCGGCGACCGCGCTCCACCGCGTCCCGGCGGGGACGGATCCAGGCGTCGATGGCGTTCAGCACGGAGGAGTCCGTCGCCCCCGCCGCCGGTCCGCCCAGCCGGGCGATAGCCCGGGTGCGGGCCGCCTGCTCCTCGATCATGTCCGCCAGCAGGCTGCGCACCGCCGCCCGCTCATAGGTGTCCGCCGGGTTCAGCGCCGCCGCCGAGGCCCGCAGCCGGTCATAGCCGAAGGCCGCGCCGGTCTGGTGGTACAGCCGGGCGAGGTCGGTCACCGGCCACAGGGTCTCCGCCGCCAGGTCGGCGATGTCCACGGTGGCCATCATGGCGGTCAGCTCCGCCACGGACCGGGCCAGGGCCTCCGGCGCGCCGAGTCCCAGGAAGCGCTGGACGGTGCGGTCCACCTCCTCCCGCTCGAACGGGGACAGGACGGCGGCGCCCGCGGTCCGCAGGGCGTCGGCGGCGGGCTGATAGGTGCTGATCAGGCTGTCGACGCTGCCGTCGTCCCGGCGGCCGGTGACGCTGTGCCGGGTGATCAGGCGGAACACCTGCCGGCGCTGGATCCGGGCGATTTCCCGATAGAGCGCCGTCTGGGCCGCGGCGGGAATCCTCAGGTCGAGGGCGTCCACCGCCTGCCACGCCGCATCGAGGCGGAACATCTGACGGGCGGCGAAGAAGGCCCGGGCCAGGGCGCCGGCGCCGGACCCGGTGGTGAACAGGATGCGCGAGGCGAAGGTCGGACCGGCCATGTCCACGATCTGGTTGGCCAGCCGGGTGCAGATGATCTCCCGGCGCAGGCGGTGACGGCTCATGTCCGCCTCGTAGGGGGCCAGCGCGTGAGGGAAATAGCCCACCAGCACCCGCTCGAACCACGGATCGTCCGCGGCGTCGGACGCCACCAGGGCGGCGTCCAGCTCCAGCTTGCCATAGGCCGTCAGCACCGCCAGCTCGGGCCGGGCGAGACCGCGTCCGGCCATCTTCAGATCGTGGATCACCTTGGTGTCGGGCAGGCCCTCCACCCGGCGGTCCAGCCGCCCCTCCGTCTCCAGATTGGCGATGAACTGGGCGTGGACCCCCAGCTCCAGGGCGGCGTCCGCCTCCTGTAGGGTCAGGCACAGGGTCTGGGCGTAGTTGTGCGCCAACACATGGGCGGCCACCTCGTCGGTCATGCTGGCCAGCAGCGCGTCCCGGGCGGGGCGGTCCAGGCGGCCGGCGCGCTCCAGCTGTCCGGTGAGGATCTTGATGTTCACCTCGTGGTCGGAGGTGTCCACCCCGGCGGAATTGTCGATCGCGTCGGTGTTGATCCGGCCGCCGCCCCGGGCGTAGGCGATCCGGCCCGCCTGGGTGAAGCCCAGATTGGCGCCCTCGCCCACCACCTGGCAGCGCAGCTCGGTGGCGTCGACGCGCACCGCGTCATTGGCCTTGTCGCCGGCGTCGGCGTGGCTTTCCCCGGCCGCCTTCACATAGGTGCCGATGCCGCCGAGATAGAGCAGCTCCACCGGCGCCCGCAGGATGGCCCGGATCAGGTCGGTGGGGGCCAGCTCCTCGACCTCGACGCCCAGCAGGGCGCGGACCTCGGGACTGATCTCCGCCACCTTGGCGGTCCGCGGAATGATGGCGCCGCCCCGGGAGAGGAGCTCGGTCCGGTAATCGGCCCAGGACGAGCGGGGCAGGGCGAACAGGCGCTGGCGCTCGGCGAAGGACGCCGCCACGTCGGGATCGGGGTCGAGGAAGATGTGCCGGTGGTCGAAGGCCGCCACCAGCCTCGTCACCGGGGACAGCAGCATGCCGTTGCCGAACACGTCGCCGGACATGTCGCCGACGCCGACACAGGTGAAGGGCTCGGTCTGGATGTCCTTGCCCAGCTCCCGGAAGTGACGCTTCACCGCCTCCCAGGCGCCGCGGGCGGTGATGCCCATGGCCTTGTGATCATAGCCCACCGACCCGCCGGAGGCGAAGGCGTCCCCCAGCCAGAAGCCGTAGTCCTGCGCCACGCCGTTGGCGATGTCGGAGAAGGTCGCCGTGCCCTTGTCGGCGGCGACCACCAGATAGGGGTCGTCCCCGTCGAAGGCGATCACGTTCATCGGCCGCACCACCTGGCCCTCGGCGTCGAGATTGTCGGTGATGTCGAGGAGACCGCACAGGAAGGTGCGATAGGCCCGGACCCCCTCCGCCCGCCAGGCGTCGGTCCCCGCCTGCTTGGGCAGCGACTTGGGATAGAAGCCGCCCTTGGAGCCGACCGGCACGATCACGGCGTTCTTCACCTGCTGGGCCTTCACCAGGCTCAGCACCTCGGTGCGGAAGTCGTCCCGCCGGTCGGACCACCGCAGGCCGCCCCGGGCCACGGGTCCGAAGCGGAGATGCACCCCCTCCACATGCGGCGCGGCGACGAAGATCTCGCGGAACGGCTTGGGCAGGGGCAGGTCGTCCAGCTCCCGGCTGGCGATCTTGAAGCTGATGTAGGGCTTGGGAGATCCGTCCGGCTGGCGCTGATAGAAGTTGGTCCGCTGCAGGCTGTGGACCAGCTGGGCGATCCGTCGCAGGGCCCGGTCGGCGTCCAGGCTCTCCACCGCCTGGAGGGCGGTCTGGATCTCGGCGAACACGGCGTCCGCCTGCTCCCGCCGGTCCTTCAGCAGGGCCGCGACCCCCGGGTGGAACTTCACCTGGAACAGGTCGAGGATCAGCCGCGCCACGCCGGGATGGTCCCGCAGGGCCTCCTGCTGCATGGCCTGGCTGGGGTCGAGGCCGGTCTGCTGGCGATAGCGGGCCAGGGCGCGGATCAGCGCCGCCTCCCGCCAGTGCAGGCCCAGCTCGATCACCAGCCGGTTGAATCCGTCGCTCTCCGCCTGTCCGGTCCAGACGGCGGTGAAGGTCTCCTCGAAGGCGTGCTTGATGTCGGCGAAGCGCAGATGGGCGCCCCGGGGATCGTCGATGACGAATTCATGCACCCACACCGCCTCCGCCGCGCCGGCGCGGCGGATGGGGAAGCCGTCCTCCACCAGGGCCTTCAGGCCCATGTGCTCGAGAATGGGCAGGACCTCGGACAGGGGCACGGCCTGGCCGGAATGATAGATCTTGAAGCGGAAGGCGGTGGCCGGGTCATCGTCCAGCCGGAAGCCCCGAACCCGCAGGGCGGCCGCGCTGGACTCCAGCGCCTCGATCTCGGCGGCGTCGCGCAGGGCTTCGTCGGCGTCGTACTGGGCCTGGTAGCCCGGCGGGAAGGCGCCGGTGTAACGGGCCAGCAGGTCCGCCACCTGGCCTGGCTCCACGCCCCCGTTGCGCGCCGCCTGGGCGAACCGGTCGGGCCAGGTCCGGGTGATTTCGTCGATCGACTGTTCCAGGGCCCGGAGGTCGGGCTCCACATGCCGGCGGGGGGTGACGCCCAGCACATAGTGGACCCGCGCCAGGGGTTCGGTCCCGAAATTGGGATAGTAGGCCGACACCCGGCCGCCCCAGGCCTCGGCCAGCATCTGCCCGACCTTCTGGCGCATCTCGGAATTGTAGCGGTCCCGGGGCACGAAGACGATGGCCGACACGAACCGGTCGAAGGGGTCGCGGCGCACGAACAGGCGGGCGCGGGGCCGGTCGAACAGGTGCAGGATCCCCATGGCCGTCTCGTAGAGATCGTCCTCGTCGGCCTGGAACAGTTCGTCCCGGGGATAGCCCTCGATGATGTTGCGCAGGCGCTTTTCGTTGTGCGCGCTGGGGTTCTCGCCCGCGCGGGCCAGCACGTGGCTGATCTTGCGCCGGATCAGCGGGATGTCCCGGGCGGCCTCGTCATAGGCCTCGGCGGTGAACAGGCCGACGAAGCGCACCTCGCCGATCGCCGCCCCGTCCGCCGCGTATCGCTTGACCCCCACATAGTCCATGTAGGCGCGGCGATGCACGCGGGAGCGGAGGTTGGACTTGGCCACGATCAGGGGGGCGGACGTCTCGAGATAGCCCTTCAGCTCCGAGGTCAGGAGCGCCGGCTCGCTGGCCCGGCGGAGCACCGCCAGTTCGTTGTCCCGCAGCACGCCCAGGCTGGCGTCGTCCGCATGGCCGGGCTCCTCGGGCGCATAGTCGCCATTGGCGAGGCGCGGATATTCATAGACCCGGGCGCCCAGGAACACGAAGTGCTCCTCCCCCAGCCAGCGGAGGAAATGCAGGTACTCCTCCACCGTCTCCGCCGGCGCGCCCGGCGCACGGGCGCCCCGCGCCTTCAGCCAGCGCGGCAGGGCGGCGCCGTCAGCCGCCAGGGCCTGCTCCAGGTCGTGAGTGGTCTTTCGCAGCAGATCGCGCATCGGCTCGAAATCGGCCACGGCCTGGCGAACATCGGCGAGGGTCGCGGCGACGCCGGACACGATACTGTCCCGGCGATCTTCGCCGACGGGGGCCATGGCGACGATGATCACGGACTCCCGCCGGCTCGGCCCCTCCGCCGCCCGATGGCCGGCCCCGTCGCGGCGGACCGCCACCACCGGGTGGAACATGGCCCGGACGTCCAGACCGGCGTCGGACAGCTCCCCCATCACGCTGTCCACCAGGAAGGGCGCGTCGGGCTGGGCCACCACCAGCAGATCGAGGCCGAGGGACTGGCCCGCCGCGCCCGTGGCGGGGGTGAGGGAGATGACCGGCGCGCCGTTCAGATGGGCGGCGGCGGACCAGGCCTGGACCAGCCAGGCCGCCAGGTCGCGAAGGGTGACGCCGGGCAGCTCATCGGCGCGGGCGTCGTCGAAGGCCTGGCCGACAAAGTCCTTGTGCGTCGGTGAAAGTGTCCCGAATCCGCCCTGTTCACAAAATGCATCCAGGAGGTTTTCCCGCGAAAACGGGATCGATTTTTCGGCAGACATGGGAGTCCCGCAAATGTCGACCCTCTAGCAGGGATCGGTTCATGGGAATTTACCCTAAACCTCCTTAGCGAAGGTTCAACAAGGGGTGGGACGCAAAAATCCCCGGGTTCGGGCGGGCCGCCGGCGCAGGGCCCGGACAGATTCGCGCCGCCGGACGAGGGGGGCGTCCGGCGGCGCGGGTTCCGTGGCAGGCGCCAGGGAACATCTGCGTCGGCCCGCCGGCCCTGCATGAGGGCCCGGCCGCGCGATGTGTCAGGCGAGGGGGGACGCGCCCGACGCTCAACAGATAGGCCGGCCCCGGCCCCACGGGAGGGGCTCGGAGGAAAAAAGTGTTCAAGCGTGCGTGATGGCCCGGGCCGGGGCCCCTAGGCGCGGGCGGCGACCTGTCGGGCGGCGCCGGGCTCGGGATGGCCGTCGCCGGACAGCAGCACGGCGATCCAGCGGGAGTTCGGGAACTGGGCCAGGATGATGATGCCGGTGACGGTGAGCGGCGTGGACAGGAACATGCCCGGGATCCCCCAGATGGCGCCCCAGACGGCCAGGCTCAGCAGGACCACCACCGGATCGATGTTGAGACCGTCCCGCTGCATCCGGGGCAGGAGGATGCTGCCCACCACGAACAGGATGGTCTGCAGGCCGCAGAACAGGGCGATGGGCTCCCACAGGGTCGGGAACTGCACCAGGGCGAACAGGGGCGGCAGGACCGCGGCGATCAGCCCGCCGATCACGGGAATGAACACGATGATGAAGATCAGAAAGGCCCAGAAGGTGGCGTTCTGCAGCCCCATGGCCGCCATCAGCGCCCAGGACAGGAGCGCGATGAGCGCCCCGGTCACGGTCTGGATCCACAGATAGCGTTCGACTCCGTCGCGGATGCGGCTGAACACGATGATCGCCTGCTCCCGTTCCTCGACCACCGGCCACAGGGCGTCCACCTTGCTCCGAAGGCCCGCCCGGGCGGCGATCAGGAAGCCGGTGTAGATGAACACATAGATCGCGCCGGACGCGAACGACTGCAGGGCGTGGGCCACGTCGCCGAAATAGCGGGCCGGATTGATCTGGTTGATCAGCGCCTCCACCGTCGGCGGGGCCTTGACCCCGGCCAGGGCGGAGACCTGCATCAGGGTGTGGTTCAGCCGCGGGGCGTCAGCCACCAGCTTGGCGGAGAAGGCCGCCGCATTGTCCACCACCACGAACACGGTGAGGCCGAAGCCGATGGTCGAGATCAGGAGGGCCACCGGCAGGTCGGCCCAGCCGGGGATGAACGGCGCGCGGCGCTGGAGAAACCGGGCGAAGCTGTCGATCAGCACGGTGAGGAACAGGGCCAGCACCAGCGGCGTGAGGATCGCCGCAGCCCAGTTCATGGCCGCGCCGGCGGCGATCACCGCCAGCACGACCAGTGCGACCCGCGACACGTTCGACTGCTGCATTCCGCTACCGGCCACCCGCCCGCCTCCGGGACGCAAGGGCCCCATGAGGGGCCTGCGTGAACCAAAGCCCTCGTGGGGTCAACTGGCCGCGGCGTCCGGAGCGGGCTTCACCGCCGCCGCAGCCGGCGCGATGCGACTTTCCAGGTGCCGGATGATCAGATCGGCGACATCCTTGCCGGACGCCTTCTCCACGCCCTGCAGACCCGGCGAGGCGTTCACCTCGATCACCTTGGGACCGTCATGGGCGCGCAGGATGTCCACCCCGGCCACGTGCAGGCCCAGCGCCCGCACCGCCCGGATCGCCACATCCCGCTCCGCCGTGGTGATCTTCACGGGCAGGGCCTCGCCCCCCTGATGCAGGTTGGAGCGGAAATCCCCCAGCTTGGCCTGGCGCTTCATCGCGGCCACCACCTTGCCGCCGATGACGAAGCAGCGGATGTCCGCGCCCCGGGCCTCGGCCACGAACTCCTGCACCAGGATGTCCGCGTCCAGGTCGCGAAAGGCGGAGATCACCGATTCCGCCGCCTGAGCCGTCTCCGCCAGCACCACGCCGCGGCCCTGGCTGCCCTGGAGCAGCTTCACCACCAGCGGCGCTCCGCCCACCAGACCCAGGACATGGGCCGTGTCCTTCGGGGAGCGGGCGAAGGCGGTGGTGGGCATGGCCACGCCCTTGCGGGCCAGCACCTGCAGGGCGTGCAGCTTGTCCCGCGCCGCGCCGATGGCCGCGGCCCGGTTCAGGCAATAGGCGCCGGTCATCTCGAACTGCCGCACCACCGCCAGTCCGTAGTCGGTGAGGGGCGAGCCGATCCGGGGGATCACCGCGTCATACCGCTCCAGCACCTCGCCGTCATAGAGGACGCTGGGCGCCCGGACATTGATGTCCATGTAGCAGCGCGTGGTGTCGATGGCGTCGATCCGGTGGCCCCGGGCGGCGGCGGCCTCGAGCAGTCGCCGGCTGGAATAGTTCTGGGCGTTGACGGTGAGCAGCGCGATCCGCAGGGGGGCCCGTTCCGCCGGGGGCCGGTTCGCCCCCCGATAGCCGGCGTAGTCCAGCGCCGGCTGGGCCTGGGCCTGGGTCGGATCGACCACCGCGCCGATGGCCTCCAGGGCCTGGCGGCCCAGCAGCATCCGGCTGCTCATGCCGTCCCGGTTGGTGAGCGAGACCTCGGCGGACACGGTCCGGCCGGCGATGGCCAGGGCGGCGCGCACCACGAACCGGACCTCGGTCTCGCCGTTCGAGCTGGTCACGGCCCGGCGGTCGACGATTTCCGCGGCGCAGTCCACCTCCACATCCGCGCGCCCGGGAATCGGCTGGACGCGAAAGCGCACCCACGGGGCCTCCGCCGGCCCGAAGGTCTCCATGCCATAGGCGTGCAGCGCCGAGGTCCGGGCGCCGGTGTCCACCTTGGCGCGCACGGCCGGAAGGCCGAGGTCGGGCAGGGCGATCCACTCTTCCCGGCCGAGGATCAGTTGGCCCGGAACCGATTGACCCGCGCCCGCGACGGACCCATCGGTCGGGAGGTCGAATGATTGCGAGCCGGTCATGGCGGCTTTCCCGGGGGCTGGATGGGGGACGGCGGCGCGCCCGCTGTCCCTTCGATAGGCCCATGCGGCCAGGCAGCGCCAGTGACGATTTGGCGACGCGGGTCGCCTCGCCCGAACCCATGACGACAGAATGACTTGCACATATAAAGATATCTTTATAGGTTCCGGGCCAACCCTGCCCGCTGTCCCCCTGCCGGAGCCCGCCGTGATCCGTCCCTCCTACATCTTCACCAGTGAAAGCGTTTCTGAAGGGCATCCGGACAAGGTCGCCGACCGCATCTCGGACACGGTCGTGGACGCCTTCCTCAGCGCCGACCCCTATGCCCGGGTGGCCTGCGAGACCCTGGTCACCACCAACCGCATCGTCCTGGCCGGCGAGGTCCGCGGGCCGGACGGCCTGATCGAGGATCTGGAGGAGAAGGTCCGCGCCGCGGTGAAGGACATCGGCTACGAGCAGGCCGGCTTCCACTGGAAGACGGCGGACTTCGCCTGCCACCTGCACCCCCAGTCCGCCGACATCGCCATGGGCGTCGACGCCGCGGGCAACAAGGACGAGGGGGCCGGCGACCAGGGCATCATGTTCGGCTACGCCACCTCCGAAACGCCGGAGCTGATGCCCGCGACCCTGCAGTACAGCCACAACATCCTGAAGGTGCTCGCCGCCGCCCGTCACTCCGGCGAGCGCCCGGAACTCGAGCCGGACGCCAAGAGCCAGGTGACCCTGGCCTACGAGAACGGCCGCCCGGTGCGCGCCACGTCCATCGTCCTGTCCACCCAGCACAAGCCGGGCCTCACCCCCGCCGACGTGGGCGCCCTTGTGCGGCCCTACATCCTGTCCGTGTTCCCGGACGGCTTCGTCACCGACGAGACGGAATGGCACATCAATCCCACCGGCAAGTTCGAGATCGGCGGGCCGGACGGGGACGCCGGCCTGACCGGCCGCAAGATCATCGTCGACACCTACGGCGGCGCGGCGCCCCACGGGGGCGGCGCCTTCTCGGGCAAGGATCCCACCAAGGTGGACCGCTCGGCCGCCTATGTGTGCCGCTATCTGGCGAAGAACGTGGTCGCCGCCGGACTCGCCGACAAGTGCACCCTGCAGATCAGCTACGCCATCGGCGTGTCCAAGCCGCTGAGCTTCTATGTGGATCTGCACGACACCGGACGGGTGGACCCGGCGAAGCTGGAAAAGATCCTCCCAGACCTGGTCGGCGGCTGCACCCCGCGGGCCATCCGCGAGCATCTGAAGCTGAACCGGCCGATCTACGCCCGCACGGCGGCCTATGGCCATTTCGGCCGGACGCCGGACGCCGACGGCGGTTTCTCCTGGGAGCAGACCGATCTGGTGGACGCCCTGAAGGGCCTCGCCTGATCCGGATCGTCTAACCCGCACCGCCTCCGGCGGGCTCTGGCCACGGGGCCGCGGGCGGGCTATGGCCGGGGCATGAACCCGTCTGACCCCCACCCCCCCCTGCGCACCTTCGGCCGGATCAAGTCCCGGACGATCAAGCCGGCGCAGGGCGCGCTGCTGGACACGCTGCTGCCGCAGATCGCCATGCCGACGGACAGGCCCCTCGATCGCGAGACGCTGCTGGCGGACCGGCGCGAACTCTGGCTCGAGATCGGCTTCGGCGGCGGCGAGCACCTGGCCGGACAGGCCGCGCGGCGCCCGGACGTGACGCTGATCGGGGCCGAACCGTTTCTGAACGGCGCCGCCAGCGCCCTGCGGCATATCGACGAGGCCGGCCTGTCGAACGTGCGACTGCATGTGGGCGATGCCCGGGACATCGTCGACGCCCTGCCGGACGCCAGCCTCGATCGCGTGTTCATCCTGTTCCCCGACCCCTGGCCGAAGCTGCGGCACCACAAGCGGCGGCTGATCCAGCCGGGCTTTGTGGCCGGTCTGGCGCGGGTCCTGACCCCGGGGGGACGGCTTCGCTTCGCCACAGACTGGGCCGACTATGCGGACTGGGCGCTGGAGCGCCTGATCGGCTGCCCCGCCCTGGACTGGACGGCGCAGGGCCCCGACCACTGGCGGACGCCGCCTTCGGATCACGTGACCACCCGCTATCAGGAGAAGCGGCTGGGGGACATCGCCCCGGTCTATCTGGATTTCATCCGCCTCTGACCGACCGACACGCGCGGGCCGGAACGAAACAGGGCGCCGCGAGGGCGCCCTGCCGGGTCGTGTCCGAGGGCGTCCGGGGTCAGGCCGGGGACAGGAGCTTGTGCGGCTCCGCGTCGCTGGCGGCGGCGCGCTCGATGGACTCGCGGATCAGGTGACCGGCCTCCTCGGCGTCGCCCCAGCCGGCGATGAAGGTTTCCTTGCCCTTTTCTAGATCCTTGTAGTGCTGGAAGAAGTGCGCGATCTGCTCGGTCAGGATGGCCGGGAGGCCGCGCCAGCTGTCCACGCCCGTATAGAAGGGGTGCAGCGCGTCCACCGGCACGGCGAGGATTTTCTCGTCTCCGCCCTTTTCGTCCCGCATCTTCAGCACGCCGATCGGACGGCAGCGGATGATCGCGCCCGGAACCACCGGAGTCGGCCCCACGACCATGATGTCCATCGGGTCGCCGTCATCGGCGAGGGTGTGCGGGATGAAGCCGTAATTGCCGGGGTAGAACATGGCTGTGTGCAGGAAGCGGTCCACGAAGATCGCGCCGGAATCCTTGTCGATCTCGTACTTCACGGGCTCGCCGCCCTGCGGGATTTCGATCACGGCGTTGACGTCGTAGGGGGGATTCACACCAGTGGGAATCTTCGAAAGGTCCATGGAGCACACATCAGACAGTTGGGGAGGCGCTTCCTATGCGCCGAAACCGCTCTTTGCGGAAGGGCCCTCATGTCCTGCGGGCCCGGGTCGCAGCCGATTGAGCGCCCATAACGCCGCGTCACGGACCGTCTCGTCGCCGTCATGCAGCAGGGGGGCGAGCGCCGCGATCGCCGCAGGATCGGCGCTGTTGCCCAGGGCGTAGGCGACGTTGCGGACGAACCGGTCCCGGCCGACACGTTTCACGGGGCTTCCGGCGAACATCTCGCGGAAGGCGCCGTCATCCAGGCCCGCCAGCGCCGCCAGCCGGGGCGCGGTAAGGGCGGCGCGGGGCTCGAAGGCCTGCTCCGCAGCCCGCTGGGCGAACTTGTTCCACGGACAGACGGCCAGGCAGTCGTCGCATCCGTAGATACGGTTGCCCAGCCCCGGCCGCAGATCCTCCGGCACCGGCCCCCGGTGCTCGATGGTGAGGTAGGACACACAGAGCCGGGCGTCGAGCTGGTAGGGCGCGGGAAAGGCCCCGGTGGGGCAGATGTCGAGACAGGCCCGGCAGGAACCGCAGTGATCCGTCTCCGCCGCGTCTGCGGCCAGGTCCAGGGTGGTGAGGATCACGCCGAGGAACAGCCAGGAGCCGAACGCGCGGCTCACCAGATTGGTGTGCTTGCCCTGCCAGCCCAGGCCGGACTGCGCCGCGAGGGGCTTTTCCATCAGCGGCGCGGTGTCGACGAACACCTTCAGCTCGCCGCCCAGGGCCCTGGCCATCCAGCCGCCCAGGGCCTTCAGCCGCTTCTTGACCACGTCGTGATAGTCGCGGCCCTGAGCGTAGACGCTGATCACCCCCCGGTCCCGGTGCGAGAGCGCATCGAGGGGATCGGTGTCCGGTCCGTAGTTCAGGCCCAGCACCACGGCGGACCGCGCCTCGGGCCACAGGGCGCGGGGGTGGCGGCGTCGGTCCGCCGTGTCGGCCATCCAGCCCATCTGCCCGTGGCGGCCGAGGGCCAGGAACCGGTCCAGTCGCTCGCCGCGCACGGTGTCATCCTCCAGGGTCGTCACGCGGACGGCGTCGAATCCCTCGGCCAGGGCCTGGGATTTCACCGCCCTCGCAGCGGCGGCCGGGGTCGGGGGCGGGGCGGTCGGGGGAGGGGATGTCCGGGGCGGCATGGCCCTGCATACAACGGCTGGGCCGGTTCGTCACAGCGCCTTGACCCATCGGGAAAGATCAGAGCATAGGCGGGGGATGACCGCCCCCCCGAAGCCTGCAGCGCAGACCCCCGCCTCGACCGCGAAGGCCGCCCGGCGGCCCGGCGGCAGC
>CAINOV010000368.1 GCA_903851655.1 uncultured Caulobacterales bacterium
ATCCGAGCCTCCGCGGACCTCATCGTGTGGGCGTGTTTCGCGCCCATTCCGGTGTTGATGCTGTCGCATATCTACATGGCGCTGAGATACCGGATCGAGTTTTTTCCGTTCATCTTCTTCGGGGCGTGGCTCGCGGTCCGGCATTTCGGGTCCGAGGCCTTTTGGCGCCGCCATCGGAATCTCGTCCTCGGCCTCACCCTCCTGTCGATTGCGGCGTCGTTGTTCACACTGAGGATTTCCCGTATGCCCCCCGGGTCGACGGTGAACATGAATCTTCCGGCAGAATACATGACCGTGCTCCGAGCCCAGTCGCGACCCGTTTCCGACTGATCAATCCACGTCGGTCGGCGGCGTGGGGGACCGAGGACGTCCAAATGGCCCGGCCGCGCGGCTTGACGCGTCCGGCACGGTTCCTGCAGCGGCCTGCGCCCATGGACGACCGGGACCGCGGCGCCGTCGATCCTCGGCGCGACCCAGGTCAACCTGTGCAAGAGCCAAGATGAAGCCACGCCTGTCCCTTTACGTCGAACTGCTCCGTTTGAGCGCCGCCGCAGGTGTCTTCCTGTTTCATGCAGGGCGCTTCTTGCTGCCATGGCTTCCGACAACATGGATTGACCACGGCGCGGAGTGCGTCGCGGTATTCTTCGTGATCTCGGGCTTCGTGATCCGGCACGTTTCCGTCTCGAGGGAAGTGGGCGCCGCGGCGTATGCTTCGGCGCGACTGGCGCGCCTGTACTCCGTGACGCTGGTGGCGCTTGTGGTAACATTGGCGGCCGACGGGGTTGGCCGTCATGTCAATCCAGACGCCTACCTGGGTCAGCGCTGGTTCAATCCCAATGTCGACCTGTCCGACCTCCTGGCATATCTCACCTTCACCAACGAGGCCTGGCTCAGCCATGGGATTTTCGGTTCGGACGAGCCCTACTGGTCCCTGGGATTCGAAGCGCCCTACTATCTCGCATTCGGCCTGGCGGCCTATCTGAGGGGACGGTCTCGGTACGTCGCCCTGGCGGTCTGGGCGTTGGTCGTGGGTCCGAAGATATTGATTTACCTTCCCCTCTGGCTCGTGGGCGTCGCAACCCGCGATATCCTTGCGCGAAGGGCCGCCGCGCGGTCGGCGCCGCGCCCCTGGCTTGGCGGACTGGTCGTGGTGGCGAGTTTCGCGGCCTATCTCGTTCTGAAATACGGAGCGGTCGGCCACGACCGGTGGCTCATGTTCGCCGCGCCTTCGGTGTTGGATCTCGTCTGCGGGGCCACGTATTTCCTGACCGTGGGACTGATCGTCGCGGCCAACCTCCTGGGCTTTGATCTCGCGGCGGGGGACGGGCCGGTACGGGCGCGCCGGTCGGCGGCGGCGATCCGTTGGCTCGCCGGGGGGAGCTTCACCCTCTATCTGGTGCATGAGCCGCTGCTTGCGCTGGTCAGGGCCATGGATCCCGGCGTGGTGCGCAATCCGGTCGAAGGGCTCCTGGCCGTTGCGCTCATTCTCGCCGCAAGCTTCGCGCTGGCCGAGATCGGCGAACGCAGAAAGGTGCTGTTCCGGCGTGTCACGGATCAGGTCATCGCTAGCCTCGGCGCGGTGGTCATCGAGATCGCCGGCTCAGATCGCGTCCTGCGACGCTGAGCGTCCGCACGACGACGGGCCCCGGCCGCGAACGGACGAATGCGGCGACGGCGACGCCCGGGCGTCGGATAAATCCATTGTCCGCATGCCCATGGGGCGTCGTTCGTGCTAGTGTCCCCCCTCATCGGAGGGCGCACGCCTTGCTCACCATTCTGATCGCCATCGTCGGGACGATCTCCCTCATGGGCCTGAACGCCGCGACGGTGAAGGTCGGCGCCTGGTATGACGCCCTGCGCAAGCCCAGCTGGAACCCGCCCAAGTGGGCCTTCGGTCCGGCCTGGGCGGTGATCCTGACCCTGGCCGCCATCGCCTGCGCCACGGTCTGGACGGCGGCGCCGTCGCCGCAGGCGCGCACCGGGCTGCTGGTCCTGGTGGCGGCGAATCTTCTGCTGAACGGCCTGTGGAGCCAGATCTTCTTCAACCTTCGGCGGCCGGGCTGGGCCTTGGTGGAGATCGCGTTCCTGCTGGTCTCGATCCTGTCCCTCGTTCTCGCTTTCGCGCCGGTGTCGCTGCTGGCGGCCGGGCTGATCCTGCCCTACGTCCTGTGGGTGATGTTCGCCTCGGTGCTCAACTTCACCATCTGGCGCTTGAACCGGCTTCAGCCTGCCTGACGACAGCGACGCGGGGAGGCGGCTAGTCCACCCGCGCCCGTGACCGGTGGCGGGCGAGGCGCGCCCGGACGGGTTCATCGTACAGCACAAGCGCTGCCTGGGCCGCGAGGAGATACGCCGCCAGCAGGGCCAGAACCCCGGCAAATCGGATCCAGGTCGGCTGCCCCGCAAAGAGCGGCGTGCAGGCGGTCAGTATGGGGTAGTGGATCAGGTAAAGCGGATACGAGATTTTCCCGGACCAGCTCGAAAACGCCGGCTGACCTGGCGTATTGACGCTGATGACCATCAGCATCGGGAACAGGATGACGACTGAAAACAGGTCGAATGCGCCGCGAAAATTTTGGAGCGGGAAGGCCAGCACCACGAACACGGCGGCGCCCAGCCACCAGCCGCGCCCGGTCCACTGCGGTAACTGACCCTGGCTGTGCAATCTCGATATCAGGAGGCCGGCCGTGAACCCGAACAGGACGCGGGCGGGTCCCCCGATGGCGTTGGTGTCGAGAAAGCCGACCTCAAGGGAGTTGAAACCGAACGCGACCGCGGTCAGCGCGACGCCGGCGAGGGCCAGCAGGGCGACGAGTCCCCGGACCGGCCATCGGAACATTCCCAGTCCGAACAGGATGTTGACGGCGATCTCCCAGAACAGGGACCAGGCCGGGGGATCCAGGGGCCACATGTTGTATCCCGGCGCGCCCTGCGACGGGAAGGGCAGGACCAAGAGCGCAGCCAGGGTGGCCAGCGCCAGGCGCCCGCCCGAAATCTGTGCAGTGACCAGCGCCGCCAAGGCCCCGAGCCCGGCCCCCAGAACGATCATCGGATATAATCGGACAGCGCGTTTCCGTATAAATGACCAGAAAGACAGGGAGTTATGCAATTCCGCCGTGTAAGCCTTGTCCATGACAAAGCCGCTGAGCATGAAAAAGATGTCGACCCCTAAGTAACTGTGCGGAACGATATTCCGATCGATGAGGACGCAGCTGTGATACATCGCCACGGTGAGGGCGACTATGCCTCGTAATCCGTCCAGGGTTTCATAACGGCGCGACATGTTTGCGGGTTCTGCAGAGTCTGGAATTTGGACGCCGGACGAGCCTGACCGGAGTCAGCCGGCTGACGTATCGAGAGTTTGTGCGTGGCTGACGCCCCGCGGCGCAGACGGAATCCGCTGGGATCAGGGTCGCGGACCCGCCCCTCCCGCCTGCGTCGCCGATCCGTACATGGCCCAGAAGATCTCCTTCTCCAGGCCGCGGGGGTCGTCGCCGGTCCGGTACAGGTCGAAATGGGTGCGGTCGGGAATGAAGCGGAACTCCGCGCGCAGGCCCGCCGCCGCGAACGCCGCGTCCAGCCGGTGCGCTGCGCCATCGAGATAGAAGGTGTCGGCGGTTCCGACCATGACGTGCACCTTGCCGTCCAGGTCGGGCTTCAGCGCGGCGGCGTCCCGGGTGATGCGCCAGGCGATGTCGAAATGGTCGCGCCAGTAACGCGCCACGGCGGGATCCACCGCGCCGCTGGCCCGGTTGAACAGGGGCTCCGGCCGGCCGTCGGCGCCCCTCGGCGAGAACACCCAGTCAAAGGAGGTCAGCTGGCCGCCATAGGCGCCCAGCACCTCCTCCTGCCGCATGAAGGTCTCGAAGGTGGCGATCAATTTCGCGTGGTCCCGCACCAGCGGCGTCGGCGTTCCGTCCGGCCGCCGGTAGGCGTTGGCGTCCTTGCCGTAGATGTCGACCCCGGTGAAATCGTGGAAATCCGAGGAGTCCGGCGAGGTCGCCCAGGCGCCGCCGAACGTCCTGGGATAGCGGGTCTGCAGCCACAGCGCCGCCCAGCCGCCGGAGGAGTGCCCGGTCACGAACCGGGCGGAGGCGGACGGGATCATCCGATAGCGGGCCTGCAGATCGGGGATCAGCTCTTCCGTCAGGGCGGTCCCCCACGGGCCGTTGTTGACGGAGTCGGCGAACTCGTGCGTGCCGGTGGCCGAGGACTGGTCCAGCAGGACCACGAACATAGGCGGCAGCCGTCCGGAGCGCATGTCCGCGCTGAACTGGGCGGCCTTTCCGGCCAGGGAGCTCAGCCGGCCGCCGAACCCGTGGGTCCAGTAGACGGTGGGATAAAGGCCGGCGCCCCGGGGGTCATAGCCCGGCGGTCGCACCACATAGCCGCGCATGGGGATGTCCCGGCCCCAGAAGCGGGACAGGGCCGGGCTGACGAAATCCAGGCGGTCGAGATCCGGTTGCGCGGCCTGCAGGGCGGCGGCGAGCGTGGGCGGCGTCCGGTCCGGCAGGGCGAACGGATCGGGTCGCGCGCCGCCCGGGGCCAGCGTCAAGGTCGGCAGGACGGCGCCCGGACCGATCCGGATGCGGACCACCGGAGAGAGGGGGTCCTGCGGCGCCGCGCCCCGATAGGCGTAGAGATGGTCGACGTCGAGGACGGCCTGGATCGCATAGTCCCCCGGCGCCAGCTCGGAGAAGGGCTTGGGAAACGCCAGGCCGTCCAGATCGATGGACCGGGCCTGGCCGGGCGTGGCGAAGGTCACCTCCGCCGCGGCGGAGAAGACCTCGGCGGGTCGGAACGGGTTGGCGGCGACCTGCGCCGGCAGCGGACCCCTGTCGATCGGGGCGGCGAGCACGATCAGCCGACCCGACACCGGCCGGTCGAACCCCGGCGCGAGGCGCACCTCCAGGGGCGTGGCGGCGACGGCGGCCGACGCCGACAGCGCCGCCAGCGACAGGATGAACAGTGACAGCCAGCGACCCATCCGGTCGGTCCTCCCCCAGAGACAGGACGGCACGATAGGGACGTCAGTCCCGCCTGCCAAGCGTCCCTGCGGACCGCCGCGCGGCGCCGGCGTGGCGTTTGGGCATGTTTCACTTTACATCATGTTCGCTTTATATAACATCATGACAGACGATATTAACATGGAGCGGGCGCATGGCCTGGCGAGAAAAGACGGCCTGGATCACCTTGGTGGCGATGCTGGCGACCTACGGGACCTATTTCAGTCTGGTGCGCGCCTCCGGCATGTCCCCCGTCGAAAGGCTGGAAGTGTTCGCCGGCCTGACGGTGGCGCAGGTGGTCTGTGTGATCGTCGTCACGACCGTGATGGCGATCCTGGCCGGACGGGACGCGCGCGGACGCCCGGATGAGCGCGACCGGGCCGTGGCGCGACGCGGGGCCAGCATGGCCTATTACGTGCTGCTGGCCGGCGTCGCCGTCGTCGGGGTCGTCCTGCCCTTTCAGGAACGGGGCTGGGGCATCACCAACGCAGCCCTGCTGGTGCTGGTGACGGCGGAGGCCGCGCGACAGATCGTCGTGGTGGCCAGCTATCGCCGCGGTTGGCATGGCTGAGCGGCGCCTGGTCAATCGGATCAAGACCCTGCGCTTTCTCGCCGGCGAGATGACCCAGGCCGAGCTGGGCGACAGGATCGGCGTCACCCGCCAGACCATCGCGGCGATCGAGCAGGGTCGGTATTCCCCAACCCTCGAAGCCGCCTTTCGCATCGCCGGCGCGCTGGGCAAGCCGCTGGACGAGGTCTTTCAGTGGACCGACTGACCTGGCCGCGCCGGGGGCCGGGGTCGCCTACTCCAGCTCGGTCCGGGCCATCTCCAGGATGC
>CAINOV010000369.1 GCA_903851655.1 uncultured Caulobacterales bacterium
GATCCTCCGGCGGGGGGTTCCCGGGTCAAGCCCGGGAATGACAGGGATTTAAAACACACAACGCGCCGTCAGTCCCGCCCTTGAGGCGGGAACCTCGGTCAGGATGTGGCGCTTTATCCGGATCAAGGTTCCCGGGTCTTCGCCCGGGAATGACATCCAATTTATTGTTTAATTCAGCCGTCATTCCCGCCCTTGAGGCGGGAACCTCCCTCCGGATGCGGCGCTAAATGCTGACCAAGGTTCCCGGGTCTTCGGCCGGGAATGATGTCTGTGTTTTTGACCCCTACAGCCCGTCCAGCCAGCCGATGCAGGCCTCGGCGACCTGCTCCCAGCCGGGTTCGCCGATCAGCCAGTGGCTCATCTCGTCGAACACGATCATCTCTCCGGACAGGCGCGCGGCGGTCTGACGCACGGTGACCGGGGGGTGGATCAGGTCGCGGCCGCCGGCCACGGCCAGCACCGGCGCCGCCACCCGGGCCGCCGGCACGCTGGTGGTCATGAACGGATCCATCCACCAGTTCAGGGTCTCCCACAGGGCGCGGCCGCTTTCGGGGCCCATCCGGCCGAAGATGTCCTTGCGCCCGGCGCTCTCGATGCGGTTCAGGCTGTACTGCCGGGCCAGGGTGTAGTCCGGATCCACGGGCAGGGAGAAGAACGGGCTCATGCCCACCACGGCGAGGCTGGACACCGCCTCCTCCATGGTCGAGCCGGGTACGCCCCAGGGCGCCGAGGGGGCCAGCAGCACCAGGGCCCGCACCGGCGCCCGGGCGGCGGCCAGCTGGGCCACCAGGCCGCCCATGGAGTGGCCGATCAGCACCGGGGGCTCGGCGCAGGCCGTGCAGGCCCTGGCCACCGCGGCGGCGTAGTCGGCCATGGAGGCGCGCCCCACCGCCTGCCGGTCCTGGGCGGCGCCATGGCCGGGCAGGTCCACGGCGTCCACCGCATAGCCCGCCTGCTCGAAGGGCGCGCGGAAGGCGTCGAAGGCCCAGCCGCCGCAGAAGGCGCCGTGAACCATGATCAGAGGAACGGTCAAAGGCGTGGTCACCCCAGGATCGCGCGACGCGGAAGCGCGCCGTGCGTCGATCAGTCTTAAGGCTGCGGGTCCGGCTCCGCCAGAGGGGTGAAAGCGGCGATCACAGCTTCGTAAGCCGTACGCTTGAAGGGCGCCACGGTCTCCAGGGCTGTCGCCAGCGGCGCCCAGCGCCACTGGTCGAACTCCACCTCGTCATGGGCGTCGAGGCGGATCTCGCTCTCGTCCCCCACGAAGCGGAAGGCGTACCAGACCTGCTTCTGCCCCACATAGCCCCGCCCGCGCCCGGAGGCGAGGACCTCCTCCGGGAAGTCGTAGGTGATCCAGCCGTCCGTGGCGGCGAGGAAGCGCACGCTGCTGACGCCGGTCTCCTCCAGCAGCTCACGCAGGGCGGCGTCGTCCAGGGTCTCGCCGGCGTCCACCCCCCCTTGCGGGAACTGCCAGTTGTAGGGGGGCGCGGTGTCCGCCCGGCGGCCGAGAAAGGCCTCGCCCGCGGCGTTGAACAGCACGATCCCCACATTGGTGCGATAGCGGGAGAGGTCTTGTCCGCTCATCGCTTGGTCAGGGCCGAGGCGGGCGCCAGCTGGAAGCCCCGGGCGGCCAGGCCGGCGGCCCAGCGGTTGGCCACCTCCAGGGTGAGCGGATAGGCGAAGGCCGAGCCCAGGGCCTGGCCCCGCTGGCTGGCGGTCTGCTCCAGGGTGATCAGCTGCTTCTGGATCGACTCGGCGGCCAGGTCCGCGTCCACTACCGTGTCGGCGGACGCCCGGGGCAGGCCGGGCAGGGTGCGCCGGGCCGCGGCGCCGTCATCGACAAAGGCCACGCCCCGCTGGCGGAGCGCCATCTGGAAGGCCAGCACCGGCCCGTCGGCGGTGAGGAACTTGCCCCCCAGATAGTTGGTGACGCCGAAATAGCCGGTGCAGCGGGCCAGGATCCACTCCAGCCGCTTCACCGTGTCGGCGTTGGAGCCGTTGGCCTTCAGGGCGTAGGGGCCGGGATCGTTGGCGGCGGCGTCCAGGGGCTCCATCGGCGCCTCCAGCAGCACCTCGTGGCCATTGGCCCGGGCCATGTCGATCCAGCCCTGCAGGCCGTCGCTATAGGCCACGAAGGACAGGGTGATCTCCGGCGGCAGGCGCTCGATGGCGGCCTTGGTCGCCGCGGCGTTCAGGCCCAGTCCGCCCACCACCAGCGCCACCCGGGGCTTGCCATTGGGCTGGAACGGCCGGGCATAGGCCTGGTACGGCGCGCGCCCGTCCCGGGAGATGATCGGCAGCAGGCCCACGGAGCTGGGCTCGGTCAGCCCGGCCAGGGGGGCGGAGGGCAGGGGCGTGGTGGAATAGCGGGCGCCGGAGGCGGGGCCCGCCGCCGTGGCGGGGGTTCCCGGCGTGGCCGACTGGCCGCCGATCATCTGCCCGCCCTGGGGCAGGGTGACCACGGCCTGGCCGTCGATCGGCTGGCTTGCGGCGCCGTTGGGGTCGACGAAGGCGTCGGGGTTCAGCCCGTCCACATTGAAGCCGCCGGGGCCGGGGGTCCGGTTCACCTCGGCCACCCGGTCCTCGAGCTTCATGCGCACGAAGGGCAGGCCGGCCTTGGGGTCGGCGGTGACCAGGATCAGCACGCCCAGCGCGCCGACGAACAGCACCGCCGCCGCGCCGGCGCCGACAAAGGGGTTGGCCAGCACCGGGCCCAGCCGCTCGCGCAGCACCGCCGCCTGTTGCGCCAGGCCCGACGGCGCGGCGGACGAGGCGGGGGCGACACCGGTGACGGGGGCGGTCTTGCGGGCGAACATCGTTGCGTCCCAAGGGAAAAGGCGATGTTCGAGTCGTGCCCCAAGCCGGTTAACAAAGGGGTAAAGACTCGGCGGGGAGACGGTTCTGTTTACGCTTTCTTGGGGGATGGGGCGGCGTGCGTCCGGCTGGAGGTTCTCGGCTCAAGGCCGAGAATGACGGCGTTTGAAATACAAGCCGTTGTCATTCCCGGGCGAAGACCCGGGA
>CAINOV010000370.1 GCA_903851655.1 uncultured Caulobacterales bacterium
GGCATCGCGGTCGGCATGGCCACCAACATCCCGCCGCACAATCTGGGAGAGATCGTCGACGCCTGCGTGGCCCTGCTGGACGATCCGGACATTGCGCTGGAGGCCCTGCTGGACATCGTGCCGGGCCCGGACTTCCCCACCGGCGGCGAGATCATCGGCCGCACCGGCGCGCGCAACGCCCTGATGACGGGCCGCGGCTCCGTCGTCGTGCGCGGCAAGACCGCCATCGAGACCCGGGTCAAGGACCGCGAGTCCATCATCATTACCGAGATCCCCTATCAGGTGAACAAGGCGAGCCTGGTGGAGCGGATCGCAGAACTGGTCCGGGAAAAGCGGATCGAGGGCATTGCCGACCTGCGGGACGAGAGCGACCGGGACGGCATGCGGGTCGTGATCGACCTGAAGCGCGACGCGGGCGCCGACGTGATCCTGAACCAGCTCTACCGCTACACCCCGCTGCAATCCTCGTTCGGCGTCAACATGCTTGCCCTGAACCAGGGCCGGCCGGAGCAGCTGGGCCTGCGCCCGCTGATCCAGGCCTTCCTCGCCTTCCGCGAGGAGGTGGTGGTCCGCCGCACCAAGTTCGAGCTGAACAAGGCCCGCAACAGGGGCCATGTGCTGGTCGGCCTGGCCATCGCCGTCGTCAATATCGACGAGGTGATCCACATCATCCGCTCGTCCAAGGACCCGAGCGAGGCGCGGGAGCGTCTGCAGGCGCGGAACTGGCCCGCGGGCGACATGCTGCCCCTGATCGCCCTGATCCAGGATCCGCGCACGGTGCTGGTCGAGGAAAGCTCGGTCCGGCTGTCGGACGAGCAGGCCCGGGCGATCCTGGCCCTGACCCTGTCCCGCCTCACCGGTCTCGGCCGCGACGAGATCTTCGAGGAGGCGGGCGAGCTGGCCGAGGCGATCCGCGGCTATCTGGACATCCTGGGCAGCCGCGAGCGCGTGTTGGCCATCATCCGCGAGGAGCTGCTGGAGGTCCGCGCCGCCTTCGCCCGCCCCCGGCGCACCCAGATCGTCGACGGCGACGCCGATGTGGAGGACGAGGACCTGATCCCCCGGGAGGAGATGGTCGTCACCGTCACCCACGGCGGCTATGTGAAGCGCACGGCCCTGTCCGCCTACCGCACCCAGCATCGGGGCGGCAAGGGCAAGTCCGGCATGGCCATGAAGGACGAGGATGCGGTGGTCCGCGTGTTCGCCGCCTCCACCCACGCGCCGGTGCTGTTCTTCTCGTCCAACGGCAAGGTCTACAAGCTGAAGGTGTGGCGCCTGCCGCTGGCCCAGGCCAACGCCCGGGGCAAGGCCTTCGTCAACCTGCTGCCCCTCGAGGACGGGGAGGTGATCACCACCGTCCTGCCCCTGCCGGAAGACGAGGCCCAGTGGGACGCGCTGGACGTGATGTTCGCCACCACTCACGGGGACGTGCGACGCAACAAGCTGTCGGATTTCGCCCAGGTGAACCGCGCCGGCAAGATTGCCATGAAGCTGGGCGACGAGGACGGCAGCATTGTCGGCGTCGCGCTCTGCACCGAGGATCAGGACGTGCTCCTGACCACGGCGCTGGGTCGCTGCATCCGCTTCCAGGTGAGCGACGTGCGGGTGTTCGCCGGCCGGGAATCCACCGGCGTGCGCGGCATCCGCCTGGCGGAGGATGACAGCGTCATCTCCATGGCCATCCTGCGGCACACGGATGCGAGCCCCGCCGAACGGGTGGCCTATCTGCGCTATTCCGCCGCCCTGCGCGCCGCCGTCGGCGACGCCGGCGACGCGGAACCGGGCCCGGAGCCAGACACCGACGCCGACGAGGCCGAGGTCGGCGACACCGAGGTGGGGATGGAGCGGCTGATCGCCATGGGCGCCGCCGAACAGCTGATCCTGACGGTCACCGACACGGGTCTGGGCAAGCGGACATCGTCCTTCGA
>CAINOV010000371.1 GCA_903851655.1 uncultured Caulobacterales bacterium
GATCCAGCGGGCCTGGGTGATAGAAGAGGTCCCCCGGCGCCAGATGCTTGGACCGGGTGTCGAAGATGTCGAGGCGGCCGGTGAAGCTCTCCGCGCCGTATTGCTGGACGAGCCGGACGTAGGCTGCGCGGAAGTCGAGATTGAAGCGGTATCCCGAGCGACCCCCTATCAGCGCCTCGGTGTGTCCGTCCATCATCTGACCACGTAGGGTCGTTGCAGAATTGACCGGGATCACGGCCCCCAGGTTGAAGAAGCGGGTGCGCCAGCCCCACTGACCGTTTCGTCCGACGCCGAGGGCCGCATTGTTGTCGTAGACCGTCGGCGCCGATACCTTCCGAAGACCGGCGCTGCCTCGTGAAGCCGGGTTTGTCGCCGGCCGGGCCTTCGTGGAATACCGCCGGCGCGGCGGCGTTCGGACCTCGCCGCTTCCGGATTTCTATATCGGCGCACACGTGGCTGTCTCGGGCATGAGCTTGTTGACGCGTGACGCTCGCCGGTACGCAGGCTACTTTCCGAAAGTGCCGCTGATTTCACCAGCATGAGGCCATCAGCGAACGGCGTCGATCCGGTTCGACTGCATCGCAGCGGAATTTATAACATCTTGATCAAATTGAGTAATTCTGGGTTTTGACGGTATATTCTTTTCGGCCGTTGCCACCGCAGATGATTTCGCTCGGGGCCAAACCAAGAAGCGAGTTTGACACTGCTGATGATAGACGGCGATAGGACGAATTTTCCTACGCTCGAAAATTCCCAATGAAATCAGAAGCCCGAATTTTTGACGGTAGGGCTGACGGGAAAAGCGGTGTTGAGCGTTTTGTTTTCTCAATAAAAATAGAATATTATCGGTCGGGTGAACAATCGAGTGGGAGTAGGGGCGGCCCGCCGTCGGCGGTCGACCCGGCCGACGCCCGGCAAGCGTCTGCAAACGGTTCTGGCCGCGATCTTCGCCCTCGGCGCGCCGGTCGCAGGCGCCACGGCCGTTGCGGCGGACCTGACGCAGGTCTCGCCCGTGACAGTCATCGGCGCCAGCCCGCTGCCGGGCGCGCATCTGGACATCGCCAAGGCGCCTTACGACGTGCAGACCCTGACCGACGGGGACCTCCGGCGGAGCGGCGCCGTCACTGCCGGCGGCGCGCTGGAGGCCCGGCTGGGATCAGTCAGCCTGAACGACAATCTGGACAGCCCGTTCCAGCCGGACATTCTCTATCGGGGGTTCGAGGCGTCGCCGGTGCTGGGTACGCCTCAGGGACTGGCCGTCTACCAGAACGGCGTGCGGATCAACGAGGCCTTCGGCGACGGGGTGAACTGGGACCTGATCCCGGACCCGGCCATCGCCCGCATCGACGTGGTCGGCGCCAATCCGGTCTACGGCCTGAACGCCCTGGGCGGCGCGGTGGTGGTGACGATGAAGACCGGCTTCGACGATCCGGGCCGCGAGGTCGAGGCGGAGGTCGGCGCCTTCGGCCGCCGGTCGGCCAGCCTGACCCTGGCCGGTCACGGGGATCGGCTGGGCGGACTGCTGGTCGTCAAGGGGCTGGACGAGGACGGCTGGCGGGACCGGTCGGGCAGCCGGCTTCGCCAGCTGTACGGCGCGCTCGGCTGGCGGACGGATCGCCTGAGCCTCGACCTCAGCTATTCCGGCGCGGACAACCTGTTGCGCGGGGAGGGCGCGACGCCGGTTCAGGCGCTGGCGGTGAGCCGCAAGCTCATCTTCACCTCGCCCCAGCTCAACGCCAACCGGCTGGGCTTCCTCACGCTGAACGGAACCTATGCGGCGACGCCGACCCTGTCGCTGCAGGGGGCGGTCTATCTCCGCGATGTTCGCCAGTCCGTGGTCAATGGCAACACCACGGGCTTCACCGCCTGCGCGGCGCCGGGGGCGGGGCTCTGTCAGGCCGACGCCGCCACGCGGCTGGGCGACACGGTCGGCGGGGCGGTCCCGGACCTGTCCCAGAGCGGCGCCGTCCCCCTGGGCGAAACCGACCGGGAGACCCTTCGCGCGTTCGGGCTGGGCGCCACCCTGCAGGCGTCGTCCACGGCGGCGCTGCTCGGTCGGCCGAACCAGGCGACCGCGGGCGCGACCCTTGACGCCAGCCAGGTGGACTTCGCCAGTTCCATCGAGGTGGGCGTCATCGATCCGGCGGGGGTGGTCCAGCCGTCGGGATACCTTATCGCCACGCCGGAGGGGACGCCGTTCAGCGCCACGCCGGTGCGGCTGAGGAGCGCCGGTTCGGCCGCCGGCCTCTATCTGACCGACACCTGGGACGTGACGGAGCGCCTCTCCGTGACGGCGAGCGGCCGGTACAACCGCGTGCGGATCGCGCTCCGCGACCGGCTCGGCGCAGCCCTGGACGGAACGAGCGTCTATCAGCGCGTGAACCCGGCGCTGGGCCTGGCCTATCGGCTTCGTCCCGGCTTCAGCGCCTATCTGGGGTACGCCGAGGGCAGCCGCGCGCCCACAGCCAGCGAGATCGAGTGTTCCGACCCCAGCCGGCCGTGCCTGCTCCCCTCGTCCCTGTCCGCCGATCCGCCGACCCTGAAGCAGGTGGTCTCCCGCACGGTGGAGACCGGGCTGCGCGGCGGGACGGATCTGGCGGGCGGGCGGCTGACCTATGCTGCGGGCCTCTACCGGACAGAGGTCCGCGACGACATCTACGGCGTCGCCACCTCCCTCAGCGCCGGCTATTTCACCAATATCGCCGGGACCCTGCGGCAGGGGGGCGACGTGAGCCTGTCGTTCCGCAGCAAGCGGATCACGGCCTATGCCAGCTACGCCCATCTGGATGCGACCTTCGACACGGCGCTCCGTCTGCCGTCGCCCTCCAACCCGCTGCGGGACGCGTCGGGGACCATTCCGGTGCGACGGGGGGACCGCCTTCCGGGCGTTCCCGGCAATCGCTTCAAGGCCGGCTTCGACGCAGCTGTGACGTCCCGCCTGCGGATCGGCGCGGACCTCAAGGCGGTGGACAGCCAGGCCTATCGCGGCGACGAGGCCCATCTGCTGAAGCCCTTGCCGGGCTATGCGGTGATCGGCCTGCACGGGTCGTGGCGCGGGTCCCCCGGGGTGGAGCTGTTCGGCCGGGTGGAGAACGCCCTCGACGCCCGCTACGCCACCTTCGGCCTGCTGGGGGACCCGACAGGGGCAAGAGCGCCCGGCGTTCCGATGGCGCCCGGCGCCGTCGATCCGCGCTTCGTCAGCCCGGCGGCGCCCCTGGCGGTGTATGCGGGCGTCCGGGCGGCGTTCTGACACGGTGGGCGTCCGCCAGGCGTCGGATCACGCGGCCAGCAGCCTCTGTCCCAGAAACTCGCCCGGCCGGATCCCGCCGGGACAGGCGAAAAGTCCGCCGCCGATGTGGGTGACGAACTGGTTCATCATGTCGAAGCGCGACATCCTGTCGAACATCGGGATGAAGGCGCGGCGGGGGTCGCGCTGGTAGCAGATGAACAACAGCCCTGCATCGAACATCAGGCCCTGGCGCCAGGGCGGCCAGCGCTCGGCGATGACGCTCAGGCCATTGTTGTACGAATAGGACCGTCGCAGCATCTGCGCGCCGCCGTTCTGTTCGGGGGCGGCCAGCCGGATGTGGGCGGCCTCGGCGATGACGGGGTTGCCGTCCCCATCGACGGCGGCGAAGTCCGGCGGATCGGCTTCCCGGGACCGGCCGATCGGCGCGCCGGACAGCTTGTGACGGCCCAGGGTCTGCTCCTGGAAGCCGGTCTTCATCCGGTCCCAGTGCTCCAGCGCGATCCGCGCGGGACGCGCGACGAGATAGGAGCCGCCGGTCATCCAGTCGCCGCCCTCTTCGCCCACCCACACATGGTCCTGCATCAGCTTCGCATCCGTCACGGCCGGATTGCGCGTCCCGTCCTTGAAACCCATGAGGTTTCGGGGCGTCTCACCGGCCTTGAAGGCCCCGATGAAGCCCGTCTGGCTCCAGCGCAGACGGGCGGCGCCGTCCGCCAGCCGGGCCAGCTCCCGCACCGCATGGAAGGCGACCTGGGCGTCGTCGGCGCAGGCCTGCACCGACAGGTCGCCGCCGGTGCGCTCGGGGATCAGCTGATCGCCCTTGAAGGCCGGCAGATCGACGAACGCCGCCGGCCGCTTCGCCGCGAGGCCGTAGCGGTCCACGCCGTTCTTGACGAACAGTCCCGGCCCGAAGCCGAAGGTGATCGTGAGGCGCGACGGCGAAAGCCCCACGACATCCCCGGAGTCCGTCGATGCGCCGTCGCCGTCGCCGGTGACGGCGCGTCCTGCGCACAGCCGCGCCGCGGCCTCGGTCCAGACCTGGAAGAGGCGGCTCACCCCCGCGCGGCTGTCTGAAACCAGGTCGAAGGCTGCGAAACAGGTGTGAAGCTGCGCCGGCGTGACGA
>CAINOV010000372.1 GCA_903851655.1 uncultured Caulobacterales bacterium
GGGCGAGGGCGCCCGGCGGATGGTTGGCCTCGTCCTTGCCCGCGCGGGTGAACCAGGCGGCCGGGTCGGCGACCTCCGCCAGCCCCTGGGCCCGGGCGAAGCGCGCCGCGCCCTCTCCGGCCAGCAACACGTGGGGCGTCTGCGTCATCACGGCGTGGGCCGCGAGGATCGGACTCTCGAAGCCCTCCAGCGCCGCCACGCCTCCCGCCTGACCCGTCGCGCCGTCCATCAGGCTCGCGTCCAGCTCATAGACCCCCGCGGCGTTGGGCGACGCCCCGCGACCGGCGATGTAGAGGCCCGACACTTCCAGTTCGACCACGGTGGCGACGCACACGTCCAACGCGCTGTCGCCCCGCGCCAGACGGTCCCGTCCGGCCTCGACCACGCCGGCCATGTGCTTGATCTCGCGCGTGTAATCCCGCGACCGGCGGGCGCCCGCGCCCCCGTGCAGGGCCATGGCGTAGTGCGACTTCGGCATAGGTGAACCCTATTCACTCTTGCAACTCGCCATCAAGCCGATAGCGTCTCGCCGAAGCCATAAACCAGGGAGACGCCTCAATGAAGGCCGTGTTGAGCAAGATCGTCGGCGGACCGGACACCCTTGTCGTCGAGGATCTTCCCGACCCCGTGGCCAAGGAGGGCGAGGTCGTCATCCGCGTCCATGCCTGCGGGGTGAACTATCCCGACGTGCTGATCATCGAGGACAAGTACCAGTTCAAGCCCGCCCGGCCCTTCTCCCCCGGCGGCGAGGTGGCCGGCGTGATCGAGAGCGTGGGTCCGGGCGTCGCCACCCTGAAGGTCGGCGACCGGGTGATCGGCTCCACCGGCTGGGGCGGCATGGCGGAGAAGATCGCGCTCGCCGCCGGTCGCTGCATCCCGATCCCCGATTCCATGCCCTTCGACGAGGCCTCGGCCTTCATCCTGACCTACGGGACCAGCCACTACGCCCTGAAGCAGCGGGCCCATCTGAAGGCCGGCGAGACCCTGCTGGTGCTGGGCGCCGCCGGCGGCGTGGGCCTGGCGGCGGTGGAGCTCGCCAAGGCCGCGGGGGCCAAGGTGGTGGCCGCCTGCTCCAGCCAGGAAAAGGTCGATCTGGCCATCGCCCATGGCGCTGACAGCGGCGTGGTCTATCCCTCCGGCCCCTTCGACCGGGACGGGCAGAAGGCGCTGGCGGACCTGTTCAAGCAGGCCTGCGGGCCCAATGGCGCCGATGTGATCTATGACGCCGTCGGCGGCGACTATGCGGAGGCGTCGCTGCGGGCCATCGGCTGGGAGGGGCGTTTCCTGGTGATCGGCTTCCCGGCGGGCATTCCGAAGATCCCGCTGAACCTGACCCTGCTCAAGTCCTGCCAGATCGTCGGCGTCTTCTGGGGCGCCTTCACGGCCCGGAACCCGGCGGAGAACGCGGAGAACGTGAAGGAGCTGATGGGCCTCTACGCCGCGGGCAAGATCAAGCCGCACGTCTCTGCGGTCTTTCCGATGGAGCAGGCGGGGGAGGCGATCCGCCAGCTGTCCAGCCGCAAGGCCCAGGGCAAGGTCGTCGTCACCCTCGCCTGAACGGACCTGGTCTGACCGGGCTTGGCACACTCAACAAAAAAACAGGGAGGGCGCGGCCATGGCCGGACGTCTGGAAGGCAAGATTGCGATGATCACCGGGGCGGCGTCCGGCATCGGGCTCGGAACGGTGGAGCTGTTCGTGGCGGAGGGGGCGAAGGTTCTCGCCGCCGACGTGCAGGACGCCAAGGGGGCGATGCTGGAGCAGCGCTTTCCCGGGCAGGTGGTCTACGCCCATTGCGACGTGACCGACGAGGCGCAGATCGCCGCCGCCGTCGACAAGGCGGCGGCCAGCTTCGGCGGCCTCGACATCCTGTTCAACAATGCGGGCTCCGCCGGCGCCCTGGCCACGGCGGCGGAGATCACGGCGGAGGCCTGGGACCATGTCTTCGCGCTGCTGGTGCGGGGACCGGTGCTGGCGACCAAGCACGCCATTCCGCACATGCTCGCCCGGGGCGGCGGCTCGGTGATCAACACCGCGTCCATCGCCGGGACCGAGGCGGGCTGGGGACCCCTGGCCTATTCCACGGCCAAGTGCGCGGTCATCCACCTCAGCCGCTGCTCCGCGGCGGAGCTGTCGCCGCAGAAGATCCGGGTGAACGCCATCTGCCCGGGGCTGATCGCCACCTCGATCTTCGGCGGCGCGCTGGGGCTGCCGGTGGAGGTCGCCGACCAGATGGCCGCCCGCATCGAGGAAGGCGCCGCCGGCGCCCAGCCCATGCCCGTATCGGGCAAGCCGCGGCACATCGCCGAGGCGGCGCTGTTCCTGGCCTCCGACGCGTCGGAGTTCGTGACCGGAACCCACATGATCGTGGACGGCGGCATCACCGTCGGCCCGCGCCACGCCTGGGACCCCAATGCGGGCTCGGTGATGGCCGAGATCATGGGCATCGACGCGGATCAGGCCGCGGCCTTGCGCGAGGCGATGAAGGGCTAGCGCGGACCGCGGTCAGGCGGCGATCAGGCGACCCGCTGGCCCTTCAGGGCGCGGTTCAGCTTGATCGTCAGCATCTCCAGACCGTTCAGGGCGATGGCGAAGGTGGAGCCGGAGGCCATCATCCTCTGGGACTCCGTCGAGCGGACATTGATCGCCTTGGCCACCAGCTCGGCGGCCTTGTGGAACTCGTTGTGCCGCTCCACCGCCTCGCGGTAGAGGGGGCCGTCGCCCAGCTCGTCCACCGCATCGTGGTGCAGCCAGTGGCCCATGTCGCAGCGCAGGGGCCGGGCGATGGAGAAGGCGTCGACGCGCTCCCCGGTCTTGGCCGCCTCGGCCAGTTCGCGTGCCAGTTGCCGGTGATATTCGAGATGTTCGTCAGGTGTCATTGGGTCGCCTCTGGACGGGTTCTGTTCAGGTCTTGCGTCAGCCATCCCGATGACGGTCCCGGCGTCGCAGCCATCCTGATCCGGTTCAGCCGGAGGCGGAGTGCTGCGGAGAGACGCGACATGGTGTCGGCTCCCCGCAGGTGATCACATAATAGTTAGAGAATTTCATACACCGCGGCTGCAAGCGGCGACGAACACCTCAAAATATTTCGAAGAGACCCGCCGCGCCCATGCCGCCGCCGATGCACATGGTGACCACGCCCAGCTTCGCCTTGCGACGCTTGCCTTCCAGCAGGATCGTTCCGGCGCAGCGGGCGCCGGTCATGCCGTAGGGGTGGCCGATGGAGATGGAGCCGCCGTTGACGTTGTACTTCGCCGGGTCGATGCCCAGCTTGTCGCGGCTGTACAGGCACTGGCTGGCGAAGGCCTCGTTCAGCTCCCAGATGTCGATGTCCGAGACCTTCAGCCCGTGACGACCCAGAAGCTTGGGCACGGCGAACACCGGGCCGATGCCCATCTCGTCCGGTTCGCAGCCGGCCACGGCCCAGCCGCGGAAGGCGCCCAGCGGGCTCAGGCCCCGGCGCTCGGCTTCCTTGCCCTCCATCAGCACCACGGCGGCGCCGCCATCGGCCAGCTGGCTGGCGTTGCCGGCGGTGACGAACTTGCCGGGCCCCTTGACGGGCTGCAGGTTGGCGAGACCCTCGAGGGTGGTTTCCGGGCGATTGCATTCGTCCCGGTCCACGACCACGTCGACGATGGACTCCTGGCCAGTGGCCCGGTCCACCTTCTTCATGGTGGTGGCCATGGGAACGATTTCCTCGGCCATCCGCCCGTCGGCCTGGGCCTGGGCGTAGAGTTGCTGCGAGCGCAGGGCGTACTCGTCCTGGTACTCGCGGCTGATCCCGTAGCGCTCGGCGACGATGTCGGCGGTGTCGATCATCGGCATCCACAGGGCCGGATGCGACTTCATCAGGTCGTCCTGGGTGTAGAAATAGGTGTTCATGTGCCCGCCCATCTGCACCAGCGAGATGGACTCGACGCCGGCGCCCACCGCCACGGTGGCCCCGTCCGCCTTGATGTAGTTGGCGGCGACCGCGATCGCGTTCAGGCCCGACGAGCAGAAGCGGCCCACCTGCATGCCGGAGGTGGTCACCGGGCACCCGGCGTAGAGGGCGGCGTTGCGGCCCACATTGTGGCCCGTGGCGCCTTCCGGATTGCCGCTGCCCAGCACCACGTCGTCCACCTCCGCCGGGTCGATCCCGCCCCGGGACATGGCGTGCTTGATGGCGTGGCCGGCCATGGCCGCCCCGTGGGTGTTGTTGAATCCGCCGCGGATGGCCTTGGCCAGTCCCGTGCGGGCGTAGGAAACGATGACGGCGTCGCGCATGGCGGGATCCTTCCGGAGAGGCGAGGGGCTTCAGGCGGCGGGACCATAGCCAGAGCCGGCGGCGGCCGCCAGTTCACGTAAACGTAAGCTCGCCGCGGCTGCTGGCGGGCTTTGCGTGGACGCGCACGAGAAATCGTGCGCAGGATTCGCACCCCCTTGTCCCGGACCGCCCCGCCGGTCGCCGTCGGAGCCCGCCGTGACCGAAGCGCCCGCCCCCACCGGCGTCCAGACGTCCCTGATGCGGGTGATGGGGGTCGGGTTCAGCATCGCGCTCGCCTTCGGCAACACCATCGGCGTGGGCATCCTGCGCCTGCCGGGATCGGTGGCGGCGGCGCTGCAGGACCCGGTGCTGATCATCGCCGTCTGGGCGATCGGCGGGATCTACGCGATCCTGGGGGCGGTGTCGGTGGCCGAGCTGGCGGCCATGACGCCCCTGTCCGGAGGGTTCTACGTCTTCGCCCGCCGGGCCTTCGGGCCCCGGATCGGTTTCGCCGTGGGCTGGAATGACTGGCTGGCCACCTCCGTCACCTGCGCCTATGTCAGCCTGACCGCGGTGGACTTTCTCGGCGCGCTGGCTCCCCCCGTGGCCGCCCATCCACAGCTGGCGGCCATCGGCCTGATCCTGGCCTTCACCGGGTTCAACTGGCTGGGGGTGCGGACCGGCGGCGCCGTGCAGAACCTGGTCAGCGGCCTGGTGGGCCTGCTGCTGGTGGGGCTGGCGGCGGCCTGCTTCGTCCTGCCGCCGCCGCCAGGCGCCCTCGGCGGCGCGGTGGCGGGCGCGCCGGCGGCGCCGGTCCGCCTCGCGGCGGGCCTGGTCAGCGGCCTGATCGTGGCCCTGCGCACGGTGCTGGTCACCTATGACGGCTGGTACGGGGCCATCTACATGTCCGAGGAGACGGTGAACCCCGGCCGCAGCCTGCCCCGGGCCGTGATCGGCTGCGCGGCGCTGGTGATGAGCCTCTATCTGCTGATCAACCTGGGCTTCCTGCACGCCCTGCCGATGTCGCAGCTGATCACCTCCAAGCTGCCGGCGGCGGACGTGGCGGCGCGGATCTTTCCCGCGGGCGGCGCGACCTTCGTCACGGTGGTGTCGCTGCTCACCGTGCTGGGCCTGCTGAACGCCATGATCCTGTGCGCCCCGCGGGTGATCTACGCCCTGGCCCGGGACAGCGCCCGGGCGCGGGGCCTGTTGCAGGTGGGCAAGGGCGGCGCGCCGCAGGCGGCCACCGCCGTCTCCGTGGGCGTGGCGATCCTGCTGGTGCTGAGCGGGAGCCTGGAACAGCTGGTGGCGGTGGCTGCGGTGTTCTTCGTCATGAACTTCGTGTTCAGCTATTCTGCCCTGTTCATGCTCCGCTACCGGGAGCCGCATGCCGAGCGGCCGTTCCGCGCCTGGGCCTTCCCGGTCTCCACCGGCGTGGTGCTGCTCGGCAGTTGCGTCTTCCTGGTGCTCACCGCCCGGGAGGATCCCCGGTCGGCCCTGATCGCGGCGGGCCTGCTGCTGGTGTCGCAGCCCGCCTACAGCTGGGCCAACCGGGCCGTCCGGAGCTAGGCCACCGCCTCCAGCGGCGCCTCGAGCCGGCTCAGCATCTCCTTCGGGCAGACCTGCCGGAACCGGGACCGGAACCGCTCCCAGTCCCGCAGCATCTCCGCGGCCAGGGCCGATCCGGTCTCGCGCTCATGCTCGGTGATCAGGGAGAGCAGCCGCAATTCCCAATGGGCGTTGGCCACGGGGGTCAGGACCACGCTGTCCGGGTTGACCTTGCTGTCGAAGTCGCCGTCCGCGTCATAGACGAACGCCATGCCGCCGGTCATGCCTGCGGCAAAGTTGGCGTCGGTGGCGCCCAGGATCACCACTGTGCCGCCTGTCATGTACTCGCAGCCATTGGCGCCGCAGCCCTCCACCACCGCCACGGCGCCGGAATTGCGCACGGCGAACCGCTCTCCCGCCCGCCCGGCGGCGAACAGCCGGCCGGAGGTGGCCCCATAGAGGATGGTGTTGCCCAGCAGCGCATTGTCCGACGGTCCGCGGGCCGACGGCGGCGGCCGGACGGAGATGGTGGCCCCCGACAGGCCCTTGCCCACATAGTCGTTGGCCTCGCCGGTCAGCTGGATGCGCACGCCCTGCACGGCGAAGGCGCCCAGGCTCTGCCCCGCGGAGCCCTTCAGCTGCAGGGTCAGGTGCCCCGGCGCGAGCCCGGTCATGCCGAACTTGCGCACGATCCGCGAGGAGATCCGCGCGCCGATGGCCCGCTGGGTGTTGCGGACCGTATAGGTCAGCTGCATCTTCTCCCCCCGCTCCAGCAGGGGTGCGGCGTCCCGCTCGATGTCCGCGTCCAGGGTGTCGGGCACCTCGGTCCGGCCCTCGACCACGCAGTAGGGCGGGTTCTGGCCCGGGTCCGCGCGGACCAGCAGCGGATTGAGGTCCAGGTCGTCCAGGTGCTCGCCCCCCCGGCTCATCTGGAACAGGAGGTCGGTCCGGCCGACAATGTCGCGCAGGGAGCGGAAGCCCAGGGACGCCAGGATCTGGCGCACGTCCTCGGCGATGAAGCTGAACAGGTTGATCACCTTTTCCGGGCTGCCGGTGAACTTGGCCCGCAGGCGCTCGTCCTGGCTGCACACGCCCACGGGGCAGGTGTTGGAGTGGCACTGCCGGACCATGATGCAGCCCATGGCGATCAGGCTGGCGGTGCCGATGCCGAACTCCTCCGCTCCCAGCATGGCGGCGATGACGATGTCCCGGCCGGTGCGCATGCCCCCGTCGGCGCGGAGCGTCACCTGGTGGCGCAGGTTGTTCAGGGTCAGCACCTGGTTGGCTTCCGACAGGCCCATTTCCCAGGGGCCGCCGGCGTGCTTGATCGAGCTCTGCGGCGAGGCGCCCGTGCCCCCCACATGGCCCGCCACCAGGATCACGTCGGCCTTGGCCTTGGCGACGCCGGCGGCAATCGCGCCGATCCCGCTGGCGGACACCAGCTTCACGCAGACCCGGGCGTCGGGATTGATCTGCTTCAGGTCATAGATCAGCTGGGCCAGGTCCTCGATCGAATAGATGTCGTGGTGCGGCGGCGGGGAGATCAGCGTCACGCCGGGTGTGGCGTGGCGCAGGCGGGCGATCAGCTCGGTGACCTTGAAGCCGGGCAACTGGCCGCCTTCGCCGGGCTTGGCGCCCTGGGCGACCTTGATCTCGATCTCGCGGCACTGGTTCAGATATTCCGCCGTGACGCCGAAGCGGCCCGACGCCACCTGCTTCACAGCGGAGTTGGGGTTGTCGCCGTTGGGGAGGGGACGATAGCGCTCCGGCACCTCGCCGCCCTCGCCGGAGACCGAGCGCGCGCCGATCCGGTTCATGGCGATGTTCAGCACCCCGTGGGCCTCGGGGGACAGGGCGCCCAGGCTCATGCCCGGGGTGACGAAGCGCTTGCGGATGGAGTTGACGCTTTCCACCTCGTCCAGGGGCACGGGCTTGCGGTCGCTCTGCCATTGCAGCAGGTCGCGCAGGGCGACAGGGCGGTCGCTGCGCATGCCGTCGGCGAACTTGCGATAGGTCTCGTAGGACCCGGTGTCGCAGGCGGACTGCAGGGTGTGGATCAGACTGGCTTCATAGGCGTGCTTCTCGCCGGAGGCCCGCTGGCGGTAGAAGCCGCCCACCGGCAGGGCGATCACGGCGGTGTCATAGGCCCGGGCGTGGGCCTGCAGGGCCTTTTCCTCGAGCCCGGCGATACCGATGCCCGAGATGCGGGAGTTCATGCTGGGGAAGAACTCCGCCACCAGGGCGCGGGACAGGCCGATGGCCTCGAAGTTGGACCCGCCCCGGTAGGACGAGATCACCGAGATCCCCATCTTGGAGATGATCTTCAGCAGGCCCGCCTCGATGCCCTTCTTGAAGTTCAGGCAGGCGTCGCGGAGGGACAGATCCCCCATCAGGCCCCGCTCCAGCCGGTCCTGGAAGGTCTCCTGGGCGAGCCAGGCGTTCACCGCCGTGGCCCCCACGCCGATCAGCACGGCGAAGCCATGGGTGTCCACGCACTCCGCCGAGCGGACGATGATCGACACGTAGGAACGCAGCCCCCGGGCCACCAGGTGGCTGTGCACGCCGCCCGTGGCCAGCACCATGGGCAGGGCGCAGCGGTCCAGCCCGACGCCCTCGTCGGTCAGCACGATCTGGGTCCGGCCGGACAGGGCGGCTTCCTCCGCCTCGGCGCGGATCCGGTCGAGGTTCGCCCGCAGCGCTGCGCCCGGACGGTCGCCGGGGGCGGGCAGGGGGAAGGTGCAGTCGATCACCGCCGCGGCCTTTTCCCCCAGCACGCCCCGGAACCGCTCGTAC
>CAINOV010000373.1 GCA_903851655.1 uncultured Caulobacterales bacterium
GCGTATGAAGCTGAATTCCCGTCCCCTGCGGGCGTATCGAAGGGCGCGATGATGACCGGGACTCCGCCGACGCCCCCAGCTCCGCGCCCGCCCCTGGCCATCAGCGTCCGCGGCTCGCGCAAGTCGTTCGGCCGCTATCCCGCCCTGAACGATGTCAGCCTCGAGGTCCGTCCGGGGGAGCTGCTGGCCCTGCTCGGCCCTTCGGGTTCCGGCAAGACCACGCTGCTGCGGCTGATCGCGGGCCTCGATTTCCCGGGGGCGGGCCAGATCGCCTATGACGGCGAGGACGTCACCTACGCCGCCGCCGCCCAGCGGGGGGTGGGCTTCGTGTTCCAGCAATACGCCCTGTTCCGGCACATGACCGTGGCGCAGAACATCTCCTTCGGCCTCGACGTGCGCAAGCGCAGGAACCGGCCCACCGGGCCCCAGCGCAAGGCCCGGGTGGACGAGCTTTTGCGGCTGGTGGAACTGGAGGGCCTGGGCGGTCGCCGTCCGGCCCAGCTGTCCGGCGGCCAGCGGCAACGGGTCGCGCTCGCCCGCGCGCTCGCGGTGGAGCCCCGGGTGCTGCTGCTGGACGAGCCCTTCGGGGCGCTGGACGCCACCGTGCGCAAGTCCCTGCGGCGGGAACTGCGGCGTATCCACGCCGCCACCGGCGTCACCACCCTGTTCGTCACCCATGACCAGGAGGAGGCGCTGGAACTGGCCGACCGGGTGGCGGTGCTGAACCGCGGCCGGATCGAGCAGGTGGGAACCCCGTCGGAGGTCTACGCCGCGCCGGCCTCGGCCTTCGTGGCCGGCTTTGTGGGAGAGGCCAACCGCTTCGAGGGGCAGGCGTCGGGCGGGGTGTTCCGCTCCGGCGGGATCACCCTGCCGGCGCCGGGGGTCGAGGGCGCGGCGGTGGCCTTTGTCCGTCCGCATGACGTCCGCCTCGCCCAAGCCCCGGGCGCGGAGGGGGCGGTGGTCGTCACCCTGGGTCGCCAGGGCGCCAACGGGCCCGTCACCCGCTGCGAGGCCCGGCTGGCCGATGGGCGCGGGGTGGAGTTCATCCTCAGCCATGCGGACGCCCGCACGCTGCCGCCGACCGGGGACGCCGTGTGGCTGGTCTTTGACCGCGGCCACGTTTTCGCCGCGGGCTGAGGCTCTACTTCGCCTGAGTTCGGGTGACATCCGGGCGCATGCTCGCTAAACGGTCATGCACCATGGGCGAGGCATGATATCGGCGAGGGAATGGCGCGGCGGGTAAGGCGAGGGCGAAGCGGGCAGGCCATGACGTGCGCCGTCATGCTCCTTGTCGCTGTCCCCGCGGCCGCGCCCGTGTTTGCGGCGGACCGGCCGGAGAAGAAGGCGCTGGTCCAGGGGATCGAGAACCGCGCCCTGCGGGAGGAGCTGGAGCGCGCCATCGGTGAAAGCCGGGAACCGGCCCAGTCCCGCATCGAGGCCCGGCGCCGCGCCCGGGACGCCCAGGACTCCGCCGAGCTGTTGCTGCGCTCCGAGGGCTTCTACGACTATCTGATCGAGACCGACATCACCGACGGGGACCATCCGCAGGGGGTCGTGCGGATCACCCTGGGCCCGCGCACGCATTTCGGCCCCATCAACATCCAGTGGCAGAAGACCCAGCCCGACGAGGACACGATCAAGGCGGCGTTCGATGCCATCGACATCCGCACCGGCGCCTCCGCCCGCGCCGAGGACGTGGTGGAGGCCCAGGCGCGGATCCTCTCGATCCTCCAGGCGCGGGGCTATGCCGACGCCCAGGCCGAGACGCCCGATGTGGTGGTTGACCACGCCGACACCAGCATGAGCCCGACCTTCATCGTGGACTCCGAACGGCTGGTGCATGTGGGCGGGCTGGTCTTCAGCAATCCGAAGCAACGCACCGATCCGGCCTTCATCCGCAAGCTGGCGCCGTGGAAGCCGGGGGATGTCTATCATCCCACCGCCATCGCCGAGCTGGAGCACCGGCTGCTGGACACCGGCGTCTATGACAGCGTCACCGTCGCCCTCGCCCCCCGAACGCCAGCGCCGGCCCCAGCGCCGCCCTCGGGGGCGGCTGCGGCGCCGGGGGCTGCGACCTCCCCCGGGACCTCGCCTCCCGCCGCCGCCGCGGCGACGGGCGACGAGCGGCCGGTCATCGTCACCCTGTCCGAACGGTCCAAGCACACGCTGGACTTCACGGCGGGCTACTCCACCAGCGAAGGCACGGACTTCGACGTGCGCTGGTCGGACTTCAACCGCTTCCGCCGGGCGGACACCCTGACCTACGAGGCGCGGCTGGCGACCATCGACAGCCGCGCCGGGGTGGAGTGGTCGGCCCCCGACTTCCTGGCCCCGGGCGAGACGCTGAAGCTGACCGGCGACGTGTTCCGGACGGTGGCCCCCGCCTATACCGAACAGGGCGAGCTGCTGAGCACCGACCTGACCCGTCGGTTCCGCACCACGAGCTATGTGACCGAAGGCGTTTCAGTGACCAGCTCCGAGGTGATCGACAAGGAGACGGGCAAGATCCGCATCGTCACCATGCGGCTGGTCGGGGCGGTGGCCCTCGACCACTCGGACAACCCCCTGGACCCGCGCCAGGGCTGGAAGCTGGAGGCCCATGTCACGCCGACCGACATCCAGGGCGACGAAAGCCTGGTTTATCTGAAGAGCCAGATCCAGGTGACCGGCTATCTGCCGATCGACTCGCAGAGGGAGTGGGTGGTGGCCGGGCGGCTGCATGTGGGCTCGATCATCGGCGGCACCATTCCCAGCGTGCCGGCGCCGGACCGCTTCTTCGCCGGCGGCGGCGGGTCGGTCCGCGGCTATTCCTATCAGGACATCGGCCCGCACTATGCTGACAACACCCCCGTCGGCGGGCTGTCCCTGACCGAAAGCTCCATCGAACTGCGCCGCCGGTTCGGGACCAGTCCCTGGGGCGCGGTCCTGTTCTTCGACGCCGGCTCCATCGCCGAGACCGTCAATCCCGATTTCCGGCACGTGGATACGGCGGTGGGGATCGGGTTCCGCTATCATCTCAACTTCGCGCCCATCCGGGCCGACCTGGCGTTTCCCCTGCAGAAGGCCTCGAACAACAGCCAGCAGCCGTTTCAGATCTATCTGAGCATCGGCCAGAGCTTCTGACGGACCGGACCCCTTGCAGAGCGCCCCCCCCGTAGATCCCGACCTCAACGGTCCAGACGCATCCCCCGAAGGCGGCGAGTTCGTGCTGCCGGCGGACAGCGGCTGGATGACGCTGGTCGCCAAGGGGCTGGCGCTGGTCCTGGTGGGGCTGGCGGTGCTGATCGCCGGCGCGCGGCTGGCGGTGCTGACCGATCCGGGGCGCCAGTTCGTGGTGGGTCTGGTGGAGGGCCTGCCCCTGGGGCCCGTGGGCCGGCTGCATGTGGACGGCCTGAAGGGGGATCTGTTCGGCCGGTTTTCCGTTGCGCGGCTGCAGGTCATCGACCGCAAGGGCGTGTGGCTGGACGGGCGTGACCTGTCGATGAACTGGGCGCCGGAGGAGCTGGCCGCCCGCCGCCTGCGGATCCACAGCCTGGACGCCGGTCGTCTCGCCGTGCTGCGCCAGCCGGTGGTGACGTCCAGCACCGGCGGCCGTCCGTCGCAGCTGCCGGTCTCGATCCTGATCGACCGGGTGCGGATCCAGCTCGAGACCCGGCCCGAGGCGACGGTGGTTCCGGGCCTGTGGGACGTGACCGGTCACCTACATGTCCGCCGCTCGGCGGGCTTTGACGGCCTGGTCCAGGCGACCAGCCGGCTGCACAAGGGCGACGGCCTGGCCGCCAGCTTCCGCATCGGCGATCCCGACCGGCTCGAGCTGAAGGCCGAGGCGGTGGAGGCGGCGGGGGGCGCCCTGGCGGGGGCCGCCGGTCTGGCCGTCAACCAGCCGTTCAGCGTCCGGGCTGACCTGGACGGGGTCCAGGCGGCGGGCAAGCTGCGGGTGCTGACCCGGTCGGGGGGCGAGACGCCGGTGGTGGTCGAAGCCAGCTGGGGCAAGGACGGCGCGACCCTCGACGCCCGGGCGCGGCTGGGCGACTCGACCCGGACGGCCCTGTTCTCCCAGCGCATCGGACCGTCGGCGCACCTGCTGATGTCCGCCCGCCGCATCGCCGGGGACCGGTATCTGGCGGACATCCGGGTGGTGGGCGACTTCGCCAGCCTGAACGCCCACGGTCCCGTGAACATGAAGACCCGCCGCGCCGAGGGCCTGGACCTGGCGGTGACGGTGGACGAGCTGAGCAAGTGGTGGGTGCCCGTGCCCCATATCGGGCCCACCCGCACCCGCGGCGTGCTGACCGGCGACCTGGACAGCTTTGTCTACAAGGCCGAGGGCGTGTCCGAGAAGATCGAGCAGAGCGGCTACACCCTGGCGCGGATGGCCGGCCCGTTGAGCTTCAGCCACGACAAGGGCGAGTTCCGCATGGTCTCGGACCTCAAGGGCGAGGGCGGCGGCGGCGACGGCCTGCTCTGGACCCTGCTGGGGCCCGCGCCTGTGGTGCATATGGACGGTGGGCGGATTCGCGACGGGCGCTACATCTTCCACAGCCTGAAGGTCGCCGGATCGCACGTCCATCTGGACGGTCAGGGGGGCTGGGCGCTGCTGGGCGGGCTGGAGTTCAAGGGCCAGGCCGTGGTGGAGGGCATCGGCCTCGGCCGCGCCGGCAAGGGAACCCTGACCGGAACCTGGGACGCCACCGAGGCGCGCGGGGCGGAGGACTGGAACCTCAAGGCCGAGGCCAAGGGCCACGAGCTGGTCACCGGCGCCGCCGAGTTTGACCGGTTGGTGGGCCAGGCGCCGGCGGTGGCCGCCACGGCCAGATGGACCGAGCGGGGGCTGGAGGTGGCGCACGCCACCCTGAACGGCCAGGCGATCAGCGCCGACCTGCATGGCCTGCTGGACCGGGACGGGGACCTGTCCATGGACATGGACTGGGCCGCGTCCGGTCCGTTCGGCGTGGGCGGCGTCGAGATCGCCGGCGCGGCGCACGGGGTGGGCAAGGTGACGGGCAGCGTCGCCGCCCCCCGCGCCGACCTGACCGCCGACCTGACCGCGATCGACGCCGGACGGCTGCTGGTCAAGCCGGCCAGGCTGCTGCTCACCTTCATCAAGGCCGATCACGAGGTGGACGGCGCCGTGGCCGTCGAAGGGCCCAGCAATTTCGGCCCCGCCAGCGCCAAGGCGGCGTTCCGCTTCACCGATGACGGCTTCGAGATGCATGACATCGCCGCCGACGCCGGCGGGCTGAAGGTGTCCGGCGCCCTGACCTTGAAGGACGGGCTTGCGACCTCCGCCGACCTGCAGCTGGCGGCGACCACGGGCGCCTTCCTGACCAACGGGCGGGTCACCGGGGCGGTGCGCCTGACCGGGCGCGGGGACCGCACGGATGCGGTGATCGCCCTCGACGGAACCAATGTGCAGCTGCCGGGCATGGCCGGGATCGTGCGCAAGGTGAAGCTGAACGCCCGCGGGCCGCTGGATCGCCTGCCGTTCGACGTGCTGGCGGACTCCAACGACCCGGTGGCGTGGAAGTTCCAGGGCAGCGGCGTGTTCAGCCATCCCAGCCGGCCGGAGATCACCCTGACGGGCGGCGGGCGGGTGCGCCGGGCGGACTTCAAGCTGCTGGAGCCGGCGACCCTGCGCTGGGGCGACACCGACCGGGCGCTCAAGGTCCATGCGGCGATTTCCGGCGGCGAGGTGGAGATCGACGGCGCCGCCGTGGGCGACCATCTGGACGGCCGCGCCCGGATCACCCGCGTCAACCTGCAGGGTCTCACCGACGACTATGTGGGCGTGCTGACGGGCGCGGTCAGCGCCACCGGCGTCGGTCCGCACCTGATCGGCCGCATGGACGCCCAGCTCGAGAACGCCCGCAGCCGCGACGCCCCCGCCGACCAGGCGCTGGCGGCGACGATGACGGCGACGCTCGCCGACACCCGCCTGCACGTGACGGCGAACGCCAGCAACAACAACGGCCTGAAGGCCGATCTGAACCTCGATCTGCCGTCGGAGGCGGCGGCCTATCCGTTCCGCATCGCCATCGACCGGACCAAGCCCGTGGCGGGAAGCTTCAACGCCGACGGGGAGCTGCGGCCCCTGTGGGACCTGCTGGCGGGCGGCGACCGGTCCCTGGCCGGCAAGATCGCCGCCCACGGCGCCCTGTCCGGGCCGCTGGATCATCTGCGGGCCACCGGGGACGCGGCCCTCACCGCCGGCCAGTTCCGCGACGCCGCCACGGGTCTGACGCTCAAGGACCTGACCGTGTCAGCCAACTTCAACTCCGACGAGGTGGTGGTGCGGCAGTTCACCGGGTCCGACGGCCGGGGGGGCAGCCTGTCCGGGGACGGCCGGGTCAGCCTGTCATCGGACGGCGCCTCGACCCTGAAGCTGACCCTTTCGAAGTTCCGGCTGATCGACAACGAGGTGGGCCGGGCCCAGGCGTCCGGCGTCGTCACCGTCACCCGGGACACGGCCGGCCACGCCAAGCTGGCGGGCGCCCTTACCGTTGACCGGGCGGACATCGCCGCCAATCCGCCCACCCCCACCGGCGTGGTGCCCCTGGCGGTGCGCGAGATCCACGTGGCCCCGCGGGAGGGGGAGGATGTCCAGCAGCCCCGCGCCAGCCCCATCCAGGTGGCCTTCGACGTCACCATCAAGGCGGCCCGGGGCATCTTCGTCCGCGGCAAGGGCCTGGATGCGGAGCTGTCCCTGGACAGCCATGTCACCGGGGACAGCCTGAAGCCGGACCTGAGCGGCGTCGCCCGCCTGATCCGGGGCAGCTACGACTTTTCCGGCAAGCGGTTCGACTTCGACGAGCTGGGCACCGTGCGGCTGGGACCGACGCCGGAGACCATCCGCCTCGATCTCAACGCCCAGCGGCAGGACACCAGCCTGACGGCCCAGATCCAGGTGCGCGGCACCGCCGCCAAGCCGGAGATCACCCTGACCTCCACCCCGGTCCTGCCGCAGGACGAGATCCTATCGCGGGTGCTGTTCGGCGTGGCCGCCTCCCAGCTGTCCGGGTTCGAGGCGGCGCAGCTGGCCTCTGCCCTCGCCTCGCTGGCCACGGGGGGCGGCTTTGACGTGATCGGCGGCCTCAGGCAGTTCGCCCGGCTGGACCGGCTGTCGCTGGGCGTGGACCAGACCACGGTCAACGTGCCCGGCGTCAAGCAGGCGACCACCATCTCCGGCGGCAAGTATCTGACGGACAACGTCTATCTGGAGCTGACCGGCGGCGGGCGCACGGGTCCCTCCGCCCAGGTGGAGGTGCGGATCCAGCGCAACCTGTCGGTGATCTCGCAGGTGGGGTCCCAAGGGGACGCCCGCCTGTCGGTGCGCTTCCGCCAGAACTACTAGGCGGCGAGGGTCAGGGCCGCGCGGCCGTCAGTGGCTGACGTGGGGCCGCAGGCGGTACTGCCCGCCCTCGAAGCCGGCGAACATCACCGAGGCCTGCGGATGGGAGACCGGCTCCCCCGTGGTGTCGATCAGCAGGTTCTGTTCCGAGACATAGGCGACATAGGAGCCCTGCTCGTTCTCGGCCAGCAGGTGATAGAAGGGCTGGTCCTTCCGGGGCCGGATCTCCTCGGGGATCGACAGCCACCACTCCTCCGTATTGGCGAACTGGGGGTCGACGTCGAAGATCACGCCGCGGAACGGGAAGTGCCGATGCCGCACCACCTGACCGATCTGGAATTTGGCGAAGATCATGTTCATGTCCTGTAAGCTAAGCTCTGTCGCATGACCGTTCAATGAACGGCGGCGCCAAGATGTGTTCAGCGGCGCGACAACGGCCGCGCCAGCGTTTCCGTTCGCGGGCGTTTCAATGTCGCCTGCAACTTGCTAGTCTGGCGGACGAAGCAGGACAGATCCGGCGCATGCGGTGTGCGGGGTCGACGTTCCTGGAGGAATGCCGCCCATGACGCAGGCGCAACATACGAGCCGGCCCGGCGCCGACGCGACGGCGCGTCCCGCGCCCGCACGGGACGCCGCCCTGTTCGCGGCCATCGATCTTGGCACCAACAATTGCCGGCTGCTGATCGCCGCCCCCGCGGGGCGCAGCTTTCGCGTGGTCGAGAGCTTTTCCCGCATCGTCCGCCTGGGCGAGGGGCTGTCCCACACCGGCCGGCTGGATGACGAGGCGATGGAGCGGGCGGTTGCGGCCCTGCGTATCTGCGCCGACAAGGTCCGCCGCCGTCGCCCCCTGCGGATCCGGGCCGTGGCCACCCAGGCCTGCCGCTCCGCCATCAACGGCGAGGCGTTCGTGGAGCGGGTCGCCGCCGAAACCGGCCTGCGTCTGTCCATCATCTCCCCCGAGGAGGAGGCGCAGCTGTCCGTCGCCGGGTGTCTGACCCTGCTCGACCGCACCCAGACCGCCGCCCTGGTGGTGGATGTGGGGGGCGGCTCCACGGAGCTCTCCTGGGTGGACCTGACCGATCCCCGGCTGGAGCAGGCGCACCGGCTGCAGCCGTCCCGCCTGCCGATCCGCGCCTGGGTCTCCATCCCCCTGGGCGTCGTGTCCCTGGCCGAGCGGTTCCCCGAGGGACTGGCCGGAGACCGGGTCTGGTACCGCGCCATGGTCGATCACATCAAGGCCGCCATCGGGGATGTGGAGGGGGCGCGTTCCCTGCGCCCGGCCTTCGACGCCGGCGACGCGCACCTGATCGGCACCTCCGGCGCCATCACCTCCCTGGCCGGCCTGCACCTGGATCTGGAGCGCTATGACCGCAACCGGGTGGACGGCCTGTGGCTGACCCGCGGCGATTGCGAGGCGGCGGCCGAGCGGCTGCTGGCCCAGGACGCCCGGGCCCGGGCGGCGCAGCCCTGCATCGGTCCAGACCGGGCCGACCTTGTGCTGGCCGGCGCCGCCATCCTGCAGGCGGTGCAGGAGCTGTGGCCCTGCGAGCGGGTGCGGGTCGCCGACCGCGGCCTGCGCGAGGGCCTGCTCCTGTCCCTGATGCAGGAGCGCCCGGCCCGCCGCCGCCGCCGTCGGCCCCGGGCCGCCGCCCCCGCCGCGATGTCCGCCCCATGACCGTGAAACCGCCGAAGCCGCCCCTCCCGCCCGAACCGCCGCGCAAGCGCATGGTCAAGGCCCCCACCCGGGGCGACGCCGCCGGCCGCAATATCGGCGCCCGGCTGAAGACCGCCGACACCAAGAGCATGTCGAGCCAGCTGTGGCTGAACCGGCAGATCAACGACCCCTTCGTCAAGGCGGCCCGGGCCAAGGGCTATCGCTCCCGCGCCGCGTTCAAGCTGGCGGAGATCGACGACCGCTTCCACCTCATCCGCAAGGGCTGCCGGATCATCGACCTGGGCTGCGCGCCCGGCGGCTGGATCCAGGTGGCGCTGGAGCGGGGGGCGGGCCCGGTGGTGGGCATCGACCTGCTGCCGGTGGATCCCCTGCCGCCGGCGATCCTGATCGAGGGCGACTTCACCGCCGACGACGCCCCGGCCCAGCTGATCGCGGCGCTGGGCGGGCCGCCGGACCTGCTGCTGTCCGACATGGCCCCCAACACCATCGGCCATCCCCAGACCGACCACCTGCGCATCGTGGGCCTGGTGGAGCTGGCGGCGGCCTTCGCCGTGGACATGCTGCCGCCGGGGGGCGCCTTCGTCACCAAGGCCTTCCAGGGGGGCGAGACGGCGGACCTCTTGAAGCTGCTGAAGGCCAACTTCACCGACGTGAAGCACTTCAAGCCCAAGTCCAGCCGGGCGGAGAGCTCCGAGCTCTATCTGGTGGCCACCGGGCGGCGGTGAGTGCGTCCTGACGGGGGTTCCCGGGTCTTCGCCCGGGAATGACAGCTCAATAGATATAAAGTCATGTCATTCCCGCCCTTGAGGCGGGACCCTCCCTCCGGATGGGGCGCCATATCCTGACCAAGGTTCCCGGGTCTTCGCCCGGGAATGACAGCTGTTTAAA
>CAINOV010000374.1 GCA_903851655.1 uncultured Caulobacterales bacterium
CGCCTGCTGGACCCGGAGGACGCCCACCGCCTGACCATCCGCGCCCTGAAGTTGGGGCTGGGACCGGTCGACCGATCCGCCCCCGACCCGTCCCTGGCCACGACCCTCTGCGGCCTGGAACTGGCCAACCCCGTCGGCCTGGCGGCGGGCTTCGACAAGAACGCCGAGGCGCCGGCGGCCATGCTGCGGGCCGGGTTCGGCTTTGTCGAGTGCGGCACGGTGACGCCCTTCCCCCAGGCGGGCAATCCGCGGCCGCGGCTGTTCCGCCTGACCGAGGACCGGGCGGTGATCAACCGGATGGGCTTCAACAATGACGGGCTCGAGCCGTTCGAGGCCCGGCTGCGGGCCCTGAAGCGGCCCGTGTCCGGCCCGGTGGGGGCCAATCTGGGGGCCAACAAGGACGCCCCGGACCGGATCGCCGACTATGTCACCGGCCTGACCCGCCTGTGGGGCGCGTGCGACTACTTCACCGTCAACATCTCGTCCCCTAACACGCCGGGCCTTCGCGCCCTGCAGTCCCGCGCGGCGCTGGAGGAGCTCACCGGCCGCCTGGGGGAGGCCCGCCGCGCCCTGGTCGGGGCCACGGGGCTCAACCCGCCGGTGCTGGTCAAGGTGGCGCCGGACCTGGCCGATGAGGAGATCGAGGGCATGGTCGCGGTGGCCGTCGCCGCGGGGATCAACGGGATCATCGTCTCCAACACCACCCTGGCCCGGCCGGACAGCCTGCGCTCGCCTCAGCGGGGGGAGACGGGGGGACTGTCGGGCGCGCCGCTGATGGCGCCCTCCACCCGGGTGCTGGACCTGTTCCGCCAGGCCTCGGCGGGGCGGCTGACCCTGGTGGGCGCCGGGGGCGTGGCCAGCGGCGACGACGCCTTCGCCAAGCTGCGGGCGGGCGCCAGCGCGGTCCAGCTCTATTCCGCCATGGCCTATGAGGGCCCCGGCCTGGTGCTCCGCATCCGCCGGGAGCTGTCCGCCCGGCTGGCGGCGGAGGGGTTCGCCAGCGTGGCGGAGGCGGTGGGGGTCTAGGGGTCTGCCGGATGGAGGTTCCCGGCTCAAGGCCGGGAATGACAGCTAAATAATTGAATTACATAATAACTTGTCATACCCGGGCGAAGACCCGGGAACCTTGTTCAGGATAAAGCGCCACATCCGGACGGAGGTTCCCGCCTCAAGGGCGGGAATGACGACTGATTTTATAGATATATTTTAGCCGTCATTCCCGGGCGAAGACCCGGGAACCCCGGTCAGGCAAACCCCTACCCCTCCACCTCGAAGGTGATCCCCGCCCGGGCCGGCAGGCGGGCCAGCAGGGCCGACGCCATGGCCGCCGCGGGGGTCCAGCAGCCGCCCGGCGTCACCGACCGGTCCACGTCGAACACCAGGGCCAGCGCCGCCTCCGACAGCATCTTGGAGGTGGAGCCATAGCCCGGATCCATGTCCCCCTTCACCGCCAACCGGGCCGTCGCCCCGTCCGGACCTTCGGCAATGAACAGCAGGTCGTAGCTCCCCGCCTCCCGCTCCGCCCGGGAGGGGCCCTCCCCCGGCTGGGGGGGCGCGGCGCCGCCCAGGTCAAAGCCCGCCCCGCCGCCGCGGCCGGGCTTGGGCGGGCCGGGGAGCATCATCATCTCGTCATACTGGAAGTCCGCCCCCCAGGGGTTGCCCATGAGGAAGTTGGTCCGGTGCACCGCCTTGGTGTTGATCCCGGCCATCATGAACGACCCCACCCAGCTCCCGGCCACCGGGTCCTCGTAGGGGGTGTCCCCGTCCGGCTGGGCGACGCCCTTGAAGCCGGGGGTCAGGGCGAAGGGATCGGCCAGCAGAGCGCCGACGGACGGGTCCTTCTGCGCGGCCATCATGGTCGCCACGCCACTCGCAAACGTGCCGCCGGACAGGGTTCCCTGCATGCCGCGCACGCGACCGCGCACCCGCTTCGACGGGGCGCCGAACCGGGCGGCGGCCTCCCGCTGGACGCACCAGACACCGAGATCGAAGGGGATGGAGTCGAAGCCGCAGGAAAACACCAGCCGCGCCCCCGTGGCCCGGGCCGTGGCCTGGTGGGCGGCGATCATGGCGGCGATCCAGTTGCTCTCGCCGGCCAGGTCCACATAGTCGCACCCCGCCGCGGCGCAGGCCGCCACCAGGGTCCCGCCATAGAGCTGGTAGGGCCCGGCGGTGGTGATCACCGCCCTTGTGCGGGACGCCAGCGCCGCCAGGGCCAGGGCGTCGGTCCCGTCCGCGGCGATCAGGGGCAGGTCCTTCGGCGCGCCGATCAGGTCCCGGACCTCCGCCAGCTTGGCGGCGCTGCGCCCGGCCATGGCCCAGCGGACCGTCCCGGCGGCGCCATAGGTCTTCAGCAGGTACTCCGCCACCAGCCGCCCGGTGAAGCCGGTGGCGCCATAGACGATGACGTCGAAGTCTTTTGCAGTCTGGCTCATGGGAGATCCTCCGGGACCGGTGTTGTCATTGGCCGCGCAGGCTACGCGACGGGAGGCTCTGGTCAACCGGCCTCCCAGCGGCCATAAGACGCGGCAATCCCTTCCTCCCCTCCCGCCGTAGGACCCCATGGCCCTGAAAGTCGCCATCGTCGGCCTGCCCAATGTCGGCAAGTCGACCCTGTTCAACGCCCTGACCCAGACCGCCGCCGCCCAGGCCGCCAACTATCCCTTCTGCACCATCGAGCCCAATGAGGGCGAGGTGGCGGTGCCCGAGCCCCGGCTGGACGCCCTGGCCAGGATCGCTGGCTCGAAGGAGATCATCCCGGCGCGGATCACCTTCGTGGACGTGGCGGGCCTGGTCCGCGGCGCCTCCAAGGGGGAGGGGCTGGGCAACCAGTTCCTGGCCAATATCCGCGACTGCGACGCCGTGGCCTTTGTCGCCCGCTGCTTCGAGGGCGGGGACATCATCCATGTGGAGGGTCGGGTCGACCCGCTCTCCGACCTCGACATCATCGAGACCGAGCTGATGCTGGCGGACCTGGAAAGCCTGGAAAAGCGCGTCCCCAACCTGGAGAAGCGCGCCAAGGCCGGCGCCGACAAGGAGAGCGCCAAGACCCTCGAGCTGGCCAGGCTGGCTCTCGCCGAGCTGAACGCCGGCCGTCCCGCCCGCGCCGCCTATCCCAAGGTGTCGAAGGAGGACGACAAGGCCTGGTGGATGCTGCAGTTGCTGACTGCGCTCCCGGCCCTCTATGTCTGCAATGTGGACGAGGGCAGCGCCGGCGAGGGCAACAGCCTGTCCGCCAGGGTGGCCGAGCGCGCGGCGAGGGACGGGGCCAAGACCGTGGTCATCTCCGCCAAGATCGAAAGCGAGATCGCCATGCTCGAGGCCGACGAGCGGGCGGAGTTCCTGGAGACCCTGGGGCTGGAGGAGCCCGGCCTGAACCGGCTGATCCACGAGGCCTATGCGCTTCTGGGCCTGCAGACCTACTTCACCGTGGGGCCGAAGGAGGCCCGGGCCTGGACCATCCCCGCCGGCGCCACCGCCCCCCAGGCGGCCGGGGTGATCCATACGGACTTCGAGAAGGGCTTCATCCGCGCCGAGACGGTGGGCTATGACGACTTCGTCACCCTGGGGGGCGAGGGCAAGGCCCGGGACGCCGGCAAGCTGCGGGCCGAGGGCAAGACCTATGTGGTCAAGGACGGCGACGTGATGCACTTCCTGTTCAACGGGTGAGGGGGCTTGCCGGCGGGAGGTCCCCGGCTCAAGGCCGGGAATGACGACTGTTTTTGATGTTTTTAAAAGTCGTCATTCCCGGGCGAAGACCCGGGAACCTTGGTCAGGATTTGGCGCTTTATCCGGATGGAGGTTCCCGCCTCAAGGGCGGGAA
>CAINOV010000375.1 GCA_903851655.1 uncultured Caulobacterales bacterium
CCGACGCCCAATTCCGATCTGCAGGTGACGGCGGCGGAGCGCAACGTGGTCACCCAGCAGTTCGCCCGCTTCGGCGCCAAGTGCCGGACCTTCGCCCCCATGTACCGGCAGGTGACCCTGGCCGCCCTGCGCGCGGCCATGGCCGGCCAGCCCAATCCGGGGGACCGGGAGCTGGCCTATGGCGACGTCCGCGACGCCTGGCGTCATTACCTGGCCCACGACAATGGCGGCCGCGGCGTGGTGCTGATCGGCCACAGCCAGGGCACGGGCCAGCTGACCCGCCTGATCCGCGAGGAGATCGACGGCAAGCCGGTGCAGCGCCAGATCATCTCCGCCATCCTCGCCGGGGGCCAGGTGACCGTGGCCCGGGGGCGGGACGTGGGCGGCGACTTCACGTCCATGCCGCTCTGCCGCCGTGGGGACCAGACCGGCTGCGTCGTCGCCTGGAACACCTTCCGGTCGGAGATCCCGCCCCCCGCGGACAGCCGCTTCGGCCGCACCGCCGATCCCGGGCGGGAGGTGGCCTGCGTCAATCCCGCAGCCCTGGCCGGGGGCGACGCGGTGCTGCAGTCCCTGTTCCCGGCGGCGGGCAACAGCGGCGGCGTCACCCGCGGCCCGCCGGACTGGACGGGCAAGGGCCTGCGCATCCCCACCACCTTCGTCAGCCTGCCGGGACTGGTCCACGGGGAATGCGCCACGACCGACGGGGCCAACTATCTGAAGATCACCCTGACCCCCCTGGCCGAGGGCGTCCGCGCCCGCAACTTCAACGGCGACATCATGATCGGCCCCGCCGTGCTGAAGAGCTGGGGCCTGCACATGGTGGACGTGAACATCGTCGAGGGCGACCTGACCGATCTGGTGGAGCGGCAGGGCAAGGCCTGGCTCGCCGCCCACTGATCCCGCGGCGGATGGCAAGGCCCGGCCCGGCCTGCTAGAGCTTGGGCCATGAGCGTGCTGCAGTTGATGGGCGCCGCCGGCGACGGGGGCGCGGAGACCTATTTCGTCGACCTGGTGTCCGCCCTGGCCCGCGCCGGCGTGACCCAGGCCTGCGCGCTCCGGCCCCACGCGGCGCGGCAGGCGGCCATGGAAGCGGCGGGGGTTCCGGTGACGTTGGCCCCGTTCGGCGGGCCGCTGGACCTGGTCACCGGGCCGCGGCTGGCGGCGCTGGCCCGGCGGATGCAGCCCAAGATCATCGTCCAGTGGATGAACCGGGCGGGCCGCTTTGCGCCCAAGGGGCACTGGGCGCGGATCGGCCGGCTGGGGGGCTATTACGACCTGAAATACTATCGCGGCTGCGACCTTCTGGTGGGCAACACCCAGGACATTGTCGACTGGCTGGTCGCCCAGGGCTGGCCGGCGGAGAAAACCGCCTACATCCCCAACTTCGCCGCCGAGGGCGATGCGCCGCCCCTGGACCGGGCCAGCCTCGACACGCCGGCGGAGGCGCCGGTGATCCTGTCCATGGGCCGGCTGCACGAAGCCAAGGCCCATGACGTGACGCTGCAAGCTCTGACCCGGCTGCCGGACGCCGTCCTGTGGCTGGCCGGGACCGGCCCGCTGGAGGCGGAGCTGAAGGCCCGCGCCGCGGCTCTGGGCGTGGCCGGGCGGGTGCGGTTCCTGGGTTGGCGGACGGATGCGGCGGCCCTCTACCACGCCGCGGACGTGTGCGCCTTTCCCTCCCGTTACGAGCCCCTGGGCAATGTGGTGATCCAGGCCTGGGCCCACGGCCTGCCGGTGGCGGCGGCGGCGTCCAAGGGCCCGGCGGCCCTGATCCGGCCGGGGGAGGACGGGCTCCTGTCCCCGGTGGACGACGCCGACGCCCTGGCGGCGGACCTGGCGGCCCTGCTGGCGGACAAGGCCCTGCGCGCCCGGCTGGCGGCGGCGGGACGGGCCCGGGTGGCGGCGGACTTCTCCGAGGCGGCGGTGGTGGCGCAGTGGCGCGCCCTGTTCGCCCGGTTCGGGGAGACCGCCTGATGTGCGGGATCGCCGGCGTGCTGGGAGCGCGCAATCTCGAAGCCGCCGAGGCCCTGACCCGGCGGATGATCGCCGGCCTGGTGCATCGCGGTCCCGACGGGGTGCGGATCGAGCGGGTCGGCCCGCACGTGCTCGCCCATGCGCGCCTGTCGATCATCGACCTGGAGGGGGGCTGGCAGCCCCTGCACGCCGCCGGCGCCACGGTGATCGGCAATGGCGAGATCTACAACTATGTGGAGCTGCGCGAGGCGTTCGGGCTTGCGGACCTGCTGGCCACCGGCTCGGACTTCGAGCCGCTGATGCATCTCTACCGCCAGGAGGGCCCGGCGGCGTTTGAGCGCCTGAGGGGCATGTACGGCCTGTGCCTGATCGGCGCTGACGGGCGGGTGTTCCTGGTCCGCGACCCCTTCGGCATCAAGCCCCTGCATGTGCGGCAACTGGCCGACGGGGTGGCCTTCGCCTCGGAGCCGGCGGTGCTGGCGCCGCAGCCCCAGCCGCCCATGGACGCGGCGGTGGGCGAGGACCTGCTGACCCTGGGCTATGGGGTGGGCGGCCCGGCCCTGGGGGTGGAGAGCCTGGACCCGGGCGAGATCGCCGAGGTGGCGGACGGCCGCCTGATCCGCCATGTGAGCGCCCTGCCCCGCACGCCGGCGCCCCGACGGCCCGCGCCGGCCACGGAGGCGGCGGCGGTGAAGGCCCTGGACGCGGTGCTCGAGGACAGCGTCAAGGTGCACCAGCGGTCCGACGTGCCCTATGGCCTGTTCCTGTCCGGGGGGATCGACAGCTCGATCATCGCCACCCTGATGGCCCGGCTGAACGCGCGCCCGGTGACCGCCTTCACCTGCGGCTTCGACGTCCCCGGCGCGGCGGACGAGCGGCGGCAGGCGGAGGCGGTGGCCACGGCGCTGGGCCTCGACTGGCGGGAAGTGCGCTTCACCGAGGACGATTTCTGGCGGCTGGCGCCCCTCGTGGCCGGAGCCCTGGACCGGCCGACCACCGACTATGCCTGCCTGCCGACCCTGAAGCTGGCCGAGGCCGCCCGGGGCGTGCTGACCGTGGTCCTGTCCGGCGAGGGCGGGGATGAGCTGTTCGCCGGCTATGGCCGCTATCGCCGGGCCCTGCGCCCCCGCTGGCTGGGGGGCCGGCCGGCGGCGCCCCGGGCGCGCTGCAGCGTGCTGGCGGACCGGGGCGAGGCCGCGGCGGCCCGCTGGCGGACGGCCGCGGCCAATGACGCCCCCACGCCGCTGGCCCGGGCGCAGGAGGCCGACATCCGCACCTGGCTGCCGGATGACCTGCTGCTGAAGCTGGACCGCTGCCTGATGGCCGTCGGGCTGGAGGGCCGCACGCCGTTCCTGGACCGGGAGGTGGCGGACTTCGCCGCGTCCCTGCCGGACCGGATGAAGGTCCGAGGCCGCATGGGCAAGTGGATCCTGCGCCAGTGGCTGGCGGAGCACTGCCCCGCCGCCGCGCCCTTCGCCCGCAAGCAGGGCTTCACCGTCCCCGTGGCCCACTGGATCGCCCCCCGGGCCGGCGATCTCGCCCCCCGGCTGGCGGCGGTGGAAGGGGTGCGCCAGATCGCCTCGCCCGAGGCGGTGCGCGCGGTGTTCGCCGACGACGCCCTGGCCGGCGAGCGCTGGCCGCTGCTGTTCTTCGCCCTGTGGTGGACCATCCACCACGCCGGCGCCTCACCGGCGGAGGCGATGGCGGAGGTGGTGGGGGTCATCTGACGGAGGGTCCCGGCTCAGGGGCGGGAATGACGGCTAAATTCATTCAATAATTGAATGTCATTCCCGGGCGAAGACCCGGGAACCTTGCTCAGGATACTGCGCCTTATCCGGAGGTCGGTTCCCGCCTCAAGGGCGGGAATGACGACTGGTTTTGTTCTTATGCATTTTTAAACAGCTGTCATTCCCGGGCGAAGACCCG
>CAINOV010000376.1 GCA_903851655.1 uncultured Caulobacterales bacterium
GACCTGGTCGGCGGACGGCGTCAGCGGCGTGGCGTAAAGGGTCTTCGCCGCCCGCCAGTCGGCGTCGATGGCGTCCCCATAGCGCGCCTGCAGGGCGGCGTCCCAGACCAGCCGGATGGCCAGCAGGTCGCGCACCGTGTCATCCTCGCCACCGCCCAGCTCCGCCTGCCACTGCAGATAGCGGGCGTGCTGCGCCCATCCGGCGAGGCTGATCAGCAGGCCGTGGAAGTAGGTTTCCAGGGCCGCCTCGGACAGGCCCAGCTGGCGCGTCGCCGCGACGATGGCGTCGCCGGGATGCTCCGGCGCCAGGGATACGGTGGTGGCGAAGCCCGGCAGGCCGATGATCTCGGGGGTCAGGTCATAAGTGGCGAAGGCCCGCCAGGCCGCATAGGCGCCCCGCCCCCGCGGCGCCGCCCACAGGGCCTGGCCCTGGTCGAAATAGCCCGCCGCCCAGGCGCCGATCCGGTCCGCCACCAGCCCCGGCCAATCGAGGCCCGACGCCCGGGCCGCCAGGTCCGCCACCGTCGGCGCGGCCGGCGCGGGCTCCGCATCGACGGCGAGGATGGCCTTCAGCGCCGAAAGCGTGGGCGGACGCGCCGGATCCGTCGCCGCGGCCAAGGCTTCGGACAGGTCTGCGTCGGTGATCCCGCCCCCCGCCATGCGGGACCGGAACCAGGATCGCGGCAGGGTGGCGCGAACGCCCGCCACCCGGGCGAGACGGGCGGCCGTCATGGCCAGCCCCTGGTCCGACTGCCCGAGGAACGGGTTCACCGAGACGGTGGCGGCCAGCGGCCAGGCGGGGGGAATGGCCCTTGCCGCGCGATCCGCGGCGGCGGCTTCCGGCGACGCATGCGCCGGCGCGTCAAGTCTCTTGGTCTGGGTCACGGACCGCTCTCCCCTTCAGCTCAGGACGCGCCGCGCAGCCGCCAGCCGCGCAGCAGACGATCGAAGACGGCGTTGGCGTAGAAGCCGTTGGACAGATGGACCCGCAGCCCCGCCGCCGCCGGATGGTAGGCCCACAGGGGGAACATCGCCTGGACCACCGCCACCAGGCCGAAGCTCGACACCGCCAGCGCGATCAGCGTCCACTCCAGCGGCCCGGCGGCGGGGGGCGCCGGCAGGACCCCCCGGGTCAGCCAGGCGGCCGCGGCCTGGAGGGCGAAATAGCTGACCGAGGTCGCCAGGGCGTAGACCAGGGTGCGGCGGGTCAGCGCCCGGGGCGCCGCGTCCGCCAGTCCCTGGGCCAGCATGTAGGCGACCCCGAAGATCAGGATGGCGCCGAGGGCCGCGGACTGGGGCGACTTGTGCGTGAGGCCGAACACCAGCCCCACCGCCGCATAGATCCCCAGGGCCAGCAGGAAGGCGCGCCCCACCGCCGCCGCGTCGGGAATGGCCACCGGCCCGGGCCGGCGGTTGGCGGCGACGGTCTCGGTCGCGCCGCCGGAACTCAGGAAGGAATGGGCCTTGTAGAGGGAATGGGCGACGATGTGCAGCAGCGCCAGAGGAAAGAGGGCCAGGCCGCACTCGAGGATCATGAAGCCCATCTGCGAGATGGTCGACCAGGCCAGTCCCGTCTTCACCGAGGGCTGGGTGAGCATCACCAGCCCGCCGAACAGGGCCGTCAGCCCGCCGATCACCACCAGCCCCGCCAGCGCCCCAGGCGCCAGCACCATCACATCGGCGAACCGGATCAGCACGAACCCGCCGGCGTTGATCACCCCCGCATGCAGCAGGGCCGAGACCGGGGTCGGCGTCTCCATCACCTCGGTCAGCCAGCCATGGGTGGGGAACTGGGCGGACTTGAGCATGGCCGCGACCGCCAGCAGGCCAGCGGCGGCGACGGCCGCGGCTCCGCCGTGTCCCGCCCGGGCGCCCGCCAGCATGACCGCCAGGTCCGGTCCGCCATAGGCCCAGATCAGGAGCGCCGCCGCCCCCGCCAGGGCGAGGTCGCCCAGCCGGGCGGTGACGAACTTCTTGGCCGCCGCCCGCTGCGCCCCCGCCCGTTCGGGCCGGAACAGCAGGAGACGGTGCAGGAACAGGCTTGTGGCGATCCAGGCCGCCACCAGCTGGATCACATCCGCCGCCAGCACCAGCAGCAGGACCGCCGCCAGCGTCAGGCACAGCCAGCCGGTGAAGGCCCCCTGGCGCGCTTCGCCGTCCAGATAGGTCCCGGCGTAGCGGACGACGATCCAGCCGATGAAGGTGACCAGCAGCAGCATGGTGACGCTGACCGCGTCCAGCCGCGCCCCCGGTCCCAGGTCGGCCCGCCCGCTCAGCCAGGCGCTGGACGGACCCTGCAGGATCAGCACCGCCAGCGACGCCAGCGCCGCGGCGAAGGCGGCGAGAGCTGCGCCCTCGGCCAGTTGCGGCAGCCCGCGGGGCCGGGGGCCGGCGCTCAGAAATCCGGCCGCGGCGGCCAGGATCAGGGTCAGCGGCGCAATCAGCGGCGCAAGGCTTGCGGTCACCCGTCCCTCCTTCGACAAGGGCCGCGACAGGGGCGCGGCGTCGATGCAGAGAGGTAGCCGCGGGCCAAGCTCGATTAAAATTCATTGTTTTGTACAATACGTTCTGTTTTATAGAACAAATGGCCAGCCTGAACTTCAACCATCTGCGCTATTTCTGGGCCGTCGCCCATGCGGGAAACCTGACCCGGGCGGCGGAGCAGATGAACCTGTCCCAGTCGGCCCTGTCGGTGCAGATCCAGAAGCTGGAGCATCAGATGGGACACGCCCTGTTCGACCGGGTCGGCCGGCGGCTGGTGCTGACCGAGGCGGGCCAGATCGCGCTGGACTATGCCGACACGGTGTTCGAGGCCGGCGACGAGTTGATGAGCACCCTGCAGGGCCGCCCCGCCGCCAGCCGCCAGGTGCTGCGGGTGGGCGCGCTCACCACCCTGTCGCGGAACTTCCAGCTGGAGTTCCTGCGGCCCCTGGTCGGACGTGCGGATATCGAGCTGATTGTCCGCTCCGGCGTGACCCGGGACCTGCTGGCCCAGCTGGAGGCGCACGCCCTGGACGTGGTTCTGTCCAACAGCGCCGCCCAGCGGGATGCACACCGGCCCTTCCGCAACCTGCTGCTGGACCAGCAGCCGGTCAGCCTGGTGGGTCGCCCGCGGCCCGACGGCGCGCCGTTCCGCTTTCCCGAGGACCTGCGCAGCACGCCGATCCTGCTGCCCAGCCTCGACAGTGACATCCGCGTGGCCTTCGATCAGGTGCTGGACCTGGCCGGCGTGCGCCCGATCATCCTGGCCGAGGTGGACGACATGGCCATGCTGCGCCTGCTGGCGCGGGAGAGCGACGGGGTGACCCTGGTCCCGCCCATTGTCGTGCGGGACGAACTGGACACCGGCGTGCTGGTGGAGCATTGCCGGGTGCCGCAGCTGGCCGAGGGCTTCTACGCCATCGCCCCCAACCGGCGGTTTCCCAACCCGCTGCTGGGCGAGCTGCTGGCCAGATATCCGCAGACCTGACGCGCACCCGCCGGGTGATTGCGGCAAAAGCCGTGATATAAGCTCGCATGCTTCGCCTGACCGACCTTCGCCTGCCCCTCGGACACCCGCCCGAGGCGCTCACCGCCGCGATCTGCGAGCGGCTGGGCCTGGAACCCGATGCGGTGCGCGACATCGCCATCGCCCGCCGCGCCCACGACGCCCGCCGCCGGTCGGCGATCCTGATGGTCTATTCCGTGGACGTGACCCTGGCGGACGAGGCGGCGGTGCTGGCCCGCCTCGCTGACGATCCCCGCGTGCGACCGACCCCGGACACGACCTATCGCCCGGTCGTCCGCGCGGCGCCGGACGAGACCCGCCGGCCGATCGTGATCGGCACGGGACCCTGCGGCCTGTTCGCCGGCCTGCTGCTGGCGCAGATGGGCTTCCGGCCGATCATCCTGGACCGGGGCAAGGTGGTGCGCGAGCGGACCCAGGACACCTGGGGCCTCTGGCGGCGCAACGTGCTGGACCCGGAATCCAACGTCCAGTACGGCGAGGGCGGCGCCGGCACCTTTTCCGACGGCAAGCTCTACAGCCAGATCAAGGACCCGCGGCATCTGGGGCGCAAGGTGCTGATCGAGTTCGTCAAGGCCGGCGCCCCGCCGGAGATCCTGACAGAGGCGCATCCGCACATCGGCACCTTCCGTCTCGTGACCATGGTGGAGAGCCTGCGCCGCACGGTGGAGGGGCTGGGGGGCGAGTACCGTTTCCGGCAGCGGGTCAGCGACCTGGTGATCGACACCGACGGGGCCGGCAGACGGCGCCTGCGCGGCGTGGTCCTCGAGTCCGGCGAGACCCTGCTGTCCGACCATGTGGTCCTGGCCATCGGCCACAGCAGCCGGGACACCTTCGAGATGCTCCACGACCGCGGCGTCCATGTGGAGGCCAAGCCGTTTTCCCTGGGCGTGCGCATCGAGCATCCCCAGTCGCTGATCGACCGCGCCCGCTTCGGCGCCGCAGCCGGTCACCCGGACCTGGGGGCCGCGGACTACAAGCTGTCCCACGCCTGTTCCACCGGTCGCACGGCCTACAGCTTCTGCATGTGCCCCGGCGGGACGGTGGTGGCCGCCGCGTCGGAGCCGGGGCGGCTGGTGACCAACGGCATGAGCCAGTACTCCCGCAACGAGCGCAACGCCAACGCCGGCCTGGTGGTGGACATCGTTCCGGAGCGGGACTTTCCCGGCCACCCCCTGGCCGGCGTCGCCCTCCAGCGCCAATGGGAGGAGGCCGCCTTCGTCGCCGGCGGCGGGACCTACAACGCCCCGGCGCAGCGGGTCGGGGACTTCCTGGCCGGCCGGCCGTCAACGGCTCTGGGCGCAGTGATCCCCTCCTATCGCCCGGGCGTGACGCCCACGGACCTGTCAACCTGCCTGCCGGACTATGTGATCGACACCCTGCGCGAGGCCCTGCCCGTGTTCGGACGCCAGATTCCCGGATTCGCCGATCCGGACGCCGTGATGACGGGGGTCGAGACCCGCACCTCGTCCCCGGTCCGGATCACCCGCGGAGCGGACTTCCAGAGCCTGAACACCCCCGGCCTCTACCCCGCCGGCGAGGGTGCGGGCTATGCCGGGGGCATCCTGTCGGCGGCGGTGGACGGCATCAAGGTGGCCGAAGCCGTGGCCCGGGCCCTGGCGGACGCGTGAGCCATCCCGTCGCGGGTGCGGCGGACGGCGGCGCCTGCTACTGTCCGCAGGCGAGTCGGGCCGGCGAATCGGGCCTGCGGATCAGGGGCAGGTCTGGGATGCGGCGGGGCGCGGAGGCAGCATGGATCGGCCTGTGCCTCGCCGCCTGCAGTCCCGCGCCGACGTTGCCGCCCCCCGACCCGACCCTGGGCTTCCGGCCGCTGGCGGCGCCCGTCGCCGCCCCTGCGCCCACGCCGGACGATCCCGCCCAGCAGGTGACCGCTGACCTGTCTCCGGCGCAGAGATGGTGGACCGCGTTTGGATCTCCGGAACTCGATGCGCTGGAGGCGGAGGGGCTGAGGGCCAACGCCGACCTCGCCGCAGCCCGGGCGGGTCTGAAATCGGCGCAGGAGCTCTATCGGGCCCAGCGCGCCGCGACCCTCCCGTCGGTTCAGCTGGGCGCCGCCGCCGCCCGGTCGCGCAATTCGAACACCTTCGCCTCGCCCCTCGCCTCGAACGCGTCCTACTACACGCTCTACTCGACCCAGCTGACCGCGGGCTATGTGGTGGACCTGTTCGGCGGCCAGCGCGCCCAGGTGCGGCTGGCCCGCGCCCAGGCGGAGGCGCAACGGTGCGCCGTGGACGCCGCCTATGGCGCGCTGACGGCGAACATCGCCGCCACGGTGGTGCAGCTGGCGAGCCTGAACGCCCAGCGCGACGAGGTCGAGGCCACCGTGTCCCTCAGCCAGCGGGCGCTGGACATCACCGAGCAGCTGCACGCCGGCGGAGAGGCCTCCGCCTCCGACGTGGCCGCGGCCCGGTCCGTGCTGGAACAGGCCCGCGCCGCCCTGCCGCCGATCCTGCGCCAGCAACAGCAGGCCGCCGACATCCTGGCGGTCCTGCTGGGGCGGCAGCCGGGGGCGCAAGCCCCGCCGGTCGTCCGCCTCGACGCGCTGACCCTGCCGACCCGCCTGCCGGGCCCTGTTCCAGCCGCCCTGGTCGGCCGACGCCCCGACATCCGCGCGGCCAGGGCCAATCTGGACGCCGCCGCCGCCCTGCGGGGCGTCGCCGTCGCGGCGCGCCTGCCCAGCCTGACCCTTGCGGCCAGCGGCGGGGGCGCCGCCACCGACTTCGCCCGGGTGCTGGCCGAGCCCAACACCCTGTGGACCTTCGGCGCCTCGGTCAGCCAGACCGTCTTCGACGCCGGCGCTTTGCGCCATCGCCAGACCGCCGCCGATGCGGCCCTGGAGCAAGCCAAGCTGCAGTATCGCAGCGTGGTGCTGGGGGCGCTGCAGGCGACCCAGGACCTGCTCCAGGCCCTCGGCGCGGATTCGGACGCGCTGGCCTCCGCCGGACGCGCGGTCGAGGCCAGCGAGCGGATCCAGCGGATCCAGGCGCGGCAGCGCGCCCTGGGCCAGGGCGGCCGGCTGGCGGAGCTCTCGGCCGAGGCGGCCCTGCATCAGGCGCGGCTCGCCCTGATCCAGGCGAGGACCGCGCGCTACGCCGACACCATCGGCCTGTTCCAGGCCCTGGGCGGATCGGCCGATCCCGCCCCGGCGGCGACCGCAGCAAAGACCGGAGGCTCTGGCCCGACATGATCATCTCCGCCCGTGGAAAAGGACCCGGCGCGCGGGCGTCCGGATGGCTCGCCGCCCTGGCGCTGATCGTCGGCGGAACGCCGGCGGCCGGGGCCGGCGTGCGGCTGTCGCCGGCGGTGCAGCAGCACCTGGGCGTGCACACCACGCGGCTGGCCGCGGTTCGTCTCTCCACCGAGGTGGACGCCTTCGCCAAGGTGCTGGACCCGGGCCCCCTCGCCCAGCTGGTCAGCGACCTCGAGACCGCCGAAGCCGCAAGCCGCGCCTCGGCGGCGGAGGCGCAGCGGTCCGCCGCCCTGCACCGGTCCGATGATGGCGTCTCGGCCAAGGACGCCGAATCCGCGGAGGCCCAGGCCCGGTCCGACAGCGTGCGCGTGGCGCTGCTGCGCAACCGGCTGGGCCTGGAATGGGGTCCGGGCGTGGCGAAGATGCCCCGCCGCCGGCTGGACCAGCTGGTTCGCGACATCGCCCGCGGTCGCGCCGCCCTGGTGCATGTGGACACGCACAACAATGACGGCCAGGACGGCGCCCGGCGGGTGCGGATCGACATCGGCGCCGGATCGGCGAATGGCCGGGTGATCGGCCCGGCGCGGGTGGCCGAGCCCCGGCTGCAGTCGTCCGGCCTGATCGTGGAGGTGACAGGCGACCAGGCAGTGCTGCTGTCCGTCGGCCTGACCCAGAGCGCGCACATCGAGTCGCAGTCGCCCCTGGCTGGCGTCATGGTCCCGCGGCCGTCGGTCATCCGGTTCCGCGGCTCGGACTGGGTCTATGTCCGCACCCGACCCGATGCATTTGAGCGGCGCCTGGTGACCGGGCCGGTCCCCGACGCCCGCGGCCTGTTCGTCGCCCAGGGCCTTGCGCCGGGGGACGAGGTCGTCGACGCCGGCGCTGCGGCGGTCTTTGCCGCGGACGTGAACAGCGCCACGGACGGACACTGAGATGGTGGCGGCGATCATCCGGTGGACCCTGGGCCGCCCGCGCCTGATCGCGCTGGCCTGCGTCTGCTTCCTCGCCTGGGGCGGATTCTATGTCCGCGACATGCGCTTCGAGCTGCTGCCCGACCTCGCCCCGCCGGAAACACGGATCCAGACGGAAGCCCCCGGCCTGGTGTCGGAGCAGGTCGAGGCCCTGATCACCCGGCCGGTGGAGAATGTGCTGGTGGGGGCGCCCGGCGTGGCCCACGTGTCGTCCCGCTCGGTCCAGGGACTGTCGGTCATCACCCTGACCCTGTCCGCAGGCGCGGCGCCGGATCGGGTCCGGCAGGTGATCTCCGAACGGCTGGCGGCGCTGGGCGGCGCCCTGCCTGCAGCGGCGGCGCCCCGCCTCACCCCCCTCACCCCGCCCGAGGCGGAGGTGCTGAAGCTCGGCTTCACCAGCGACCAGCTGGATCCCATGGCCCTGCGCGATCTGGTCCAGTGGACCGTTCGCCCCCGGCTGCTGACCGCCCCCGGCGTGGCCGAGGCGTCGGTCTATGGGGGTCTGACCCGCCGGATCGAGGTGCGGGCCCGCCCGGCGGACCTGTCGGACAGCGATCTGGGCTTTCTCGACGTGCTGAACGCGGCCCGCCGGTCCACCAGCGTCGCCGGCGCCGGCTTCATCGACACCCCGGCCCAGCGGGTGCTGATCGAGCCCCACGGCCAGGCCCTGACGGTGGACGACGTGGCCGCCGGCCAGATCCAGACCCCCGGCAGCGCCCCGGTGCGCATCGGCGATGTGGCGGATGTGGTGGAGACCAGCGCGCCGGCCTTTGGCGATGCGCTGATCAATGGCAAGCCGGGCGTGGTTGTGACGATCTCCCGCCAGTTCGGCGCCAACGGCCTGGAGACCACCCGGGCCGTTGAGGCGGCCCTGGCCGTGCTGCGCCCGACGCTCGCCGCCCAGGGGGTGACGGTCACCGACGACCTGGATCGTCCCGCCAGCTTCACCGCCCGGACAATCCAGGGGGTCGGCCTCGATCTCGTGATCGGCGGCGGGCTGATCGCCGTCGGGCTCTGGGTGTTCCTCGGCGGCAACAGGGCCGTGCTGATCTCTCTGGCCAGCATTCCCCTGTCCGTCGTCCTGGCGCTGGTGGCGCTGAAGGCGGCCGGATGGTCGCTGAACACCATGATCCTCGGCGGTCTGATCCTCGGCGTCGGCCTGGTCATCGACGACGCCGTGATCGGGGTCGAGACCGTTATCCGCCGACTGCGGGTCGCCGCCGCCGACCATGCGGACGACCTCGAGACCACGCTCGAGGCCTCGCTGGAGGTGCGGGAACCGGTGACCTTCGCCGCCTTCGCCTTCGTGATCGTCCTGGCGCCCCTGCTGATCACGCCGGGGCTGCAGGGGGCGCTGCTGGCGCCCCTGGCGGCGACGGTGATCGTCGTGGCGGCGGGTTCGCTGGCGGTGTCGGTTCTGGTCACGCCGGCCCTGTGCCTGCTGGTGCACGGGCATGACGGCCCGCCGATGGAGCCCCGCTGGATGGTCCGCTTCAAGGACTGGCACGAGGCCCGCCTGGCGGGGATCCTGGCGCGACCGGCGCCGGTGGTGATCGCCGCCGCCGCCCTGGTGGCGCTGTCGCTGCTGAGCGTCGCCCTCAGCCCGCCGGACCTTCTGCCCCGGGTCAGCGACGGCCAGCTGATCGCCGTGGCCGACGCGCCCCCCGCCCTGTCGCTGGATGCGCTGCGGGCCTATGGCGCGGACCTCGGCCGGGCGGTGCGGCGCATCGACGGCGTGCGCAGCATCAGCCAGACCATCGGCCGGGACGTCACCGGCGACGAAAGCTGGGGGCCGGAGCACGCGGCCTTCGACATCGCCCTGGCCCCCGGCCTCAGCCCCGTGCGCCAGCGACGGATCGCCGCCGCCGTTCAGGCCGAGTTCGCCGCCCGACCGGGCCTGAAGGTCCGGCTGGCGTCCCGCTTCGACAGCGGGCAGAGCACGGATCGACCGGACGCGCCGGTGGAGATCGGGGTGTTCGGACCCGACCTCGATCGCCTCGACGCCGCGGCGGCGCAGCTGGCTGCGACCCTCAAGACCCTGCCCGGCGCCCGCGATGTGAAGGTCCGCGCCGAGGCCAGCGGACCGGTGCTGCGGGTTGATCTGAACTTCCCGCGACTGGCGCTGTATGGCCTGTCCGCCGCGGACGTGCTGGATACGGTCCAGGCGGCCTTCGCCGGCCAGCGGGTGGCGCAGATCTACGAGAACGGGCGCGCGATCGATCTGGCGGTCACGGCCCAGGACAAGCTGCGCCAGGATCCGGAAGCCGCCGGGGACCTGCTGCTGCGCTCCACGTCCGGCATTTCGGCCCCGCTGAAGACCGTCGCCAATGTCTATCTGACCGACGGCCGGGTGGCGATCCTGCATGACGGCGGACTGCGCCGGCGGATCGTCACGGCCAATCCCACCGCGCCGGCCGCATTCCTCGACGCCGCCCGCAAGGCGCTGGCGCGGCCGGGCCTGTTGCCGCCCGCCTCCTTCGCCGAGATCAACGGAACCCTGCTGGCGAGCCGGGAGGCGCAGACCCGCCTGCTGCTGAACTACGGTTTGGCCGCGCTGCTGGTGGTGCTGATGCTGCGGGTGACGCTCAACACCCTGTCCATCGTCCTGACCCTGACGTCGAGCCTGTTCTCGCTGATCGGCGCGGCGCTTGCGATCCGGCTGCTGGGGGCGGGGCTGACGGCGGGCGTCTATGCGGGCCTGATCGCCCTTCTCGGCCTGTCCATGCGCAATGCGGTCCTGCTGTTCGACCGGCTGGAGGAGCTCTCCACCGCCCCGGACGCCCGCCCGACGCCGGGACAGATCATGGCCGCCCTGCGCCACCGGGTCGCGCCGATGCTGATCACCCTGATGCTGATCGGACTGGGGCTGGCGCCGGTCGCCCTGCAGGCCGGCGGCGAGGGCCGCGAGATCCTGGGGCCCATGGCCTGCGTGATCATCTGCGGCCTGGTCACCGCCGGCCTCGGCAACCTGTTCGTCCTGCCGGGCGTGATCCGGCTGGCCTGGAGAGGCCGCGAGCCCGCCCCGGCGTCGCACGTCCACCGGCGCTGAGCCCGTCCCGCGTCCGGGGCGAACCGGAGCCTATCCCCCCGCCGCGACGCGCGCCGCCCGCTCGGCGTCCAGCATCTGGGTCAGGGTCTGCACGGCCTGGGTCAGCTGGATGATTTCCTTTTCCCGCAGGGCGTCGATCTTCTGGTGCAGCAGTTCGATCTCCAGCTCCGCCTTGATGTTGATCTGGTGGTCGCCCTCGGCCTCCCGCCGGTCGATCTCCTGCTGGCGGTTCTGGCTCATCATGATGAACGGCGCCGCATAGGCCGCCTGGAAGGACAGGGCCAGATTGAGGAGAATGAACGGATAGGGATCCCAGTGCGCGAAGTACGCCGTCACGTTCAGCACGATCCAGACCAGCAGGATGGTGCTCTGGATGATGATGAAGCGCCACGACCCCATGGTCGCGGCCACCTGGTCGGCGATCTTCTGCCCCAGCGTCAGCTGGTTGGCGCTTCCGTCGCCCATCCAGCACTCCCGGATCTCCCGCCGCCTCTGGCGCAGATCCGCCAGCAGCGCCGCCTCGGCTTCGCGCAGGTCGTCCTTGAGAGCGTCGATCATCCGGTCTTGCCTTTAGGGTTCAGCTTCGCGTCAGGGTCGGACAGCACCGTGCTGAGCGCAAGGGTTCGCGCCTGCCGGCGGACGGACGTGACGGTCCGTTCGCGTGACGGGCGCGCGGCAGATCAACTGGGCGGTCTCCCGGAAACGGATTGCTCATGATTTCGCGCTGTAATCATGATCTGCTTCCGGGGCGCAGCGCCGCGCCACAAAATCCTGAAGGCGCACGGCGACGGAATTCGACCCATCGAGGTGACTTGTGGATTTGATGTTGAGCCGCAAGATACTCTGGACGGTTCTGCTGGATATATTCTACGTCGCGGCAGCCATTAGTTGTGACTATACAATCAATGTCGTCATTGGTCACAATCGTGCGGGTTTCACGCCGTTCGTCACGTTCACAATCACGCTCGTCGTCGGCACGCCGGTGACCTATTATCTGATCAGCCAGCGGTTTGACCTGCATCGGGTGATCGCGGAGCGCAAACGGCTGGAGGGCGAGC
>CAINOV010000377.1 GCA_903851655.1 uncultured Caulobacterales bacterium
ATCACCGTCTGGCGGGACGGCTTCGAATGGAGGCAGAGCTTCAGCCGCGGCAAGCCCCAGGGCCCCATCGAGCGGGTCCAGCCATCGAAGAAGCGTGGAACCCTGGTCCGCTTCGTTCCCGACGAGGAGATCTTCGGCGAGAATTGCGCGTTCAAGCCCGCGCGGCTCTACCGCATGGCCCGGTCGAAGGCCTATCTGTTCCGGGGGGTGGAGATCCGCTGGCGCTGCGCCGCGGAGCGGGTCAGCGACCAGACCCCCACCGAGGCGGTGTTCCACTTCCCCAACGGCCTGGCCGACTTCCTGGCGGAGCGCACCGGCGCGGTCGAGACCGTGACGCCGGAACCCTTCGCCGGACGGATCGAGCGCAAGGACGAAGGCGGTGCGGTGGAGTGGGCCATCACCTGGTCGCCGGCGGGCTTCGGCGAGCACGACGCCTTCATGCAGTCCTACTGCAACACCGTTCCCACGCCGGAGGGCGGCACGCACGAGGCGGGCCTGCGCGCCGCTCTCACTCGCGGGCTCAAGACCTACGCCGAAATGACCGGGGAGAAGCGCGGCGGCCTGATCACCGCCGAGGACGTGGTGGCCCAGGCCGGCGCCCTGATCAGCGTGTTCATCCGCAATCCGGAATTCCAGGGCCAGACCAAGGAGCGCCTGTCCTCCTCCGAGGCCCAGCGGCTGGTGGAGGCGGTGCTCCGCGACCCCTTCGACCACTGGCTCACCGCCCAGCCCAAGGCCGCCACCGCCCTGCTGCAGTTCGTGGTCGAGCGGGCGGAGGAGCGACTGAAGCGGCGCAAGGATCGCGACGTGGCCCGGGCGTCGGCCACCCGCAAGCTGCGCCTGCCGGGCAAGCTGGCGGACTGTTCAGGCACCTCGTCCGACGGCTCCGAGCTGTTCATCGTCGAGGGGGATTCGGCCGGAGGCTCCGCCAAGCAGGCGCGCAACCGCCAGAACCAGGCGATCCTGCCGCTCCGGGGCAAGATCCTGAACGTGGCCTCGGCCACCACGGACAAGACCGGCGCCAACAAGGAGCTGTCGGACCTGATGCTGGCCCTGGGCGTCCAGGGCGGGAACCGGTTCAAGGAAGAGGATCTGCGCTACGAGCGGATCATCATCATGACCGACGCCGACGTGGACGGGGCGCACATCGCGTCCCTGCTGATCACTTTCTTCTATCGGACCATGCCGGGCCTCATCCGCAACGGACGGCTGTTCATGGCCCTGCCGCCCCTCTACCGGATCAGCCACGGGGCCACGACGGCCTATGCGCGGGACGACGCGCACAAGGACGAGCTGATGGCCACCACCTTCAAGGGCAAGAAGCCGGACATCGGCCGGTTCAAGGGCCTCGGCGAAATGATGCCGGCCCAGCTGAAGGAAACCACCATGGATCCGCGCAAGCGCACCCTGGCCCGGGTCACCCTTCCCCGGGACGAGGAGGGCGTGATCGAACTGGTGGAGACCCTGATGGGCCGCAAGGCCGAGCTTCGCTTCCGCTTCATCCAGGAAAACGCCGAGTTTGCCGCCGAAGATCTGGATGTCTGAGGCCGCCGACCCCGGCGGATCGCGGCTTTACATTGACTTGCCGCAGGTTTTGCCTATGGTCCGCGCCACAGGCCGGGGTCAGGCAGAATATGCTTATGCCTGCGACTTGATAAGGACGCGCGATTGCGTCCGCCGGTCACCGACCCCGCCTTAATCTTCAGGACGCATGACAACATTCGCAGACCTGGGGCTCAGCCCCTCCATAGTTCAGACTGTGGCCGACACCGGCTACACGACTCCGACCCCGATCCAGGAGCAGGCCATTCCGGTCGCGCTCGCCGGACGCGACGTCCTCGGCATCGCCCAGACGGGAACGGGAAAGACCGCCGCCTTCACCCTGCCCATGATCGACCGGCTGTCCGCCGGCCGCTCCAAGGCGCGCATGCCGCGCAGCCTCGTGCTGGCCCCCACGCGGGAGCTGGCCGACCAGGTGGCCTCCTCCTTTGAAAAATACGCCGCCGGCGGAAAGCTGACCTGGGCCCTGCTGATCGGCGGCGTGTCCTTCGAGGACCAGCTGCGCAAGCTGGACCGGGGCGTCGACGTGCTCATCGCCACGCCCGGCCGTCTGCTCGACCATTTCGAGCGGGGCAAGCTGCTGCTCACTGGCGTGCAGATCATGGTGGTGGACGAGGCCGACCGCATGCTCGACATGGGGTTCATTCCCGACATCGAGCGCATCTTCAAGATGACGCCCGCCTCCCGCCAGACCCTGTTCTTCTCGGCCACCATGCCGCCGGAGATCACCCGGCTGACCACCCAGTTCCTGAAGGACCCCACCCGGATCGAGGCCACTCGGCCGGCGACCACAGCGGACACCATCAGCCAGTACATCGCGCCGATCCCGCTGGGGGATTCCAAGGCCAAGCGCATGGCGCTTCGGGCCCTGATCGCCCAGGAGGACGTCGGCAACGGCATCGTCTTCTGCAACCGCAAGACCGATGTGGACATCGTCGCCAAGAGCCTGAAGACCCATGGCTTCGACGCGGCTCCGATCCATGGCGACCTCGACCAGTCCATGCGCATGAAGACGCTGGAGAACTTCCGCAAGGGCGAGCTGAAGCTGCTGGTGGCCTCCGACGTGGCCGCCCGCGGGCTGGACATTCCGGCGGTGAGCCACGTGTTCAACTACGACGTGCCCTTCCATGCGGACGATTATGTCCACCGGATCGGCCGGACCGGCCGCGCCGGCCGGACCGGCAAGGCCTTCATGATCGTCTCGCCCAACGACGCCAAGGCCTATGACAAGGTGCTCAAGCTCACCAAGAAAGAGCCCGAGACCGTGACGCTCGAGCTCGACTGGAGTCTGGCCGCCGGCGGCGACAGCGAACGTCGCGGCGGACGCGGCGGCAGCGGCGGGCGCAGCGCCAGCCGTCGCCCCGAGCGTTCCGACCGGGCGCCCCGCGGCCCCCGGGGCAAGGACGCCCCCTCCAATCGCGCCCCCGAAGACGCCGCCTCGATGGAGCCCTTCCGGCCCGCCCCGGTCGTCGACGAGGCGCGGGAGGCCGCTCCCGCACCGGCCCGCACCCGGTCGCGGGCGCCGGCCAAGGCCGCCGCCCCGGTCGCCGACACCGCAGATATCGTTGCGCCGCCGCCCCGGAGCGAGCCCATCCGCGAGGCGCGACCGGAGCCCCGGCGCGCGGACGCCGATCGGTCGAGACCCGTGCGCGGCGTCCGCGAGGCTACGCCGCGGGATCATGACGACACCCATGGCGTGGTGGGTTTCGGCTCGGACGTGCCGGCCTTCCTGACCCGGGCGACGCCCCTGCCCGCCCCCTCCAAGAAATCCGCCGCTGGCGCCGACAACGACTAGACACGCCGTAGGTTGACGCAGCGTCGCCGGCCAAAACCTTGCCGGCGGCGCGTTGCGGTCCCTTGCCTATCCCGGTGAGGCCCTTAGACTTGCCCGCGATCAGTTGTTTCGCGCCCGGCGCGCCGCTTGAAGGACCTCACTGAATGAGCCTGCGTTTCGAAGGGACGGAAGACTATGTCGCCACCGGCGACCTGAAGGTGGCGGTGAACGCCGCCATCGCGCTGGAGCGGCCGCTGCTGATCAAGGGCGAGCCCGGCACTGGCAAGACCGTCCTGGCCTATGAGGTGGCCAAGGCCCTCGACGCCCCCCTCCTGACCTGGCACATCAAGTCCACCACCAAGGCCCATCAGGGTCTCTACGAATACGACGCGGTGACCCGCCTGCGGGACAGCCAGCTGGGCGACGAGCGGGTCAAGGACGTCCGCAACTATATCAAGAAGGGCAAGCTCTGGGAGGCGTTCGAGGCGCCCAGGCGTCCCGTGCTGCTGATCGACGAGATCGACAAGGCCGACATCGAGTTCCCGAACGACCTTCTGCAGGAGCTCGATCGCATGGAATTCTTCGTCTACGAGACCAACGAGACGATCAAGGCCGCGGTCCGCCCGGTGATCATCATCACCTCGAACAATGAGAAGGAACTGCCGGACGCGTTCCTGCGCCGCTGCTTCTTCCACTATATCCGCTTCCCGGACGACGACACGATGAAGCAGATCGTCGAGGTCCACTTCCCCGGCATCAAGCAGAAGCTGGTCTCCGAGGCGCTGCGGATCTTCTATGACATCCGCAAGGTGCCCGGCATCAAGAAGAAGCCGTCCACGTCGGAGCTGCTGGACTGGCTCAAGCTGCTGATGGTCGAGGATATCGACGAAAGCGTGCTGCGCGAGCGGGACCCGACCAAGCTGATCCCGCCCCTGCACGGGGCTCTGCTGAAGAACGAGCAGGACGTCCACCTGTTCGAACGCCTGGCCTTCCTCGCCCGCCGCGAAGGCAGCCGCCCGGGGGCGTGACGTCGGGGGTTTCTCTGGCAGAGGTTCCCGCCTCAAGGGCGGGAATGACCTGGATTATTTTAAAGTTGTCATTCCCGGGCTTCACCCGGGAACCTCCCTCAAGCCTCACCGCGCGTCGTCCGGAATTTCCTCCGTATCCACCGTCGCCTGGGCCGCGGCCGTGTAGCGGGCGCCGGTCACCGTGCGGGCGTTGATGGCCGTCTCCAGCTCCTCCAGCACCTCGGCGCTCAGGGTCACAGCGTCCGCCTCGGCGTTCTCGATCATGTGCTCGATATTGGCCGTGCCCGGGATCGGGATCACATGATCGCCCCGGGACAGGGTCCAGGCCAAGGCCAGCTGGGCCGGCGTGCAGCCCACCCGGGACGCGATCCCGACCAGACGGTCCTGCAGGCGCAGATTGGCGGCCCAGGCGTCGGGCTGGAAGCGCGGCATGTCCTTGCGGAAATCGGTCGGGACGAAGCCGGCCGGATCCGGCGGGCTGCCGGTGAGGACGCCGCGCCCCACCGGACTGAAGGCGACGAAGGCCACCCCCAGTTCGCGGCAGGCCTCCAGGGTCGCCACCTCTGGGTTGCGGGTCCAGAGGCTGTATTCCGACTGCAGGGCCGTCACCGGATATTCCGCATGGGCCCGGCGCAGGGTGTCGGCCCCCACCTCCGACAGGCCGACAGCGCGGATCTTGCCCGCCCGGACGAGGTCTCCGAGGGCGCCGACGCTCTCCTCGATGGGCACGCGGCGGTCGAGGCGGTGGAGGTAATAGAGGTCGATGGTCTCCACCTGCAGGCGACGCAGGCTGTCGTCGCAGGTCCGGCGGATGTCCTCCGGCCGCCCGGTCAGCTCGCGGCGGCCCTCCGGGTTCGGACCCAGGCCGCACTTGCTGGCCAGGATGAATTCGTCCCGCCGCGCCTTCAGGGTCTTGCCGATCAGGGTCTCGTTGGCCCCCAGCCCATAGACCGACGCCGTGTCGAACAGGGTGTAGCCCACGTCCAGCGCCCGTTGCAGCAGGCGCGCGCCCGTCTCCTCCGGCGGCGGATGGCCATAGGCGTGGCTGAGGCTCATGCAGCCGAGGCCGATGGCCCCGACCTGAAAGGGGCCGAGAGTGCGGGTCTTCATGCAGGGGCGTCCGATCCTTTGGGGAGGGCCGCGATCAGCGCGCGGATGAACTGGGCGTCCTGGCGCGCGCCGAAGCCGTTGCGCACGGTCAGGCCGAGACGGACCACGACCAGGTCCTGGGAGGGAATGACATAGACCCGCTGGCCGAGATTGCCGGACGCCAGGAAGGTGTCCCTGGGCAACCCCGCCTGCTGCAGGCTGCTGAAATCCGGATCCGGCGTGTCCACCACCCAGAAGCCGGCGCCATAGGGACTCTTCAGCGTCAGCCGCCGGGAATAGTCCACCCATCCGGGGGGCAGGATGCGCACCTGGCCGATCCGTCCATCCTGAAGATAGAGCTGGCCCAGCCGCGCCCAGCTGCGGGCGGGCGCCGCGACGTAGGTGGAGATCAGCGGATTGCCCGCCGCGTCGAAATCGATGGTCACTCCCGTCATGCCCAGGGGCTCGAACACCTCCCGCCGCGCCAGACGCAGAAAGCCCTCCGGCGTGCCGCCGGCGACGTTCTCCACGATCCGGGCGAGGATCAGGGTCTGGGGGTCCGAGTAGCGCCATTCCCGTCCGGCGGGCCGCGCGAGAGGGCGGCGGACGGCGGCGCCCACCGTGTCGCGCTCGTCATACAGGATCTGCGACGCGACATCGAAGCCGGAGCTGTCCTGGTCCACGGACAGGCCGCTGGTCATCCGCGCCAGATGGTCGAGGGTGATCGCGCCCCGGGGGTCCCCGGGCTTGCGCCACAGGGGGATCGGCGCCGGCTGGTCCATCCGCAGCTTCCCGTCGCGGACAAGGGTCCCCAGCATGGCGTTGAGGATGGACTTGGACATGGACCAGCCGTTCACCGGCGTGTCGACGCCATAGCCGGCGGCGTAGCGCTCCGCGATCACCCGCCCGTGCTGCAGCACCACCACGGCCTTGACCCGCCGGGGATCGGTGGGGGTTTCCTCCGCGAACAGCCGGTCAAGGGCCGCGCGGACCGCCGGTGACCGCGGCGTCACCACCTCCGGCCCGGCGATGTCCGGCAGCAGCGGCAAGGAGGCGGGCTCAGGCGGCAAAGGCCGCGGCGGACGCCCGCCGCCGACAGTGACCAGACACCCCCGGCCCGGGGTGTAGACAGCGTTTCGCCGGATGCCGCCGAGCTTGGCCTGGACCGTACTCTTGTCCCGGTCCACGGCGAAGGCCATGAACCGCGCCACAAGGCGGTAACCGGGGCGCGGCGCCAGGGTCTCCGCAAAGGCGACGTCCGGGTCGCGGCCGGTGATGAACACCGCCTGGCACAGGTCATGGGCGGTCACGCCCACGGCGACGCGCAACGCCCGGTCGGGCCGGTAGATCGAGGCGGCGACAAGGATGCCGACGATGATCACGCCGGCGATGGCGTTCCTTCGCCATACGGCGCCGCTGTCGTGGTCTTGAGGCATGAACGGGTTCCGGGTCGTGGGGGGCGACCATCGCATGCCGGTCGGGGGCGGGAAAAGGGGGATTGCAGACCGGCGGCGGCCCTGCTCAAACAGACCAATGCCGTCCCCTCTCCCCAACCCCGACATCGAAATCGACGCCCGCGGCCATCGCTGCCCGACGCCGACCCTTCGCCTGCGCCGGGGACTGGAGCGGGCGGTCCGCGGTCAGGTGGTGGTCCTGCTGGCCGACGATCCCCTGGCGCGGATCGACGCTCCCCACTTCGTCCATGAAGCGGGCCACGAATTGTTGTCAGTGGAGGCGACCGACGACGGTCTGCGGTTTCGCGTCCGGAAGGTCTGAGGCCGCGCCCTTCCCCAGGGCGATCTCGATCTCCGTGGTCAGGGCCGCGCCGAACAGGACCGCATTCACGTTCCAGGACAACCAGATCAGGAACACCACCACCGCGCCGATGGAGCCGTAGGCCGCGCCGAGATTGACCACGTGGGTCACATAGAGGGCCGACAGCCAGGACGCCCCGAGGGTCAGCAGCGCCGCCAGCGCGCCGGACAGGCCCGCGGCCCGGATGCTCACCGGATGGCTGGCCATGGCGTAGCGGTACAGCAGGGTCAGGCCCAGGGTCAGGCCGCCCCCCGCCCAGGTCCAGGCGTTGAACAGCCAGGTCTGCTTCAGGGGCGCCAGATGCAGGGTCGACACCGCCAGCCGGAACGCCAGGAAGCCGGACGAGGCCACGGTGATGATCAGGAACGCGGCGATCCCCACGACCAGGGCCAGCATGTTGAACTCGAACATGCTCCGCGGCCGTCGCTCGGCATAGATGAACTGCAGGCCGGCCAGCAGGGCCTTGACGCCCCGATGGGAGGCGTAGGCCCCGACGAGCAGCGAGAAGGCGCCCTGCAGTCCGAGGCTCCGGACCGACGCCCTCAGGATCTTGGCGACCTCGTCATGCACCAGCGCCTGGGCCGCCGGCGGCAGGACCGCGCTGAACGCCGCCGCTTCCGCCGCCGCCCGCCCGGGGGGCGCGATCAGGCTGTACAGGGTGACCAGCAGGGTCAGTCCCGGGAACAGGGCCAACAGGGCGAAGAACGAGACCCCGCCCACATACAGCATGGAGTCCCGTCCCGACATCCGGCGAAGCGCCCGGGCCAGCACGGCGCCGCCGCTGGATAGCATGTCTCCCGGCATCGGCTCCCCGAACCCTCATGTCTGGCCCGCTACATCGCGCCGGCTGACTTCAACCCTTCGATTTCGGCGACAGAAAGGCCCCAATCCTTCAACGCTGACTCAGTGTCCGCGCCGATGGCGGGCGGCGGGCCCTGGATCCGGCCGGGGGTCTGCGAAAACCGCGGCGCCGGCGCCGGCTGGACCACACCCGCCACGGTGACGAAGGTTTCCCGCGCCACATTGTGCGGATGCAACGGGGCTTCGTCGAGGTCCATCACGGGGCCGAAGCAGATGTCGGTGCCCTCCATGATCTCGGTCCACTCCGCACGGGTCCGGGCGGCGATGACCGAGGCCAGCTTCTCCTTCAGGACCGGCCAGGCCTGGCGGTCCATCTGCGCGCCGAAGGCCGGATCCGTCAGCCCCGCCTTCTCCAGCAACAGGGCGTAGAACTGCGGCTCGATCGAGCCGAGGGCGATCCACTTGCCGTCGCCGCACCGATAGGTGTCATAGAAGTGCGCGCCGCCGTCCAGCAGGTTGGCCTGCCGGTCCCCGTTCCACACG
>CAINOV010000378.1 GCA_903851655.1 uncultured Caulobacterales bacterium
CGAGGACTCCGCGATGCGGACCCTGATGGCCGCATCGTCGGCCATGGCCTCACTGAGCGCCGAGCGGGCCGGATCGATCAGTGTCGCGGACGGGTGAGCCACGCCCTGAAGGGCCTCGATGTGCGAGCACTGCTGGCGCTCGTCGGCTTCGAGACGACGAATCTGGGCGAGCTGCCCATAGATGAAACTGAACCCCCTTTGCTCTTCACTGCTCAGCAGGGCGGCCCGGCCGCTCTGGGACGCCGCCTGCCAGCGCCCGCTCTGATTATCCCACGCATCGGGGCGACCGATCCAATTCGGCGCGACATAGCCAGGGGTGTTCGCCTTGGCGAGCGTCCGCCGCAATTCAGTAAACCGCTTGTCTAGACAGGGCTCGGACTTCACCCGGTTGCCGAGGACGGCGAGGTTGGTGGCGACTTCCTTCGCGATCTGCTCCCGGGCTTCTGCGGCGACATGGTTCTCGTGGATCCGTTCGACAACCTGCTCCCCAGCCAGCGCAATGAGGATGCCGCAGACAATCACACTGATCTCAGACAGGAACTCCTTGAGATTGTGAACCGGCTTCGGTTTGTGGATGTCCATCGTGTTCCCCGCCTCCTATGCCGTGGGGTCATATCAGGCGCAGGAATGGCAGAAAAGCACGCGGCGCTGAACCGCCCGTTCGACCAGAGTCAGCCTCGGTCGATACTTCGCCTTGGATCCGCGCCTCAGTGCGGCCCGTGGCGGCGTGGTCGCCGGCGGTAGGCGAACGGCAAGTTTCCAGCGGTGCGCCAATGTCTGCAGTTGGCGCGACGTGTCCCTCGACGTCCCGCCCTACCGGCGAGCGGCGACCCACGTGTCGACCCGGTGGTCGAGCACGGACAGGGGCATCGATCCGGAGCCGATCAGCAGGTCATTGAAGGCCCGGACGTCGAACCGGGGCCCCAGCGCCTGTTCGGCCTTCGCGCGCAGCTCCAGGATCTTCAGCATGCCGATCTTGTAACCGGTGGCCTGACCCGGGACGGTGATATAGCGCCGGACTTCGGAGCGGGCCTGGTTTTCAGGGCGACGGCCGGCCCGGATCATGTAGTCGACCGCCTGATCCTCGGTCCAGCCCTTGGCGTGGATGCCGGTGTCCACCACCAGCCGCGCCGCCCGGAACAGCTCCGCGTCCAGACGCATGAAATCCGCCGCCGCGTCCGGATAGGCGCCGATCTCCTTGCAGAGTGTCTCGGCGTAGAGAGCCCAGCCCTCCGAGAAGGCCACATAACCGTAGGCCTTGCGGAATTTCGGCGCGCCGGACTGGCGGACCTGGATGTCGCCCTGCATCACGTGTCCTGGGATCCCCTCGTGACACATCAGGTCGTAGACCCCAGCCGGATCGTCGGTCACGCCCAGCAGGTGGACATAGACCCGGCCCGGCCGGACGCCGTCGGGGCTGGGTCCCGCCGCATGGGCTGCGCCGCCGGCCACTTCGCTGAACGCGGGCTCCCTCACCACTTCCGCGCGGTAGACCGGCAGGGCGCCGAAGGCTGCGGAGAGAAGGGTCCGGGTATGGGCGATCGCGTCGTTGGCGCGATGCAGATACTCCGCCCGCAGGGTGTCGGTCCAGGGCGTCGGCGGATACGCCTTCGCCCGCTGGGCGTAGTAGGCGTCCCGATCCTTGAGGCCCGCCGCCCGGGCCAGCCCGTCCTGAAGCTGCTCGATCCGCGCCACTTCGCGAAGGCCCAGCGCATGGATCTGGTCCGCGGTGAGGTCGGTGGTGGTGCTCTGCTGCAGCGCCGCGGCGTACCACTCGGCCCCGCCCGGCAGGGAGACGGCCCCGGCTCGCCCGCTGGGGGCCGTGGGCAGGTCCGACTGCGCCCAGGCGATCACCCGCTCATAGGCCGGCTTGATGGACAGCAGGGACGTCCGCGCCTCGTCCAGCAGCGTATCGGCCTCGCCCGACGTGACCTTTCCCGCGGCGGACAGGGCCTGGATCTTGGCCTTGGCGTCGGCCCAGAGGGGCGAGTCGGGCCCGCGGTCGAACGGGGCGCCGGAGACGATGGTCCGGCTGCCTGCGATCACCCGCTCGATCTCGAACTTCGGCGCGTGGATCCCCGCCGCATCCGACGCCCGGCTCTGGTCGATGGCGGTGTCGAGCACCGCCGGGATCGCCCGCAGACGGGCGCTGTAGGCCCGCATGTCCGCAGCGTCCTGCACGGTGTGCGTGTTGATCAGGAAGTTCGGCAGCTCCGAATGCACCGAATAGAGGAAGGAGTAGAAGGGCGGTTGATACCGGCGGAAGCGGTACGAGCGCTCGGCCCGCTCCAGCTCGAGCCGCCAGATGTCGAAATTGGCCTGGGCGTCGGAGGACAGCTGGCTGCGGTCGAACTGCGCCAGCATCCGGGCGATGCTGGCGCGACGCCACTCCAGCCGCGCCAGGACGGCCGCGTCGCTGATGTCGTCGAGCCGGTCCTCCCCGTCCTTCACGCCGAGCCGGGTGGCCAGTTGCGGACGAAGCTTCAGCTCCTGCGCGAACTCCGCGTCCAGAAAGGCGGTGAAGCGCTGATCCTGGGTGGGCAATTTCACCTGGGCCGTCGGCTCCGCCGCCTGCGCCGTGGCCAGCAGGGCAAAGCACGACGCCGCGACAGCGGTGATCCAGAATGCGTGCCGCATGACGTCCCCCAAAGACGATGGCCGACCCGTCCGTCTTGCCGGACGTTTCATCACGGACAGGATAGCGCTGGGTCGAGATGACGCATCTAGGCCGCGATTGCGGCGACGTGCAAGCGCCGCACGACCGCAGGGCGTTCGGGGCTGACCTGGCCGTGCAGACCCTCGGACGCGTTGACCCGGATCGGCGGCGTGAGCTCAGGGACCGGAGCGCCGGGCGGGAGGGGGCGTGAAGCGGCCCAGGGCCGTCGCGCTGAGCAGGGACCGGGCGCCAATGGTTCCTTATGCAAGTCGGAAAGCTATGCTACCTGCCGCTGACCCGCCGGGTGGCCCGACCTGCCCGGCAAAGAAAAAGCGAGCTGACCTATGTTCGATGAATACGGTTTCCCACGCGCCGCTGGCTTTGACTCTGACTTCGGCGGTCCAACGCTGGAGACTTTCGTCTACTGCAGTCGTGCCGCCGAAGGCGTCGACGACGCCGAGGTCGACCGCATGGTCGCGTGGTCTCAACGCCGCAATGTCGCCCGCGACATCACCGGGGTGCTGGTCTTCGGCAGCGGCGTCTTCTTCCAATGGATCGAAGGCCCGCCTGCTCAGGTCAAGGACCTCATCGCGAGCCTTCATAGCGATCCGCGCCATTACGATATCGTCTCGCTGGACCGGAGCGTTGAACAGCGCGAGCGCATCTATCCGAATTGGCAGATGGAGTTGGTCGGTGCCGACGACATCCTTGCGGTGCTGCAGGATGCGCTTGAGGCTGCCGAAGACGAAAACAACATCGCGGCGCTGAGACGTATTCTTGCGCACGTCTCTTCGGGTCCTCTGGATACGCTTGGGCGAAGTTAACTCGGTCAGCGACTGGCGGCCTCGACCGTTCCGCGCGACCGTTGCGAATGTCGGGTTTCGGACCGGAACCCAAAGGGATGTGTCGACCCGTTGCGGACCTCCGATCAGCATGAGATCTTCAACGATCTGATGCGGAATGGGATTTGGGCATGATGTCGAAACTGGTCCGCGTCTGGCTCGTTAGTCCCGCAATCATTCTGCTTTTTGCAGCGTCATTTTCAGCAATTGCGCTACCTGCCTTCGCAACATTCGTCGGTTACATGATTTTTGGGGTGCCGGTTGGTCACGTGCTCAGGGCGAGGTTCAGACGGCCTGCCAATCCGGGAGCGTTCAGTCCACTCGTCGTTTTGACGACGGCATTCTTCGTCGGCGGCTGCGTGACCTCGAGCATCATGACGTCGAGATGGTTTGACGCCAGCGGTCGCCCAGAGCATCCAAACATTCTGCTCTGGGCGCTGTTGGAAGCAGGACTCGCAGCAATGCTGACTAGCGGCGCCACGATCCTGGCTGACACTTTGGATCGGCTGCTCCGGCGTCGCCGCACCACTGAGGCATAGAGTAGGGAGTCCGCTCACCCCCCTCAGCTGACGCTGGAAGGGTCCGCTATCCGGCGCTCGGCGGCGCCTCTTTGCGCGCGTAGCTCCAGGGCCCGCTTTGGCGCGCGATGGAACCGCCGCCTCGCCCGCGCCGACCA
>CAINOV010000379.1 GCA_903851655.1 uncultured Caulobacterales bacterium
ACCTATACCGCCATGACCTTCCAGCTGTCGGTGGGGGAGGTGATCGACGAGCGCCGGCTGATGGCCGACCTGGTGGCCCAGCAGTACAAGCGCAACGACGCCGCCTTCACCCGGGGCACGTTCCGCCGCCGGGGCGACGTGATCGAGATCTTCCCCGCCCACTACGAGGACCGGGCCTGGCGCATCTCCCTGTTCGGCGAGGAGATCGAGAGCATCACCGAGTTCGACCCGCTGACCGGCAAGAAGACCGCCGACCTGCCCAGCGTGAAGATCTACGCCAACAGCCACTATGTGACCCCCCGCCCCACCCTGAAACAGGCGCTGGACCATATCCGCGCGGAGATGGAGCAGCGGGTGAAGTGGTTCACCGAGACCGGCAAGCTGCTGGAAGCCCAGCGGATGGAGCAGCGCACCCGCTTCGACCTGGAGATGCTCGAGTCCACCGGCTCCTGCGCCGGGATCGAGAACTACAGCCGCTATCTCACCGGCCGCCGACCGGGGGAGCCGCCGCCCACCCTGTTCGAATACATCCCCGACAATGCGCTTTTGTTCACCGACGAGAGCCACGTCACCGTGCCCCAGATCGGCGGCATGTATCGCGGGGACTTCCGGCGCAAGTCGACCCTGGCCGAATACGGCTTCCGCCTGCCCAGCTGCATGGACAACCGCCCCCTGAAGTTCGAGGAGTGGGACGCCATGCGGCCGCAGACGGTGCACGTCTCCGCCACCCCCGGCCCCTGGGAGATGGAGCGCACCGGCGGGGTGTTCGTGGAGCAGGTGATCCGCCCCACCGGCCTGATCGACCCGCCGGTGGAGGTGCGCCCGGTGTCGAAGCGCCCCGACGGCTCCCCCTTCAGCCAGGTGGACGATGTCATCGCCGAGGTGAAGGACGCGGCCCTGATCGGTCTGCGCTCCCTCGTCACGGTCCTGACCAAGAAGATGGCCGAGGACCTGACCGAGTACATGCACGAGCAGGGGGTGCGGGTCCGCTACATGCACTCCGACGTGGACACGGTGGAGCGGATCGAGATCATCCGGGACCTGCGGCTCGGCGCCTTCGACGTGCTGGTGGGCATCAACCTCTTGCGGGAGGGGCTGGACATCCCTGAATGCGGCCGGGTGTTCATCCTCGACGCCGACAAGGAGGGCTTCCTGCGGTCCGAAACCTCCCTGGTCCAGACCATCGGCCGGGCGGCGCGGAACCTGGACGGGCGGGTGGTGCTCTATGCCGACCGGATCACCGGCTCCATGGAGCGGGCCATGGCCGAGACCAAGCGCCGCCGGGAACGCCAGACCGCCTACAACGAAAAGCACGGCATCACCCCGGAAAGCGTGCGCCGGGACATCGCCGACATCCTCAACAGTCCCTACGAGAAGGCGGACCGGGTGACCATCGACGCCGGGGTGGCGGAAGCGGCCAAGCCGTTCCTCGGCTCCAACTTCCAGGCGACCCTCAAGGACCTGGAGACCCGCATGCGCGAGGCCGCCTCCAACCTGGAGTTCGAGACCGCCGCCCGCCTGCGGGACGAGATCAAGCGTCTTAAGATGCTGGACCTGGAATTCGCCAAGGACATGGTCGGCGGCGG
>CAINOV010000380.1 GCA_903851655.1 uncultured Caulobacterales bacterium
ATTTACAATCTTCGTCAGGGTGAGGCGCCCCGAAGGGACGTCTCGACCCCCGCAGAGCCGGACGGGGGTTCCCGCCTCAAGGGCGGGAATGACGCGTGTTTTTATATCTAGATTCTCGTCATTCCCGGGCGAAGACCCGGGAACCTGGGTCAGGACCCCGCGCTCAGGCCCCCTATCGCCCGATCACCCGGTGCATGCGGGCGCCGGCGGAGCGGAAGCCCGGGCGGGCGCCGGGCGGGGGCGCCATGGGGGCGGCCTGCAGGTCGAAGGCGTCGGCGCGCTCCACCCGGACCCGGGCGAATTCGCCCACCTTCAGGTGCGCGGCGTCGCGCACATAGACGCAGCCGTCGATCTCCGGGGCGTCGGCGGCGCTGCGGGCCAGCGCCACGCCATCGGGGCGGACGGCGTCGACGAGGACGTCGATCACGTGGCCCAGCTTCCGCTTGAGCTTGGCCCGGCTGATCCCCTCGGCAGCCTTCATGAAGCGGGCGCGGCGGTCCTGCTTCACCTCCTCCGGCACGTGGTCGGGCAGGTGGTTGGCCGCAGCGCCGGCGACGTTCTCGTAGGCGAAGCAGCCCACGCGATCCAGCTGGGCCTCCTCCAGCCAGTCCAGCAGAAACTGGAAGTCCGCCTCGGTCTCGCCGGGAAAGCCGACGACGAAGGTGGAGCGGACCACGAGCTTGGGCGCAATGGCCCGCCAAGCGGCCAGGCGCTCCAGCGTGCGCTCCTGATTGGCGGGGCGCTTCATGGCCTTCAGCACCGACGGGCTGGCGTGCTGGAAGGGAATGTCGAGATAGGGAAGGATCTTCCCCTCGGCCATCAGCGGGATCACCGCGTCCACATGGGGATAGGGATAGATATAGTGCAGCCGGGTCCAGACCCCCAGCTCCCCCAGCCCCCGGGCCAGGTCCTCGAGATTGGCGCGCCATTCCCGGCCCCGCCAGTCGCCGGGCTGGTAGCGGATGTCGAGGCCGTAGGCGGAGGTGTCCTGGGCCACCACCAAGAGCTCCTTCACCCCGCGGTCGACCAGGGCCTCGGCCTCGGCCAGCACGTCGCCCACCGGCCGGGAGGCGAGATCGCCGCGCAGGGACGGGATGATGCAGAAGCTGCAGCGATGGTCGCAGCCTTCGGAAATCTTCAGATAGGCGTAGTGCGAGGGCGTCAGCTTCAGCCCGGCGGGGGGCGTGGGGATCAGCTCGGCGAAGGGCTGCGGCGCGGCGCGATGCACGGCGGACACCACCGCGTCATAGGCCTGGGCGCCTGTGACGGCGGCGAGGTCCGGGAAGCGGTCGCGGATCAGCGCCTCCTCGCCCCCCATGCAGCCGGTGACGATCACGGGACGGCCGGACGCCCGCGCCTCGGCGATGGCCTCGAGGCTTTCCTCCCGGGCGCTGTCGAGGAAGGCGCAGGTGTTGACGATCACCGCGTCCGCCTCGGCATAGTCCCCCACCGTCTGGTAGCCGTCGCCGCGGAGGCGGGTCAGGATCCGCTCGGAATCGACGAGGGCCTTGGGACAGCCCAGGCTGACCATGCCCACGGTCTTGCCGCGAGGGCCCGAGCTCGGCGCGATCTTCAGGTCCGGAGGCGTGTCGCTCATGCTGCGGTCCTAGTGGCGGAAGACGCGGACGCCGGTGAAGGCCATGGTGATCCCCGCCGCGTCCGCCGCGGCGATGACGTCGGCGTCCTTGATCGAGCCGCCGGGCTGGATCACCGCCGTCGCCCCCGCCTCCACCGCCTGCAGCAGGCCGTCGGGGAAGGGGAAGAAGGCCTCCGATGCGCAGGCGGAGCCCTGGGCCAGGGAGTGGGGCAGGCCCGCGGCCTCGGCGGCCTCTGCGGCGCGCAGGGCGGCGATCCGGGCGGAGTCGCGACGGTTCATCTGCCCCGCGCCGATGCCCGCCGTCTGGCCGTTGCGGGCATAGACGATGGCGTTGGACTTCACGTGCTTGGCGACGGTGAAGGCGAACAGCATGTCGGCGATCTCGGTGGGCGTCGGCTGGCGCTTCGTCACGATCTTCAGGTCCGCGGCGCGGATGCGGGCCGTGTCCCGCGACTGCACGAGAAAGCCCCCGGCGACGGAGCGGAACACCTCGCCCCCGGCCAGGGGGTCGGGCAGGGCGCCGGCGATCAGCAGCCGCAGGTTCTTCTTGGCTGCGAACAGGGCGATGGCGTCCGCGTCCGCGTCCGGGGCGATGACCACCTCGGTGAACAGCTCGGTGATCCGGCGGGCGGTCTCTGCGTCGAGCTTCTGGCTGACCGCAATCACCCCGCCGAAGGCCGAGACCGGGTCGCACTGCAGGGCCCGGTCATAGGCCTCCGAAAGGGTCGCGCCCACGGCCACGCCGCAGGGATTGGCGTGCTTGATGATGGCCACGGCGGGCTGGTCGGCGAACTCGGCCACCAGCTCATAGGCGGCGTCGGTGTCGGCGATGTTGTTGTAGCTCAGTTCCTTGCCCTGCAGCTGCCGGGCGCCGGCGACGCCGGGCCGGGCCTCCGACGTGCGGTAGAAGGCCGCCGCCTGGTGCGGGTTCTCCCCATAGCGCATGGTCTGGGCCAGGGTCCCGGCGATGGACTTGCGGTCCGGCCAGGCGTCCCCGAGCTGGCCGGCGAACCAGGCGGAGATGGCCGCGTCATAGGCCGCCGTGCGGGCATAGGCCCGGGCCGCCAGGCGCTTGCGCAGGGCGAGCCCCGTGCCCCCGTCCGCGGCGACGGCCGCCACCACCTCGGCCATGCCCTCGGGATCGACGCAGACCGCCACATAGCCGTGGTTCTTGGCCGACGAGCGGATCATGGCCGGCCCGCCGATATCGATGTTCTCCACGCAGGTCTCGAAGTCCGCCCCCGCAGCCACCGTGGCCTCGAAGGGGTAGAGATTGCAGTAGAGGATGTCGATCGGGCCGATCCCGTGCTCGGCCATGGCCGCCGCGTGGCTCTCGGCGTCCCGCACCCCCAGCAGGCCCCCGTGCACCACCGGATGCAGGGTCTTCACCCGGCCGTCCATCATCTCGGGAAAGCCGGTGAGCTCGGACACGTCCTTCACCGGCAGGCCCGCCGCGGCGAGGGCGGCCTTGGTGCCGCCGGTGGACACCAGCTCCACCCCGGCGGCGACCAGGGCGCGGGCGGCCTCCACCAGCCCGGTCTTGTCCGACACGGAGATGAGGGCGCGCTTGGGGGCCACGAGATCGGGCGCAGGCGGAAAGACGGGAGCTGACATCGGCGACGGGGTCCGGCGGGCTGGAGAGCGGGCGACAGGGGGGCGAAGTCGTGCGCCTAGCACGTCGCGACCGCGTCCACAATTTTCGGGACACGATTTCCGGAGGGACTCCGCACCCGGACGATTTCGTCCGTGAGGCGCCGCAATCGGGAAAATCCCGCTTCACATCCTGTTGATTGGCGTTTTTCACAGGACCGGCGCACTGTGCAGGCCTTGGATGGAGGTCCAAAGTCCCTCGCGCCCGTCGCTGTCGGTTCAGGTTCGTTCACTCGGACCTGCAAGAACCGGGCAGCGGCGGGCGCGGTTCTTTTTTCGGGCGCCGCGTCGCTCCGGACGACGCCCCCTCAGGTCCTGCCCACAGAACCGCCCCCGAAATCCGGCGCCCGCCCCCTTCCGCGCCGCGCCTCGCCGGGGTAAGGAACAAGGCATGAACATCTCTTCCGTGATCGCCCTGATCCTGGGCCTCGCCGCCGTGGGCCTGGGGGGCTTCGTCTGGTTCCTGCTGGGGGAGGCGCGGCGGGAGCGGGCCCGCGCCGACACCCTGGCGCAGGAGCTGGCCAAGGCCGGCCTGCGCATCGCCGAGGCGGAGGCCCGGGCCCGAAGCTTCGAGGATGTCAGCGCCTCCATGGGCCAGGCCTTCCGCGCCCTGTCGGCGGAGACCCTGACCAAGGCCCAGGACGAACTGATCAAGCGCGCCGACGAACAGGCCACCGCCCGGGCCCAGCTGGCCCAGTCGGAGCTGGAAAAGCAGCTCAAGCCCGTGGCCGACACGCTGAAGAAATTCGAGGAACAGGTCCAGCTGATCGAAAAGAGCCGGGCGGACGACGCCGGCGGCCTTCGCGCCCAGATCACCGCCCTGATGCAGGCCTCCGCCGAGACCCAGGCCGAGGCGCGCAAGCTGTCCCAGGCCCTGCGCCGGGGCGCCGGCGTGCAGGGTCGCTGGGGGGAGCAGACCCTGCGCAACGTGCTGGAGACGGCGGGCCTGTCCGCCCGCTTCGACTTCGAGGAGCAGTTCAGCGTGGAGTCGGAGGAGGGGCGCCGCCGCCCCGACGTGAAGGTGCGCCTGCCCGGCGGCGGGGTGTTCGTGATCGACGCCAAATGCTCCCTCACCGCCTTTCTCGAGGCGCAGGAGGCGGTGGACGAGGCCGCGCGGGAGGCTTGCATGGTCCGCCACGCCGCCAGCGTCCGCCAGCACATGCAGGGCCTGTCGGCCAAGACCTACTGGGACCAGTTCAAGGGGGAGGGCTCGCCGGACTTCGTGGCCATGTTCGTGCCCGGGGACGGGTTCCTGGCCGCGGCCCTGGACCGGGCGCCCGAGCTGATGACCGAGGCCATGGACAAGCGGGTGATCCTGGTCACCCCCACCACCCTGTTCGCCCTGTGCAAGGCCGTGGCCTATGGCTGGCGGGTGGAGGACCAGTCCCGCAACGCCGACCAGATCGCCGAGCTGGGGCGCGAGCTGTACAAGCGCCTGTCGGTGATGGGCGGCCACGTCCAGGGGGTGGGGGACGGCCTGCGCCGGGCGGTGGCCAAGTACAACGACTTCGTCGGCTCCCTGGAAAGCAGCGTGCTGACCCAGGCCAAGCGCTTCGAGGCCCTGTCCGTGGACCATGAGGGCAAGAGCCTGCCGGTGCTGGAGCCCCTGGACGGCAGCCTTCGCCCCCTGTCCAAGCTGGCGCCGCCGGAGTGAGGGGTGCGGATCAAGGTTCCCGGGTCTTCGCCCGGGAATGACATGAAATAAAAATTCAAAATTAGCTGTCATTCCCGGCCTTGAGCCGGGAACCCCCTTCAGAACCACCCCCACCCCTTGATCCACTTGACCTTTCCCGGACTTGATCCTACCTCGACCCCATGGCCATCCGAGAGATCCTTACCGTCGCCGACCACCAGTCGGTGCTGAAGCAGAAATCCGCCCCCGTGGCGCGGGTGGACGACGCCCTGCGCGCGCTGATGGATGACATGCTCGAGACCATGTACGACGCCCCCGGCATCGGCCTGGCCGCCATCCAGATCGGCGTGCCCCAGCGGGTGATCGTCATGGACCTGGCCCGGGAGGGGGAAGACCCCCAGCCCCGGCACTTCGTCAATCCCGAGATCCTCGAGGCCTCGGAGGAGTTGTTCGAATACGAGGAGGGCTGCCTCTCCGTCCCCGACATCTATGACGCGGTGGAGCGCCCGGCCCGGGTGCGCATCCGGTACATGAACTATCACGGCGAGACGGTGGAGGAATGGGCCGAGGGGCTCTACGCCGTCTGCATCCAGCACGAAATGGACCACCTGGAAGGCGTCCTGTTCATCGACCACCTGTCCCGCCTGAAGCGCATGCGCGCCGTGGCCAAGGTGAAGAAGGCCGTCCGCGCCGCCTGACGACGTTCATAATTCAAGATCAGATGTCATTCCCGCCCTTGAGCCGGGAGCCTTCCTCCGGACATGGCGCTTCATCCTGATCCAGGTTCCCGGGTCTTCGCCCGGGAATGACAGCAGTTTAAAAATACATATACATCAGACGTCATTCCCGCCAGTGAGGCGGGACCCTCCGGCAAGGTGTGGCGCCCCATCCTGACCCAGGTTCCCGGGTCTTCGCCCGTGAATGACAGCTAAAATATATCCATAAAATCATGTCGTTCCCGGTCTTGAGCCGGGAACCTCCGTCCGGTCGCGCGGGCAGGCGCAATGACAATGCAATGCAGATATAAAGATATCTTTATATCGTTATTGCCCTGTTGACGCTCTGACGGTAGAACCGGTGCACATTCACGGGACCGGAGCCTCGCCATCATGGCCGACTACATCATCAAGGACATCAGCCTGGCGGACTGGGGCCGCAAGGAGATCGACATCGCCGAGACGGAGATGCCGGGCCTGATGGCCACCCGCGCCGAATACGGCCCCGCCCAGGTGCTGAAGGGCGCCCGCATCGCCGGCTCCCTGCACATGACCATCCAGACCGCGGTGCTGATCGAGACCCTGCAGGCCCTGGGCGCGGACGTGCGCTGGGCCTCGTGCAACATCTTCTCGACCCAGGACCACGCCGCCGCGGCCATCGCCGCCAAGGGCACGCCGGTCTTCGCCTTCAAGGGCGAGAACCTGGTGGAGTACTGGGACTACGCCCACAAGATCTTCGAGTGGAGCGACGGGGGCTATCCCAACCTGATCCTGGACGACGGCGGCGACGCCACCCTGCTCTGCGTGCTGGGCCCCAAGGCGGAAAAGGACCCCAGCGTCCTCGACCACCCCGCCAACGAGGAGGAGGAAGCCCTCTTCGCGGTGATGAAGCGCTATCTGAAGGAAAAGCCGGGCTTCTACTCGGCCATCCGCGACGCCATCAAGGGCGTGTCGGAAGAGACGACCACGGGCGTGCACCGCCTCTACGAGATGGCCAAGAAGGGCGAGCTGCCCTTCCCCGCCATCAACGTCAATGACAGCGTCACCAAGTCCAAGTTCGACAACCTGTACGGCTGCCGCGAAAGCCTGGTGGACGCCATCCGCCGGGGCACCGACGTGATGCTGGCCGGCAAGGTGGCCGTGGTCTGCGGCTATGGCGATGTCGGCAAGGGCTCCGCCGCCTCCCTGCGCCAGGGCGGCGCCCGGGTGATCGTCACGGAAGTCGACCCGATCTGCGCCCTGCAGGCGGCCATGGAGGGCTACGAGGTCCGCACCCTGGAGGCCGTGGCCGACAAGGCAGACATTTTCGTGACGGCCACCGGCAACAAGGACGTGATCACCGTCGACGACATGCGGCAGATGAAGAACAACGCCATCGTCTGCAACATCGGCCACTTCGACAGCGAGATCCAGATCGCCGGCCTGCGCAACTTCAAGTGGGACGAGATCAAGCCGCAGGTCCACCACGTGGAATTCCCGGACGGCAAGAAGCTGATCATCCTGTCGGAAGGCCGTCTGGTGAACCTGGGCAACGCCACCGGCCACCCGAGCTTCGTGATGAGCGCGTCCTTCACCAACCAGACCCTGGCCCAGATCGAGCTGTGGACCAACAACAAGGCGTATGGGCGGCAGGTCTACACCCTGCCCAAGCACCTGGACGAGAAGGTGGCCATGCTGCACCTGGAAAAGCTGGGCGCCCAGCTGACCGTGCTGCGCAAGGACCAGGCCGACTATATCGGCGTGCCGACGTCTGGCCCGTTCAAGCCGGACCACTACCGCTACTGATCCCTTGACGTCGCGCCGCGGCCGCCCTCACCCTGCCCCCCCAATCCATCGGAGGGCAGGGATGAGGCAGGCTCGGCGCAGACATCCGGTCACAGGCTCCGCCGTCGCGGCTGTGCTGCTGCTGGCGGCCCCGGCGGCCGGGCCGGCGGCGGCGGCGCCCCTGTTCTCTCCCTTCGGTCGTCCGCCCCCCCCGGCGGACCTGGTGATGCTGAACGGCCGGGTGCTGACCCTGGACCGCCGCGACCAGGTGGCCCAGGCCCTGGCGGTGCGCAACGGGCGGATCGTCGAGATCGGCTCCGACGCCCGGATCGGCGGGCGGATCGGCCCCGGAACGCGGATCATCGACCTGCGCGGCCGCACCGCCACCCCCGGCCTGATCGACACCCACGCCCACATCCTGGAAACCGGCGAGGACGCCCTGTTCCAGATCCCGCTGGACGGGGTGCGCAACCTCCCCGACCTGCTGGCCGCCGTGGCCCGGCGCGCGGCGACCGCCCGTCCGGGGGAGTGGATCGTCGGGGCCGGCTGGGACGAGGGCAAGCTGGCGGAGGGCCGCTATCCCACGGCGGCGGAGCTGGACGCCGTCAGCCCGCGCAATCCGGTCTGGCTGGAGCACGCCACCGGCCATTACGGCGTCGCCAACAGCCAGGCCCTGAAGCTGGCGGGGATCGACGCCGCCACGCGGGACCCCGTCGCCGGGACGATCGAGCGGCGGGCGGACGGGGCGCCGGCCGGGGTGCTGAAGGAAACCGCCCAGGATCTGGTCGCGCGGCTCATTCCCCCCTACACCGCCGCCCAGAAGGCCCAGGCCCTGGATCACATGGTCGAGGCCCTGCACCGGGAGGGCATGACCGGCTTCAAGGACCCCAACCTGTCGCCGGAGGACTGGACCGCCTATCTGACCGCGGCCCGGGCCCATCGCCTGACCGTGAACGCCTGCGTGCTGTTCACCGGCGGGACCAGCCTCGACACGGTGCGCGAGGCCATCGCCCGGGTCCGCGTGGCGCAGAGCGAGCTCGAGACCCTGCCGGACGCGACCCTCGGCGTATGCGGGGTGAAACTGTTCATGGACGGCAGCGGGGCCGCCCCCACCGCCTGGATGTACCAGGACTGGAACCGCCGCCGGACGGAGACGGCCGCCGGCAATCACGGCTATCCGCAGACCGACCCTGACGTCTATCGCCAGGAGGTGAAGCTGCTGGTGGACGCCGGCGTGGGGGTGGGCACCCACGCCATCGGCGACCGGGCCATCGACTGGGTGGTCGACTCCTATGCCGAGGCCCTGAAGGCCACGCCGAACAAGGGCCTGCGCCTGTCCATCATCCACGCCAACACGCCCACGGACCACGCCCTGGCGCAGATGGCCTTCCTGCAGAAGACCTATGACGCCGGCTATCCGGAGGCGCAGCCCGGCTTCGCCTGGTGGCTGGGGGACATCTACGCCGCCAATCTGGGGCCGGAGCGCAGCCTGAGGCTGAACCCCCTGCGCACCTATCTGGCCCGGGGGGTGATCTGGACCGGCGGCTCCGACTCCCCGGTGACGCCCTTCGCGGCCCGTTACGGCCTGTGGGCGGCGCAGGCGCGCCAGACCCTGGGCGGAACCTGGGGCGCGACGCCGTTCGGAACGGCGGAGGCCGTCGACGGCCGCACGGCGCTGCGGGCCTATACGGCCTGGGCCGCCCGCCAGATCGGGGCCGAGACCCGCACGGGAACCCTGGAGGTGGGCAAGTCCGCCGACATCGCCGTGTGGAGCCTCGACCCGACCACCGCGCCCGCGGCGGCGGTGAAGGACATGAGCTGCGAGATCACCCTGTTCCAGGGAAAGATCGTCTGGCGGAAGTCGGCGGCGGACTGAGGGGGGCGTCCGGACAGAGGTTCCCGGCTCAAGGCCGGGAATGACGGCTTTAAAAAACCAAACACTGTCATTCCCGGGCTTGACCCGGGAACCTTGCTCAGGATTTGGCGCCCTATCCGGACGGGGATTCCCGCCTCAAGGGCGGGAATGACATGATTTTATGGATATATTTTAGTCGTCATTCCCGGGCGAAGACC
>CAINOV010000381.1 GCA_903851655.1 uncultured Caulobacterales bacterium
CTGCGGGAGACCTTCGACCTGCTGCGCCCCGGGGGCCGGGTATGGATCTCCCAGCCCAATCCCGCCGCCCTCGGCCTCGCCCGTTTCGGCGCCGACTGGCGCGGACTGGAGACGCCGCGGCACCTGACCCTGATGACGGCCCGGACCCTGCAGGGCCTGCTGGAAGCGACCGGGTTCGAGCGGGTGCGCCAGCCGCCGCCCAACGCCGTGGCCAACTTCTTCTACCGGCACAGCCGGGCCATGGCCCTGGGCCTTGATCCCTATGCGCCCGGCGATCCGCCGGACTGGCGCGCCTTGTCCCGGGAGGCCGACGCCGCCGATCGCCGCGCCCAGGCCCGGCCTGAGCTGGGGGAGATCGTCACCCTGGTGGGCTTCAAGCCGGGTTAGCCGCCCTTGTCCGGCGCCAGCCCCTCCCGCCGCAGGACCTCCTCCCAGAAGGGCCGGTCGTGCCGGGCCCAGGCGTGGACGCCCAGGGGCAGCGCCCCGCCATTGAGCTCCACCACCCGGCGCGGCTGGCTCTCCGCCGCAAAGGCCACCGCCTGCAGCGCCGTGGCCAGCCGGAACTGCGGGCTGAAGGCCGGGGCGTAGAAGATCCAGAACTCGTCCTCGGCCCGGGGAAAGGCGTCGCAGAAGGCCTGACCCAGGGGGACCGCCCGGTCCCGGCCGCGGACGAGGAAGTCGGTCCAGATCCGCAGATAGGCGCCCTTCAGGTACTGTCGCAGCATGGACGGGCTGACCCGCCCGACGGACAGGCGCTCCGACGTCAGGACCGACAGGCAGTCCCGCGGCCGGCGCAGGGAGAAGCCGCCATTGCCGACGCTTTTCAGCTGGCCGTTCCGCCGGAAATAGGGCGCGCCCCAGTAGGACAGGCCCGCGTCCGTGAACCGGCGGAAATCCGAGCCCAGCAGCAGGCAGTCCAGCTGGAAGATCAGGATGTTGTCAAAGCCGAGGAAGGCCTCGTAGAAGGCCGCCTCCATCATCAGGGCGTTGTAGGCGGACAGGCTGTCCATCCAGGGGGCCGGGACCTCCACCGTCTCGCTGTTGGCGACCGGGAACGTGATTTCGGCCGTCGATTTCTTCAGCAGGATGATGGGCGTGTCGCCGGCGAAGCGGGCGAGGGTCGCGAGGCTCAGCTTCGCCTCCGCATCCAGCCGTCCGTCGGGAATCGGCACCAGGATCGCCAGATCGCCCCGGCGCGCCGGCGGCCGGAGCGACAGGGGCGCAAGCTTCAGCCCGGCCTTGGTGGCGTAGGAGCGGACACCGGACTTCGACTTATTCCCCATGGCCGTCCCGTCCCAGAATGTCGATCCGCAGGCGGCCCGCCGTGACCCGGACCTCCGCCGTCACGCCATAGACGCGCTGCAGCAGGGCGGAGGTCAAGGCGTCCGCCGGCGCGCCGTCCGCCTGCACCCGCCCCTCGGCCAGCACGATCACCCGGTCGGCGATGCGGGCGGCCAGGTCCAGGTCATGCAGGCTGAGCAGCACCCCCGCCCCCCGGGCCGCCTCACCCCGGAACAGGGCCAGGGCGTCGAGGGCGTGGCCGGGATCGAGGCCGGTGAGCGGCTCGTCCGCCAGCAGCCAGTCCGCCTCGCCGGCCAGGCCCCGGGCGATCAGCACCCGCGCGCGCTCGCCGCCGGACAGCTCCGCCACCGGGCGGTCAGCGAAGGCGTCGACCCCGGCGCGGACCAAAGCGCGGTCCACGGCCAGCCGATCCGGCTCGCCCAGCCCGAAGGCGCCCTGGTGCGGGATCCGCCCCAGCTCCGCCAGACTGCGGACGCTGATGGGCCAGGCGATGTCGGTGTGCTGCGGCAACAGGGCGATCCGCCGGGCCCGCAGCCGGCGGTCCAGGGTCTCCAGACGCTCGCTGCCCAGCCAGACGCTGCCGGCGCGGGGGGGAACCAGTCCGGCCAGGGCGCCGATCAGGGTCGACTTGCCCGCGCCGTTGGGGCCCAGGATCACCGTCACCTGTCCTGCCTGCAGGGCGAGGGAGACGCCGTCCAGCACCTCCCGGGCGCCCAGCCGGACGGACAGACCCTCGACCCGCAGCGACGCGCTCATCGGCCCGCGCTCCACCGCCCCTGCACGCCGCCCCGGACCAGGACCAGCAGGAAGAAGGGGGCGCCGATCACCGCCATGGCCACCCCCAGCTTCAGCTCCGCCGGGGTGGGGGCGAGGCGCACGGCGGTGTCCGCCGCCAGTAGCAGGATGGCGCCGCCGATCAGGCTGGGCCGCAGCAGGGCCGAGGGCCGGGCGCCCACATGGGGCCGCAGCAGATGGGGAACGATCAGGCCGACAAAGCCGATCACCCCGCTCACCGCCACGCTGGCGCCGGCGGACAGGGCCACCGCCGCCACCAGCAGGACGCGCAGGCCCCGCAGGGACACGCCCAGGCCCGCGGCGGCGGCCTCGCCCAGGGTCAGGGCGTCCAGGGCGCGGCCGGTGAGGAAGATCAGGCCGCAACCCGCCAGGATGAAGGGGGCGGCGAGCCCGACCTCGTCCAGGCTGCGGTCGGTGAGGCTGCCCATCAGCCAGTTGATGATCTCCGCCTGGGCCCAGGGGCCGGGGGCGAGGCTGAGGGCCAGGGCCGTGGCCGCGCCCCCCAGGGTGTTCAGCAGCACGCCGGCCAGGATGAAGGTGGTGGCGCTCTCGCTCCATCCCGCCAGGGTCATCAGCAGGACGCCCCCCAGCGCCGCCCCCAGGGCCGCGCTGACCGGCAGGGCCCAGGGAGTGACGGCGGTCAGGCCGAAATAGAGGGCGATCACCGCCCCGGCGCTGGCCATGGACGAGACGCCCAGCACGCCGGGATCGGCGAGCGCGTTGCGGGAATAGCCCTGCAGCGCCGCGCCGGAGAGGCCCATGGCGCCGCCCACCAGCACCGCCAGCAGCACCCGGGGCAGCCGCAGCTGGGTCAGGATGATGAAGCGCGGATCGTCGGGATGGGCCAGCACCGCGAGCGGCGTGGCCACCGGCCCGGCCCACAGGGACCCGAAGGCCAGCAGCGCCAGCCCCGCCAGCAGCACGCCCTCCAGCCGGGTCACGCCGCCGCCCCCGTCACCCGCCGGCGAATGGCCGCCAGCCGCGGCGCCGTCTGCAGCAGCACCGGCCCGCCGCAGAGCAGCAGGCCCTGCGGAAACGCCTCGATGCGCATCCGGTCCCGCAGTCGCAGCAACGCCGGATGGCGCAGCGCCCGCTCCCCCCAGGACGGGGCGCCGGGATGGGGGACCCCCGCCAGCAGTACGTCGGGCGGATCGGCCGCCACCCGCTCCAGCGCCAGGTCGCCGAAGCCCTTCAGGCCGTAGACCGCGGCCATGTTGCGAAAGCCGGTCCGGCGCAGCATGTCGTCCA
>CAINOV010000382.1 GCA_903851655.1 uncultured Caulobacterales bacterium
GGCCGGCGTGCTGCGCCCGATGCTGGCCGAGGTGAACATGGTCTCCGCCCCCTCGGTCGCCGCCGGGCGCGGGGTGACGGTGACCGAGAGCAAGCAGGAGATGTCCCCGGTCTATGACAGCCTCGTCCGGATCACCCTGACGGCGGAAGGCGGGCAGCGCACCTTCGCCGGCACCGTCATCGCCGGCACGCCCCGGGTGGTGGAGGTGAAGGGCATGGAGCTGGACGCCCCCTTCGCGCCGGCCATGCTGTTCGTCAACAACCTGGACAAGCCAGGCTTCATCGGCGCGCTGGGCCTGCTGTGCGCCGACGCCCATGTGAACATCGCCACCTTCAACCTCGGCCGCACGGCCTCGGGCGGCGACGCCATCTGCCTGGTGGGCGTGGACCAGGCCCTGACCGACGCGCAGCTGGGCGCGGTCCGGGCCCTGCCCCACGTGAAGGAAGCCCGGGTTCTCAACTTCTGAGCCCATCCCGTTGATCCAACCCCTTTCCCCCGGCGCCAAGTCGGGGGATACAGGGGCGGGGCGACGGGAACACCGGGTTCGGGGGCTGCAATGACAGGATGGTTTCGTGGGCTTGCTCTGGCGGGCGCGCTGCTGCTGGGCGGACAGGCGTCCGCGGGCGAGCTGATGGCGGGGGTCTATGGCCACGACCTGGGCGCGGCCAGCCGTGAGGGGGGCGCCGACTTTCTTGTGGGCTGGCGCTCCGCCCCGGTGGACAGCCTCGGCCTGATCTTCAAGCCTCAGATTCACGTGGTGGCGGTGGCCAATACCGACGTGCCCACGGACTGGGTGGCGGTGGGCTTTGACTGGAAGATCGGGCTGCAGCGGCTGGGCCTGCCCAGCCAGCTCTATCTGCGGCCCGGCATCGGTCTGGCCTACACCACCGGCAAGGCGGGCCTGCCGCCGGTGAACGCGCCGGGGCTCAGCCCCGCGGAAACCCAGCGGCGGCTGCACCTCTATCTCACCCGCAAGGACTTCGGTTCGCACTGGGAATTCGAGCCGGACCTGGCCCTGGGCTACCGGCTGTCGCCCCGGCTGGCGGCGGAGCTGTCCTATGAACACCTCTCCAACGGGGAGATCCTGCACCACGGCAAGAACCAGGGGCTTGACGACCTGGGCGCACGCCTGATTTACGCCTTCTGACGGCGACGCGGAGCGCATCTCCGCGTCCGCGCCCGTCCCTTTGCGAGCCACATCCGGTCGCCGAGTCCTGTCGAAGGGCCGCCGGGTGCACCCCGGGCAGGTGAGGACGGCTATCCATGGCAAATGTTGCGGTCGTAGGCGCCCAGTGGGGCGACGAGGGCAAGGGCAAGATCGTCGACTGGCTGTCCAACCGCGCCGACGTGGTCGTCCGCTTCCAGGGCGGCCACAATGCCGGCCATACCTTGGTGGTGGGCGACAAGACCTACAAGCTGTCCCTGCTGCCGTCCGGGGTGGTGCAAGGCAAACCCTCTGTCATTGGAAACGGCGTGGTGGTGGACCCTTGGGCCCTGCTCGACGAGATCGCCCGGATCGAGGGCCAGGGCGTGGCCATCGGGCCGGAGCTGCTGACCCTCGCGGACAACGCCTGCCTGATCCTGCCCATCCACCGGGACCTGGACGCTGCCCGCGAAGCGGCCGCCGGCGCGGGCAAGATCGGCACCACCGGCCGCGGCATCGGCCCGGCCTATGAGGACAAGGTGGGCCGTCGCGCCGTGCGGGTGGCCGACCTCGCCGACCCTGCGGCGCTGGAGACCAAGATCGCCCGGCTGCTGGCCCACCACCAGGCCCTGCGCCGCGGCCTGGACCTGCCGGACATCAACGCCGACGCCCTGCTCGCCACGCTGAAGGAGGTGGCGCCCAAGGTCCTGCCCTTCGCCCGCCCCGCCTGGAAGATGCTGGACGACGTCCGCCGCGCCGGAAAGCGGGTGCTGTTCGAGGGCGCGCAGGGCGCCCTGCTGGACGTGGACCACGGCACCTATCCGTACGTGACCTCCTCCAACACCGTGGCGGGACAGGCGGCGGCGGGCTCCGGCCTCGGTCCGCGCTCGGTCGGCTTCGTGCTGGGGATCGTCAAGGCCTACACCACCCGGGTCGGAGAAGGCCCCTTCCCCACCGAGCTGTTCGACGATGACGGCAAGCGGCTGGGGGAGCGGGGCCGGGAGTTCGGCACGGTGACCGGCCGTCCCCGCCGCTGCGGCTGGTTCGATGCGGTGCTGGTGCGCCAGTCCATCGCCATCAACGGCATCGACGGGGTGGCGCTGACCAAGCTCGACGTGCTGGACGGCTTCCCGACCCTGAAGGTCTGCATCGGCTACAAGGTGGGCGACCGGGTGCTGGACTACCTCCCCGCCGGTATGGCCGACCAGGCCGCCGCCACTCCGGTCTATGAGGAGATGGAGGGCTGGAGCGAGAGCACCTACGGCGCCCGCAGCTGGAAGGACCTGCCGGCGGCGGCGGTGAAGTATGTCCGCCGCATCGAGGAGCTGACCGGCGCGCCGGTGTCGCTGCTCTCCACCTCACCCGAGCGGGACGACACGATCCTGATGCGCGACCCGTTCGAGGGGTAGGGGGTTTGCCGGAAGGAGGATCCCGGCTCAAGGCCGGGAATGACGACTAATTTTATATTTTAACAGCTGTCATTCCCGGGCGAAGACCCGGGAACCTCGTTCAGATCGCCCTCAATGCACCCGCGGCTTGCCGATGGCCAGCTTGCCGTCGCCGGCGGACACGTGGATCACGTCCCCGTCGGCCAGCCCTCCGGAGAGGAGCAGCCGGGCGATGGGGTCCACCAGCTCCTTCTGGATCACCCGCTTCAGCGGGCGGGCGCCATACACCGGGTCGTAGCCCTTGTCCCCCAGCCACACCCGGGCGTCGGGATCGAGGGACAGGGTCATCCGCCGGTCGGCCAGCAGCTTTTCCACCCGCTCCAACTGGATGTCGACGATGGAGGTCATCTGCGCGCGACCCAGGCGCTTGAACAGGATGATCTCGTCCACCCGGTTCAGGAACTCCGGTCGGAAGTGGCGGCGGACTACGTCCATCACCTGCGGGCGCACCGCCTCCACGTCGTCATGCTCCCCCTGATTGGCCAGGAATTCCGAGCCCAGGTTGGAGGTCATGATCAGCAGCGTGTTGCGGAAGTCCACGGTCCGCCCCTGGCCGTCGGTCAGGCGACCGTCGTCCAGCACCTGCAGCAGCACGTTGAACACATCCGGATGCGCCTTCTCCACCTCGTCGAACAGCACCACCTGATAGGGCCTGCGACGCACCGCCTCGGTCAGCGCCCCACCCTCGTCATAGCCCACATAGCCCGGAGGGGCGCCGATCATGCGACTGACGGAGTGCTTCTCCATGTACTCGCTCATGTCGAGGCGGGTGATCGCCGCCTCGTCATCGAACAGGAAGCCGGCCAGGGCCTTGGTGAGCTCGGTCTTGCCGACCCCCGTGGGACCGAGGAACAGGAAGGAGCCGATGGGCCGGTTGGGATCCTTCAGCCCCGCCCGGGCGCGGCGCACGGCGTCGGAAACAGCTTCCAGGGCCTCGTCCTGGCCCACTACCCGGCCGCGGAGCTTGTCCTCCATGGCCAGCAGCTTGTCCTTCTCGCCCTCGAGCATCCGGTCCACCGGCACGCCGGTCCAGCGGGAGACCACCGCGGCGATCTGCTCGGCGTCCACCACCTCGGTGGTCATCTGGTCCTTGGCGCTGTCCTCGGCCTCCGCCAGCTGGCGCTCCACAGCCGGGATCTGGCCGTAGAGGATCTCCGACGCCCGCTGCAGGTCGCCCTGCCGCTGCGCCACGGCCAGCTCGGCGCGGAGCCGGTCCAGGGTCTCCCGCGCGCTGGCGGCGGCGCCCAGCTTGGTCTTTTCCGCCCGCCAGCGGCGGGTCATCTCGTCGGACTGGTTCTCCAGCTCGCGGACCTCGTCCTCCAGCTTCTCCAGCCGCGCCTTGGAGCCGGCGTCGGTCTCCTTCTTCAGGGCCTCGCGCTCGATCTTCAGCTGCACCAGCCGCCGGTCGATCTCGTCCAGGGCCTCGGGCTTGGAATCCACGGCCATCCGCACCCGGCTGGCGGCCTCGTCCACCAGGTCGATGGCCTTGTCCGGCAGGAAGCGGTCGGTGATGTAGCGGTTGGACAGGGTGGCCGCAGCCACGATGGCCGCGTCGGAGATGCGCACCCCGTGGTGGACCTCGTACTTCTCCTTCAGGCCGCGGAGA